>JAQGMV010000233.1 GCA_028292225.1 Betaproteobacteria bacterium
GCAGGTGGCGCCGTATACGACCGAGCAGTTCCCCGCCGAGAACCACTTCGGCGCCGAAGTGAAGGTGACGTTGCGCGGCGGCACGGTGCTCGCGCACAAAGTCGACCAGCCCGCAGGACGCACGTCCGCGAATCCGCTGTCGCACGAGCGGCTGAAGGAAAAGTTCGAGAACTGTGCGAACCGCGCGCTGCCCGATGAGCGCACCGGCGCGGTCTACGCTTTGATCATGGGGCTGGAGAAGCTGGCGGACGTGCGGGCGGTGAACAATGCGATGGTGGCCGAGGCGAGCGCGCAGCGCAGCGCGAGCGCGGCAAAAGTCTGATCTCCGCTCGAGACCCTTCCCCGCTGCGGCGGGGCAGGGGAAGCGCAGCGTTCAGTCGACCTTGATGTTGGTCGTCCTGGCGAGCTTCGCCCAGCGCTCGAGATCTTTCTTCAGGTAATCGGAGAACTGCTCCGGCGTGCTTCCCACGGGATCCGCGCCGCGGGCGATCAATTTCTCACGCACTCCCGGATCGTTGAGCGTCTTCACCACCCCCTCGTACAGGCGAGCGACGGTGTCCCGCGGGGTCTTGCCCGCGACCATGATCCCGTACCAGTTGATCGCCTCGACGCCGGGCAGTCCCTGCTCGGCCATCGTGGCAAGGTCCGGCAGGAGGCTGGAGCGCTTCGGGCTGGCGACTCCGAGCGCGCGAAGCTTGCCGCCCTGTACGTGCGGGAGCAGCACCGGCAGATCCGCGAAAAGGCCGTGCACTTGGCCGCCGAGGATGGCCGTCACCGCAGGCGCAGCCCCCTGATACGGAACGTGGAGCATCTGGGTATTGCTGTTGACCTTCAGCAGTTCGAGGGCGAGATGCGGCAGGCCGCCGCTGCCGGTCGATGCGACGCTGAGGGCATTCGGCTTGGATTTCGCCAGCGCCACGAGCTCTTTCACTGATTTCACCGGCACCGAAGGGTGCACCACGAGGAGCTCGGGTGTCGTCGACACCAGCGCGACGGTCGCCAGGTCGCGCACCGGGTCGTAAGTCATCTTCGGGTACACCGCAGGACTGATGGTGATCGCGCTCGTGCTCGCGAGTATCATGGTCAACCCGTCGGGCGCGGATTTCGCGACGTGATCGGTCCCGATCATGCCGTTCGCGCCTCCGCGGTTGTCCACCAGCACCTGCTGGCCGAGCACCTCTCCGAGCTTGGGCGCGAGCATCCGCGCGACGATGTCTATCGGCCCGCCGGCAGGGAAGGCCACGACGATGCGCGCGGGCTTACCCTGTTGCGCATGAACGGTCAGCGCACCGGTTGCGAGCGCAACCGCTGCTGCGATTTTCCCGATATTTTTCATGTGATCTCCCCCGCTGCTTCGAGACCCTTATCGTAACGCAGTGCACCGCCTGTCCACATGGTGAAGCGTATTGACGACAGCGCGTCTCGGCCCTAGAGTTCTGCCCTTCCCGCAGGTCCCAATGCCCCGTCGCGCGGGATTCCGAACCACTCAGCCGTTAGTCAGGATGTCCAAATTGCAGACTTATGATGTCATCGTAGTTGGGAAAGGCAACGCCGCGCTCTGCGCCGCGCTGTCCGCGCGCGAACACGGCGCGACAGTGGCCATGCTCGAAGCCGCGAACGAAGACGAGTCCGGCGGCAACAGCCGCTTCGCAGGCGGCGTGATGCGCTTCGCGTACAGCTCGGTCGAAGAGCTCAAGGAGGTGACTGAAATCACCGACGACGAAATCGCCAACAGCGATTTCGGCACGAACACCACCGACGAATACTTCGACGATCTGTTCCGGCTCACCAGCTACCGCACCGATGCCGATCTGTCCGAGACGCTGGTCACGAAGAGCCGCGAGACGATGGCGTGGCTGCGCTCCAAGGGGGTGCGCTTCGTGCTGAATTACGGCAGGCAGTCGGGTCTCGTCGACGGCAAGCGCAAATTCTTCGGACGCATGCCGATCGAAGCGTCCGGAGGCGGCGCAGGGCTCGTGCAATCGCTCGACGGCATCGTGAAGAAAGCCGGAATCGACGTTTTTTACGAGACCCGCGCAACGTCGCTGATCTATGACGGCGTAACCGTCGAAGGCATTCGCGCGCAACAGCAAGGCAAGCCTGTCGAGTTCCGGGCGAAAGCGGTAATCCTCGCGTGCGGCGGTTTCGAAGCGAATCCTGAAATGCGCACGCGCTATCTCGGCGTCGGCTGGGAGCTCGCGAAAGTCCGCGGCTCGCGCTTCAACATGGGCGACGGTCTCAAGATGGCGCTCGACATCGGGGCCGCGCCTTACGGCAACTGGTCGGGCTGTCACGCCACCGGCTGGGACCGTAATGCGCCGGAGTTCGGCGACGTCAACGTCGGCGACCAGTTCCAGAAGCACAGCTACATTTTCGGCCTGCTCATCAACTCGAGCGGCAAGCGCTTCGTCGACGAAGGCTGGGATTTTCATTCGTTCACCTACGCCAAGTACGGCGGCGAAGTGCTGAAGCAGCCGGGGCAGTTCGCGTGGCAGGTGTTCGATTCCAAAGTGACCAAGCTGCTGCGGTCCGAGTACCGCATCAAGTTCGTGACCAAGGTGAGCGCGAACACGCTCGAAGAGCTCGCGCCCAAGCTCGAGGGCGTCGATCCCGAGCAGTTCCTGAAGACGGTGCGCGAATACAACGCGGCGGTGAAGGACGACGTGAAATTCGATCACGTGGTCAAGGACGGCAAGTCCGCCGCCGGCATCGAGCCGCCTAAATCGAACTGGGCGCAAAAGCTCGATACCCCGCCTTACGATGCCTACATGACCACCTGCGGCATCACTTTCACCTTCGGTGGTCTGCGAGTGAATCGCGACACCGGACAGGTACTGAACGTCCACATGCATCCGATCCCGGGGCTCTACTGCGCCGGCGAGATGGTCGGCGGCCTTTTCTATTTCAACTATCCCAGCGGCACGGGTCTCGTCTCGGGTGCGGTTTTCGGCAAGATCGCCGGCGCCGGCGCGGGCCAGGCCATCAAGGCCTGAGAGCAACAGGAGCAACACCATGGCGCATGAAGCGTCCAACGACAATCCCTATACCCGCGGAATCGCGCAGTTCGTTTCAAACCTCAAATACGAGGCGATTCCCGAAGACGTCCGCAGCCGCATCAAGCTGCTCATGCTCGATTCGCTCGGCTGCGCGCTCTACGGCGCAGACCTGGAATGGACGCGCATACTCCAGGACACCCTCGGCAAGGTCGATACGACCCGCACCTGCTCGGTGTGGGGTACGAACAAGAAGCTGTCCGCGCCGCACACTGCGCTCGTCAACGGCACCCAGGTCCAGGGCTTCGAGCTCGACGACGTGCACCGCGCCGGCGTGCTGCACGTGGGCGCGGTCGTGCTTCCCGCGCTGATCGCGGTCACCGAGCTCAAACCCGGCATGAGCGGCAAGGAGTTTCTGACTTCCGCAGTCGCCGGCTATGAAATCGGGCCGCGCGTGGGGCTGTGCATGGGCCCGGAGCACATCGCCCAGGGCTGGCACTCCGGCGCGACGCTCGGGGTGTTTTCGGCGGCTTCGGGCGCCGCGCGTGCGCTCAAGCTCGGCGTCGACAAAACCGTCCACGCGCTCGGGATCGCAGGCACCCAGGCCGCGGGCCTCATGGCGGCGCAGTACGGCGCCATGGTCAAGCGCATGCACGCAGGCCGCTCTTCGCAGTCGGGCCTCTATGGCGCCCTCTTCGCCGAAGCGGGCTTCACCGGAATCGTCAACGTGCTCGAAAGCGAATACGGCGGCTACTGCACCACCTTCTCGCGCTCGACCGATCGCTTCGACCTGAAAGAGCTCACCGCGGGCTTCGGCGAGGTGTGGCAGACGATGGGCGTCGCGCTCAAGTTCTACGCCTGCGTCGGAAGCAATCACACGACGCTCGACGCGCTGCGCGACATGCAGACCGAGCGCCCGTACAAGGCCGATGACGTGAAGAAGATCGTCGTGCGCGGCTCGCAGGTCACGATGGACCACGTGGGCTGGAAATACGTGCCGCAGGGCCTCACCTCGGCCCAGCTCAACCTGCCTTACTGCGTCGGCACGTATCTCATCGAAGGCGACGTAGCCGCCGAGCATTTCACAGAGGACAAAGTCGCCGATCCGGACCGCATGCGCTACGGCAAGCTCGTCGAGGTTCACCACGACGAGGAAATCACCAGGAAAGGCCCGAAGTTCAGGCACATGGTGAAAGTCGAGCTGCATCTCAAAGACGGCATGCGCATGGACCGCACGGTGGAGTCGGCGCGCGGCAGCGAATACAGGTTCGCTTCCGAAGCCGACATCGTCGAGAAGTTCGAGAAGCTCGCCTCCAAAGCGTTGCCGAAGTCGCAGATCGAGCAGCTGCGCGACGCCATGCTCGGTCTCGACACGCTCACCGACGCGACGCAGATCGCGAAGCTGCTCGCGGTCGCCTGAAAGCGCGTGTAAGGCCTTCAGGCGAAGCACACGTCGGCGCTCGTGCGGGAAAAGCACAGCGCCGACCGATTGCGCGTGTGCTGATGTCGCTCGAAACACGCCCTGCCGAAGTGCCTCGCGCACTGCTTTGAGGCTTCGGTAGCGCCGCGCAGCGACTCGGCAGTAACGTTGGTATTCCTCTTCTTCTCGATCGAGGTTTACATGTACCGCGGCTTCTGCTCGTTCCTGCTTCTACTCTGCGGCGCGATCGCGACTGCGCCCTCTTACGCGCAGGCGTATCCGTCCAAACCGGTGCGCATCGTCGTGCCTTTTCCGCCGATCGGCGCCGCCGACCTTCTTTCGCGCACGCTGGCGCAAAAGCTCGGCGAGACGTGGGGCCATCAGGTGGTCATCGACAACCGCCCGGGCGCAGGCGGCAATCTGGGGGTCGAGCTCACGGCCAAATCGGCACCCGACGGCTACACCGCGGTGATGCTTCCGGTCACCTCGATTGCGATAGGCATGAGCACCTACGCCAAGCTCGGCTACAGCCTCGAGAAAGATCTGCTGCCGGTCTCGCTCGTCGGCAACGTGCCGCACATCCTGGTCTCGCATCCGTCGCTTCCCGCCCGCAACGTCAAAGAGCTCATCACCGTCGCCAAGGCGCAGCCGGGAGCGCTCAACTTCGCCTCGCAAGGCTCGGGCACACTCTCGCATCTGGAGCAGGAGCTCCTGAAGCAGTTGGGGGGCTTCACCGCTTTGCACGTGCCTTACAAAGGCAGCGCACCCGGTCTCACGGACCTGATGGCGGGCCAGGTCGCGCTCTTCTTCGACAGCATCCCGTCGGCCTTGCCGTTCGTGAAGTCGGGTCGTATCCGTGCGCTCGGCGTCGCGTCCTCCACCCGCTCCCCTGCACTTCCCGAGGTGCCGACGATCGGCGAATCGCTCAAGGGATTCGAGGCCGACTCGTGGTTCGGCCTGATGGTCCCGGCCGGAACGCCGCGTGAAGTGATCGCCAAATTCAACGCGGACATCCAGAAAGCGCTCGCGTTGCAGGAAGTCAAAGACCGCCTCCTCTCGGTCGGCGGTTTCGTTGTGCCCGGCGGACCCGAGCAGCTTTCGCAGCGCGTGCGCTCGGACCTCGCGAAGTGGAGCAAGGTCGTTCGCACCGCAGGTGTCAAAGTCGAATGAGAGAAGACACTCGAGACGCGGTCCAGCGCGTCGACGAAGCGCGCCTGTGGCATCGCCACGAAGAAATGGCGCAGATCGGCGCCATACCCGGCAAAGGCGTGAACCGCGCCGCGTTCTCGGCGGAAGACATCCGCGCCCGGCGGCTGCTGCTCTCGTGGGCGCAGGCGCGCAACTTCGAAGTGACGATGGATGCCATTGGCAACCTTTTCGTCCGCCGCCCAGGCCTGGACCCGACCGCCGCGCCGGTGCTCTCCGGAAGTCACATGGACAGCCAGCCTCGCGGAGGCCGCTTCGACGGCATCTACGGCGTGCTCGCGGCGCTCGAAGCGCTGGAGGCGATCGACGAAGCGGGATTGAAGACGCGGCGCCCGATCGAGCTCGTCGCTTGGAGCAACGAAGAAGGCGGCCGCTTCGGACCCTGCACCATGGGCTCGGCGGTTCACACAGGCGCGCGCTCGATCGACGATTTCGCCGACGTCACCGACAACGACGGCATCGTGCTGAAAGACGCACTCGCGGAAACGCTCAAAGCGACGCCCGAAGCCGGGAGGCGCGAGCTCAACACGCCCGCAGCCGGTTACGTCGAAGTGCACATCGAGCAGGGCCCGATGCTCGAGATGCAGGGCAAGACCGTCGGCGTGGTCACCGGCATCCAGGGCCTGCGCTGGTTCAACGTCGAAGTCTCCGGCGAGACCGCGCATGCAGGCACCACGCCGCTGCGCACGCGCAAGGATGCGGTGCGCTCTGCCGTCGCGATCATCAACGCGCTTCACGAGCTCACCGCGGACCCCGACGACGTGGTGCGCTTCACTGTCGGACGCATGCTGGTTTCGCCGAACTCGACCAACTCGGTCGCGAGCCACGTGCTCTTCTCGGTGGACATCCGGCACCCTGACCCGGCGACGATCCGCAGGCTCGGGGAAGCGGTCGAGCCGCTCGCGCGCAAAGCGGGCGCCCCTTGCGACGTCAGAATCATCCCGACCCTGCGCGACGACCCGTGTGTCTTCGACGCGGGCGTCGTGGAAACCATACAGCGCGCCGCGGACGAGCTCGGGGTGGCGAGCCTGAAGCTGCCTTCAGGCGCGAGCCACGACGCCATGTACATGTCTCGCGTGTGCCCGACCGGCATGATCTTCGTGCCGTGCGAAAAAGGGGTAAGCCACAACGAGGCCGAGAATGCGACGCCGCAGGATCTCGCGGCGGGCGCGCGCGTGCTCACCGCGGCTCTGCTCGATCTCGCGAACCGCTGAACCGACGTCCCCTCCCACCTCAGCCCTCGCCGCGCTCTGTATAATGCCCCGACTCTAAAAGCGGGGCATTGCGCATCATGATTATTTACGCGCTGACCATATTCACGAGCGCGTTTCTGCTCTTCCTCGTGCAGCCCATCATGGCCAAGCAGATCCTGCCGTGGTTCGGCGGCTCAGCGGCGGTGTGGACGACGTGCCTGGTGTTTTTCCAGTTCCTGCTGCTCTTCGGCTACGCCTACTCGGACTGGACGACGCGTCACATGAAGCCGCGGCACCAGGCGATCCTGCACATCGCGCTGCTGGCGGTGAGCCTGTTGTCGCTGCCGATACTTGCGGACCCGTCGTGGAAGCCGGGCGGCGAGGAAGAACCCGCGTGGCGCATCCTCGGGCTGCTCGCCGCGACGATCGGTCTGCCTTATTTCCTGCTGTCGACGACGGGGCCGCTCGTCCAGGCGTGGTTCGCGCGCAGCTTTCCCGCAGGCACGGTCTATCGCCTTTTCGCGCTCTCCAATTTTGCGTCGCTCATCGCGCTCTTGTGCTATCCGTTCCTGCTCGAGCCGTGGGTGACGACGGTGCGGCAATCGACAGGCTGGAGCATCGGATACGGCGTCTTCGCCGCGCTCTGCGCGGCAGCCGCGGTTTACAGCCTGCGCGCGGGCGCGCCGGCCGCTGCCACGGTGACCGAAGAAGGCGCCGACGGCGCGCCGAAACCGACTGCTGGAGACTTCGCGTTGTGGCTCGTGTTCTCGGCGATGGGCTCGTTCATGCTGCTCGCGGTGACCAACCACATCACGCACGACGTCGCTTCGGTCCCGTTCCTGTGGATACTGCCGCTCACGATCTATCTCATCACCTTCATCCTGTGCTTCGAAGGCCGGGGCTGGTATCGACGGAATATCTTTCTCGTACCGCTGCTCGCGGGCGCCGCTGCGATGGCGTGGGCGTTGAACGGCGACATGAGCATCAGCAACATCAAGCATGCGATCGCGCTGTTTTGCGCGGGCCTGTTCGTCGCCTGCATGTTCTTTCACGGCGAGCTCGCGAACATGAAGCCCGCGCCGCGCTATCTCACGAGCTTCTACCTCATGGTCTCGCTCGGCGGCGCGCTCGGCGGATTTTTCGTGGGCTTCGTTGCACCGAGGCTGTTTCCGACTTACTACGAGTTCGGCCTGGGCCTCGTGGTGACCGTGCTGCTCGCCGCTTATGTGGTTCGCCGAATGCCGCTTTTCGTGCCGCTCGTCGTGGTGTGCGCCGGCGGCTTCACGGCCTATCACGTCTATCATTACGTCGAATCGCTCTCGCGTAACGCGCTCGTGATGAAGCGCAACTTCTACGGCACCCTGCGGGTGCGCGACACCGGCTCCGGCGACGACGCGGTGCGGCGGCTGATGCATGGGGTCATCATGCACGGGGAGCAGTACTTGTCAGGCAAGCGGCGCACCGAGCCGACGAGCTATTACGGCCCTTCCTCGGGCGTCGGGCTGGCGATCAAAACGCTCGGCACCCGGCCTCTGCGCGTCGCGGTGATCGGGCTCGGCACCGGAACTCTCGCGACCTACGGCAGGCCCGGCGACGTGTATCGCTTCTACGAGATCAATCCCGCGGTCGTCGACATCGCGCGCACCCAGTTCAGCTATCTTTCCGACAGCAAGGCGAAAGTCGAGACCGTGCTCGGCGATGCGCGTCTGACCATGGAGCGCGAAGCCCCGCAGGGCTACGACGTCATTGCGATCGACGCGTTCTCGAGCGATGCGATCCCGGTGCACCTCATCACGCGGGAAGCAATGGCCGCTTATCTGAAGCACCTGAAGCCCGACGGCGTGATCGCTTTCCATGTCACGAACCGCTTCCTGCGCCTCTCGCCGGTCGTGAAGCAGCTCGCGGACGAGCAGAACCTGCGCGCGGTGCTCGTCGTCGACGACGCGGAGGAAACCGATTTCTCGAGGACCGACTGGGTGCTGGTCACTCGAAACGAGAAGCTGGTCGCCGACAAGGAGATCACCAAGGCGGCCACTGCGATCGACACTATCCCGGGTCTCGCGGTGTGGACCGACGATTACAACAACCTGTTCCGGATCCTGAAGTGAAATCGCCTGTGCTCGCGCTCGCGCGGCGCTTGCTGCTCCTGGTGCTGCTCGGCGCGGGCTTCGCGCACGCGGCTGCGCCTGGTGGGCTGCCGACGCTCGCACCGCTCGTCAATCAGGTCACACCCGCAGTGGTGAACATCTCGGTGGTGACCCGTGCGCCCATGGAAGACAACCCGCTCTTCCGCGATCCGTTTTTCAGGCGTTTCTTCAATCTTCCCGACCGCTCGCAGCGCAAGGAGCAGGCGTCCGGATCGGGCGTGATCGTCGATGCCGCCCGCGGTTACGTGCTCACCAACTATCACGTGATCAAGGACGCCGAGCAGGTGCTCGTCACATTGAAAGACCGCCGCCAGTTTCAGGCGAAGGTGGTCGGGAGCGATCCCGGAACCGACGTCGCGGTCGTACAGATCGAACCGCGCGGTCTCACCGCGCTGCGCTTCGGCGATTCGGACCAGCTCAACGTCGGCGACTACGTGATCGCGATCGGCAATCCGTTCGGGATCGGCCAGACCGTCACTTCAGGCATCGTCAGCGCGCTCGGCCGCAGCGGCCTCTCGCCCGAAGGCTACGAGGACTTCATCCAGACCGACGCGTCGATCAACCCCGGCAACTCCGGCGGCGCGCTCGTGAACCTGCGCGGCGAGCTCATCGGCATCAATACCGCGATCATCGGCCCCGCCGGCGGCAATGTCGGGATCGGTTTCGCCGTGCCGTCGAACATGACGCGCACGGTGATGAACCAGATCGTGAAATACGGTGAGGTGCGCCGCGGCCGCCTCGGCATCGAAATGATCGATTTGAACCCCGAGATCGCCAAGCGCCTCGGCGTGACGTCACTCGAAGGCGTGGCGATCGCGACGGTTCAGCCGGGCTCGCCCGCCGAAAAAGCCGGTTTGCGCGACCGCGACATCGTCACCGCCATGAACGGGCGAGCCATCCACACTGCTGCGGAGCTGAGGGCCCGGCTCGCGCTCACCGCGATCGGCGAGGAGCTCGAGCTGCGCGTGCTGCGAGGCGGCGAAACCCGTTCGGTGCGGGTCCGGATTGCTGCGGTACAACAGCCCAGCACCGGCGACGGCCAGGGCGTGCCGCAGCTTCCGGGGATGCGCGTGGTGGAGATCGAGCGCGGCAGCCCGCTGTACGAGCGCATCCAAGGTGTCATCGTGTCGTCCGTCGAAGAGGCAAGCCGGGCCTGGCAGGCCGGCTTACGCACGGGCGACATCATCTACGCCGTCAACCGGCGGCGCGTGCGAACCCTCGCGGACTTCCACGCAGCGCTTCGCACGACCGATCGCGGCTACACCGTGAGCCTGGTTCGCGGCGACTTCAACCTTTCCATCGTCATACGTTAGCTCGCCGGGTACGCCGGTTGCTGTAGGCGTGTTGTATCGCACGGCACGCGGCCGTAACCTATTGCGATCAATGATTTGTAACAAGCTGTAACGATTGGAGGCAACGCCCGCAAAGCGTGGTCAAACTAATAACCGTATGCGTAATGCAGGAGACTGATGATGACAATGAACAAAATGAGTCTGGTTGCGGCGGCCCTGAGCCTCGCCTTTGCAGGTCCGGTTTTTGCGGCGGATGCCATGTCGAAAGACCAGGTGAAAGCGGAGAAGGAGCGCATCGCATCCGAGTACAAGGCCAACAAGGACAAGTGCAAGGACCTGAAGGCCAACGCGAAAGACATCTGCATGGCCGAAGCCAAGGGCCAGGAGAAAGTCGCCAAGGCCGAGCTCGAGGCAAAGCAGAAAGACACGCCGAAGGCGCGTCAGAAGGTTGCCGAGGCTAAAGCCGACGCGGATTACAACGTCGCCAAGGAAAAGTGTGACGATATGAAAGGCAAGGAAAAGAGCGCGTGCGACAAGGACGCGAAAGCAGCACGTGACGCGGCGAAGAAAGCGGCCAAGGCCGACGCCGGCGACGGTAAGAAGGGTTGAGCGATAGACAGTAAGGAATCAGCGGCCTGAACCGGCCGCCGATGCAGCGCTGGAAACGGCGTGTTCAAGCGGAGCGGCACCGTGCAGAAGCGGGCTGCTCCACTCAATAGCGAGACGAGGAGTCCGACGATGAAACGTTTATTGGCAGTGGCAGTGGCGGCGGGTGCGCTCGCGACGCTCACGGCGTGCGACAGCATACCTTTGTCCAAACAGACCCAGGGCGCCGCGATCGGCGCGGTCGGCGGCGCAGTCGCCGGTAGCGCAATCAGCGGCGGCAGCGCGCTCGGGACGGTCGGCGGCGCAGTGGCCGGCGGCGTGGTCGGCTCCGAAGTCGGCAAACGCCAGCGTTAATTTTTGCGCGGCACGAAAGTGCCGCGTCCCCTCCCCCTTAGGCGCTCTGACGAGCGCCTTTTTTTGGTCTGCCCGCGAGCTTCGCTCGCTGCCGCCGAAAGGCGCTCGCCCTCGATGTAACTGGCGCCTCCCCTCCCCTCATCAACCTCGAGGAGGGCCGCTACTGCGGCGCTGCGGGCGGATTTAACCGGCCCTCCCTACCCCTCCCCGATCCCGGGGAGGGGAGTAAACATCGCGTAATTCAACAGCTCGACCGCGTTCCGGGACTCGGGCAAGTTTAATTTGCGGGGACTGAGATTTTGGCTCTTCGCATCATCGCGCCTCCCGCGACGAGCATCGCGGAGTTGGTGACGAACACCGGCGCATACCCGAACGCGGTGCCGAGACTGCCGAAAAGCACCGGAATGATGAGGTGCATCACGTTATTCGCCGTCACCCGCACGCCCGCGGCTTCGGCCTGACGCCCCGCGGGGGAGAGCGCATAGATGAGCGACATCGACATCGGCTGGCCGCAGCCCACCCCGAGTCCGAGCAGGAACGCGACCGCCGCGAGGATGAACGGATTGCTGAAGAAGGGGAACAGCACGAAAGCGAAAGCGGCGATGAAGATTCCCGCGGTGAGCACCTGTGATTCGCTGTACCGTTTGGCAAGACCCGGCAGCACGAAGCGGATGGTAAAGGTCGCAAGCGCGAAGACGCCGAGCACCGCGCCTATAGCCGACGCCGACAGCCCGATCGAGTGACCGTAGACAGGGAAGTAGAACTGAAACAGATCCCACGCCGACGAGATGATGCCGCTCGCGATGAAGGTGTTGCGCAGCGCGGGCACCCGCCACAGGTCGAAAGCGCTGCGCGGGCCGTCCGCAGCCGCGCGCTTGCGCGCCTTCGGCAGAAAGCCGGGCTTGAGCCACAGCAGCAGTATCGGCACCACTGGAAAAACCGAGAGGACCCAGAACGCCGCAACATGCCCGAGATGATCGATCGCGACGCCGGCGAGGAAAGGGCCGATGAAGCCCGCCGCAGAGAAACCCATGCCGACGAGCGCGAAGTTGCGCGCGCGGTTCTCACTGCCCCCGATACCGCCCGCGATGCCCTGGACCGTGATGAAGAAGAAGTGAAAAGTCGAGCCGAGCACCAGCGCCGAGATGTATAGCGTACTCATCGAAGGAAAGAACGGCGGCAGCAGAAGGCCTATCGTCACGCCGATCGTTCCGACGAGCATCGGGAGCCGCGGCCCGACGCGGTCGGCGAGCCGTCCCACGTGTACCGCGAGCATGAGCGGGAACACGGCATACAGCGCCATCAGCACGCCGATGCTGAACTGAGTCGCGCCGAGCTCGAGCGCGTAAAGCGATATGGCGACCCGGCTGCCGCCGAACCCGGAGTGGCTCAGCGTGCACAGCAGGACGATCAGGTAGATGCGCTTGTTGTCGCTAGTCAACTTTCGCACCCGACGACCTGACGACCGGCGCCCACTTCGCCATCTCCGCCGCGATGAACGCGGTGTAGCGTTGCGGGCTCATCGGGGTGGGGATCGCGCCCTGCTGAGTGAAACGCTCTTTGACGTCGGGAAATCGGAGCAGCTTGTGCAGCTCGCCGTTCAGGCGCGAGACGACGCCAGGCGCAAGTCCGGCAGGCCCGGAAACCCCGTACCAGATCACGCCCTCGAGCCCCGGGTAACCCGCTTCCGCCAGAGTCGGCACGTCGGGGAAAAGCTCGGAACGTTTCGAATATGCGGACGCGAGCACCTTCAGCCGGCCGGCCTTGATTTGCCCGTACAGCGCAGGCGGCGCATCGAACATGATCTGCACATTGCCGCCGGTGAGATCGATCACCGCGGGGCCGCTGCCTTTGTACGGCACGTGAACGATAGGCGCGCCGGTGACGGTTCTGAACATCTCGCCCATCAGATGCGGAAGGCTGCCGCTGGACGACGAGGCGAAGTGCAGGGTTTCCGGCTTCGCCTTCGCGAGCGCGACGAGCTCTTTGACCGACGCCGCAGGCACCGAGCTGTGGACCACCATGATCATCGGGAGGCTCGCCGCGAGCCCGACATGTGTGAAGCTCATGAGTGCGTCATACGGCAGCTTCGAATACAGCGCCGGCCCCACGCCATGAGTCGTCACAGAGGACCACAGCAGGGTCTGACCTTCGGGCGACGACCGCGCCGCGATCTCGCTCGCAATCGTTCCGCCTGCGCCCCCGCGGTTTTCCACGACCACGTTCTGACCGAGCGCATCGCCGAGCTTCTGTGCGACGATGCGCGCAGTGAAATCGGCGGCGCCGCCCGGCGGCACGCTTACGAGGAGACGCACCGGTCGCGTCGGGTAGGCAGGCGCAGCCGCATTCGCCGCGCACGCGAATACCGCCATCACTGCCGTGGACAACAGGCATTGCCCCAGTGCGCCTGTCAGCCCCCTGCGCGCGCACGCGCCTGCGCCTGGCAACGGAGGGCTCACCGCGCAGCGACGAGGTAGTGAATGGAGAACAGCCGTTGCGGATCGACCCAGCAGTGCTCAGGGTTGAAGCCGGCCTGTTTCGCCAGTGCCTGAAATTCCGGCACCGAATATTTGTACGAGTTTTCGGTGTGTATGCTTGCGCCGGCCGCGAAGCGCAGCTCGCGGTGCCCCACGGTCACTACCTGATCACAGAGGCTGACGAGGTGCATCTCGATGCGGCCGATCTGCGCGTCGTAATGTGCGCAATGCTCGAATCGGGTCACGTCGAAATTCGCACCGAGCTCGCGATTGATGCGCTCGAGCACGTTCAGATTGAAAGCCGCTGTCACACCCTGCGCATCGTTGTACGCGGCGTGCAGCAGCGCGGGATCTTTCTTCAGATCGACACCCACGACCATGGCGCCGCCGACACCGGCGACTGCGCGCGCGTTTTCGAGAAATGCGAGCGCGTCCGACGGATCGAAGTTGCCGATCGTCGAGCCGGGAAAGTAGACGACGCGCCGCGCGCCGTTGGCCATGTCGAGCTGGTGCAGCGGCAGCGGGCGGGTGTAATCGCCGCAGACCGCCACCATGCGCACATCGGGGAAGGTCGCCGCCAGCTCACCCACGGCCGACTGCAGCTGCTCGCCTGAAATGTCGACGGCCACGTACATCCGGGGTCGGAGCGCGTCGACGAGCAGCCGGGTCTTGCGCCCCGCGCCGCTGCCGTATTCGACCACGGCAGTCGCCGCGCCGGCGCGTTCGGCGATATCCGCGCCGTTCGCCTCCAGCATCGCGAGCTCGGTACGGGTCGGATAGTACTCGGGCAGCTCACAGATGCGGTCGAACAGCGCCGAGCCGCGCGCATCGTAGAAGTATTTGGGAGGCAGCGACTTGGCGGAAGAGGACAGACCCGCGATGACGTCCTCGAGGAACGAACCGGTGCCGGGCTTCAGATCGAGGTATTCGAAGCTCGCGTTCGATGCCATCGGATTGAACGTAAAGGAATTCCGGCAAACCGCGCGCGCCGGACGCACACGCGACGTGTGACTGCTACGGTATCAGCCCGGCGCCGGACGCGCGAGCTGGCTTTCGACCCATTTCTTGATGCGATTCGCATCCGCCATGCGCGTGTATTTCCCCCATGAATCGAGCAGCACGATCACCACGGGAGTCGCGGAGATCCGCGCCTGCATGACGAGGCAGCGTCCCGCTTCCGAGATATACCCCGTCTTCGAGACATCGATGTGCCAGTCGTCGCTGCGCACCAGACCGTTCGAGTTGCGATACGCGAGCACGCGCCCGTTGTTCAGGCGCACCGAATATTCGGTGAGCGTGGTGTACTGCTGGATCACCGGATACTTGTAGGCGGCGGTGACCATCTTCGCAAGGTCCTCGGCGGTCGAGACGTTCTCGCGGTTGAGTCCCGTGCTGTCCAGAAAGTGCGTGCTCATCATCCCGAGCTCGACTGCTTTGCGGTTCATGGCGACGATGAATGCGGGGAAACCGCCCGGGTAGGCGCGTGAGAGTGCCGAGGCCGCGCGGTTTTCCGACGCCATCAAGGCGAGCCGCAGCATGTCGTCGCGCGGCAATACAGTGCCGACCTGCAGGCGCGAGCGCGTGTGCTTGAGCGAATCGACGTCGTCCTCGGTGACCGCCACCAGCTCGTTCAGATCGAGCTTGGCGTCGAGCACGATCATCGCCGTCATGAGCTTGGTGATCGAGGCGATCGGCTGGACCGTGGTGATGTTTTTGGCATACAGGGTGCGCCCGCCGGTCTGGTCGACGACGAACGCGGAGGTCGACCTCAGGTCCGGATGGCCGGCGCTCTCCTGGACCGCGGTGGCGAGGCGCACCGGCTGCGGCCGCGGTTTTGGTGTCGGCGCCGCCGCCTTCAGGCGGGACTTGGCGGACCGCCCATAGGGCTTGGACGGCGATTTGGCCTGCGACCTCGCCTGGTGCTTCTTGCCGGACTTCTGCGAGCCCTGCGGAGCGGCCCAGGCGGCGCTGCTGAGCACCCAGATCGCGAGGACCGTCATCACAAAACCCTTCACTGCGCCCTCCCCTGTCTGCGGCTGTCGCCAACTGGCGCCAAACCAATTATCTCCACGAAAATACAGGCTTAAGAGCGCTATTTCAAGCGCTTTTTAAGATAACGGCCTAACGCGCGAGATCTGTAGCGCTTGCAAGCGGCGGTCGGGGATAAAAAAAACCCCGCTCGGAGCAGTGTGGGATGCGCCGGCGGGATTGAAAGAGGCCATACAGCCACCCGCTCAGCACGGGTAGCTGCAACTGCCAGGCCTCCGAGGAGGAAAAACTGAACGAGTCAGAAAGCGAACAAGATCCGCAGATCTCGTTAAGTGCTATCGAAGTTATCAATAGAGACTTACGTGAAACTTACATTGGCGGTGCGTGCGCGAAGGTCTCGATCGATCGTTGAATCCGCGACACAGACATGTCGCTTCGGATCCCTCGGTGCGCGTGATTTACACTCGCACGACACATCTGAAGCGCTGACTCATGAAAATCCTGATCGTCGAGGACGACCCGGTGCTGGCTGACGGCCTTACGCGTTCGCTGCGGCACGCGGAGTACGCGGTCGACTGCCTCAACAACGGCGCTGAAGCCGATCACGTGCTGGCGGCCCAGTCCTACGACCTCGTCATACTCGACCTCGGGTTGCCGGGGCTCGACGGTTTCGAGGTGCTGCGGCGGCTGCGCCGCAGGGGCGCAGCCGCACCCGTGCTGGTGCTGACGGCGCGCGACGGCCTTCCGGATCGCGTCAAAGGCCTCGATCTCGGCGCCGACGATTACATGATCAAGCCGTTCGACCTGCCTGAGCTCGAAGCACGCGTGCGCGCCCTCATACGCCGGGGTCAGACCGGCGGCGGCTCGGCGCTCGCGCACGGCGCGCTCGTTCTCGACACCGCCGGACGTCGCGCGACCCTCGCCGGCGAGCCGCTCGACCTGTCGGCGCGCGAGCTCGGCGTGCTCGAAGTGCTGATGATGCGTAGCGGCCGGGTCGTCAACAAGGAGCAGCTCGCCGAGCAGCTTTACGGATGGGACGAAGAAGTGGGGCCGAATGCGATCGAAGTTTACGTGCATCGGCTGCGCCGCAAGCTCGAGCCGGCGGGTGTCAGCATCAGAACGATACGCGGCCTGGGATACCTGCTCGAGAAAGCGCCCAGTGCCTGAGTCCCGGCCGGCAACGCCGCCCCGCAGCCAGACCACGCTGCGCAAGCAGGTGCTCGCGTGGCTGTGCTGGCCGCTGCTGCTGCTGTGGTCGGTGAGCAGCGTGGTCGACTACGACATCGCGAATCGCTTCGTCAATCTCGCCTACGACCGCGCACTGCTCGAGTCCGCGCTCGACATCGGCCGCCAGGTGAAAGTGCTCAAGGAACGCATCTATGTCGATCTGCCGGAAGTCGCGGTGCAGATGCTGCAATCGCGCGAATCGGGCCGCCTCTACTACCGTGTGACCGGTCCGCAGAACGACTACATCACCGGCGAGCCCGACCTGCCCCCGCCTCCTGATCCGTTCTCGGAGCGGGTCAACTATTACGACGACCAATATCGCGGCCGTCCGGTGCGCATCGTTACGCTTCAACTGCCGCTGGAGCCGGGAAAGACCGAGCGGATGGTGATGGTGCAGGTCGCCGAAAACCGCTCGGCGCGCAACGATTTCGCGAGGCAGATCCTGCTGCGCATGATCCTGCCCCAAGCCCTGCTCATCGTCGTCGCGGGAATGATGATCTGGTACGCGGTCGGCCGAGGCCTCGCGCCCCTGGTCACGCTGCGCCACGAGATCGAAAACCGCTCTCATCGCGATCTTTCCGCGCTCCCGGAAGAGCAGGCGCCCCAGGAAGTACGCCCTCTCATCCACGCGATGAACGCGCTGCTCGAGCGCCTTTCGGCGGCGCTTGCTGCACAGCAGCGCTTCATCGCGGACGCTGCGCACCAGCTCAGAACCCCGATAGCGGGACTTAAAACCCAGACCGAGCTCGCGTTGCGCCAGGCCCCTCAGGGCGAAGCGCAGACCACGCTGCGCCAGCTTCAAAGCGGCACCGAGCGCACCACGCGTCTGGTCAACCAGCTCCTGTCGCTCGCGCGTGCCGAGCCGCTGATCGGGAGGGTGCAGGCCTCGGAGCTCATCGACCTGCGGCAGCTCGCGCGCGAAGCGACCTCCGACTGGGTGCCTCGCGCGCTCGAGCGCAATGTCGATCTGGGGTTCGACGCCGATTCGCACGCAGCGCATGTCCAAGGCAATTCGTTCCTCCTGCGCGAGATGCTGAACAACGTGCTCGACAATGCAGTGCGCTACACCCAGCCGGGAGGCCAGGTCACAGTGCGCGTCGCGGCAAGCGGCTCGGGCCCGACGGTGTCGGTCGAAGACAACGGGCCCGGCATTCCCGACGGGGAGCGGGCGCGGGTGTTCGAGCGCTTCTACCGCGTGCTCGGAACCGGCGCCGAAGGCTGCGGGCTGGGGCTGGCGATCGTCAGCGAGATCGCTCAAAGCCACGGCGCGCAGGTGAGCCTGTACCCCGGCATCGGCGGGATCGGCACGGTGGTGAAGATCGTCTTTCCGCAGCTCGGCGGAAACTTCGACGGCCAGGCGTCGGAGCTCGCCTCGATGTAACCGAACGCCGCTGCGGACGCTTCAGCTCGCCGCGGCGGCGACGCCGTGACGCTCGCGCTCGGCGTCCTCCTGCTGTTGCAAGGCCCACATCTGTGCGTACGCGCCGCGGCGCGCGAGGAGATCGCGGTGAGTGCCGCGCTCGACGATGCGCCCGTGGTCCATCACCAGGATTTCGTCGGCGTCCATGATCGTCGAGAGCCGATGCGCGATGACCAGCGTGGTGTGTCCGCGAGCGATGCGGTCGAGCTCGGCCTGTATCGCTTTCTCCGATTTCGAATCGAGCGCCGAAGTCGCTTCGTCGAAGATGAGTATTCGCGGGTCCTTGAGTATCGCGCGCGCGATCGCCACGCGCTGCTTCTCTCCGCCGGAGAGTTTGAGCCCGCGCTCGCCGACCCGTGCGTCGTAGCCGTCCGGCAGCGTGCTGATGAAATCGTGGATGTGCGCCGCTTTCGCCGCGGCGATCACTTCCTCCGGCGCCGCATCCGGGCGCCCGTACTGGATGTTGTAGTGGATCGTGTCGTTGAAGAGCACGGTGTCCTGCGGGACGATGCCGATCGCGCCGCGCAGGCTCGTCTGTTTCAGGTCGCGGATGTCGACGCCGTTGATCGAAAGGCTGCCGGCGCTCACGTCGTAGAAACGATAGAGCAGGCGCGCGAGCGTGGACTTGCCCGCGCCGCTGGCGCCCACGACCGCGACTTTCTTGCCCGCGGGCACTTCGAAGCTCACGTCGTGGAGGATCCGGCGTTTGGGGTCGTAGTTGAAGTCGACGTGTTCGAACCGGACCGACGCGGGGCCGGGAGGCAACGTCACTGCGTCCGGCCGGTCTTCGATTTCGCGGTTCTGCTCGAGCAGCCTGAACATGCGGTCGGTGTCGGCGAGCGCCTGCTTGATCTCGCGATACACCATGCCGAGGAAGTTGAGCGGGATGTAGAGCTGGATCAACAGGCCATTGATCAGCACGAGATCACCCAGCGTCAGCGAGCCGGCGGCCACACCTTCGGCCGCGAGAATCATCAGTATCGTCACGGCGATTGCGATGATGAAGCTCTGACCGATGTTGAGCGCACCGAGCGACGCTTCGGTTTTTACCGCCGCATTCTCGTACTGCCGCAGGTTCTCGTCGTAACGCCTCGCCTCGTATTCCTCGTTGTTGAAGTACTTCACCGTCTCGTAATTGAGGAGGCTGTCGATGGCGCGCGTGTTGGCGCGCGAGTCGAGCTCGTTGGCGCGGCGCCGGATGTCCATGCGCCATTCGGTGATGCCGAAGGTGAACGCGATATAGACCGCCACCGCCGCGAAGGTCACTGCGGCGAAGCGCCAGTCGAATTTCGCGAAGAGCACGATCGCGACCAGGGTGAACTCGAGCACGACCGGAATGATCGAGAAGAGCATGTACGAGAGCAGGGTCGAGATCCCGCGCGTGCCGCGCTCGATGTCGCGCGAGACCCCGCCAGTCTGGCGCTCGAGGTGAAAGCGCAGCGACAGCGCGTGCAGGTGCCTGAAAACCCCGAGCGCGATTCGCCGGATCGCGCGCTGCGTGACCCGCACGAAAACGAGGTCCCGCAGCTCGGCGAACAGAGTGGTCGACAGGCGCAAAGCGCCGTACGCAACCAGCAGTGCGAGCGGCACCGCCAGCACCGCCCGAGCCGGGGACAGCCCGTCGACGACCTCCTTGAGCACCAGGGGCACGGCGACATTGGCGAGCTTAGCGGTGACGAGGAAAAGCAGCGCCACCACGACCCGCCACTTGTACTCCCACAGGTACGGCAACAGCATCGGCACCACCCGCCATTCGCGGGGACGGGGGCCTGCCTGGGGTTCGACGGGTTCGAGGGGTCGCATGAGGGGGCCGATTCTAGCAGCGCGCCGCCGCGTTACCCGCGGCGGGAAGGCTCAAAAAAGCGGGCGCGGAAAACCGCGCCCGAAGACGTACCAAAGGAGGAGGATGAAAGCGCAGGGCATGGCGCCCCGCGCCTTCGATCCGAGGGATGCAATCCGGATGCCGACGCCTCGGTCACGTGAATTCCTGTGCCGGGCCGTAGGCGAAAAGCCCGGTCAACAGCCTTGCGCAGCCGTAACACGTCCAGTGTGCGAGCCGGTCGGGCCACGGCCGGTGGCGCCAGTGCTCGGCGCGGACCTGGCGGGCCCCCTCGGTCAAAGCCCGCTCGAGGCTCGCACGCAGCTCGCCCGCGAAGCGCTCGTCATCGACGACCACGTTGGCCTCGCGCGCCATGAGCAGGCTGAACGGGTCGATGTTCGACGAGCCCACGGTCGCCCACGCGCGGTCGATCACCGCCACTTTCGCGTGCAGAAAGCTCTTGTGGTACTCGTGGATCTCGATTCCCGAGTCGAGCAGCGAACCGTAGAGTGCGCGCGACGCGTAATGCAGCAGCCGGTACTCGACCCGTCCCTGGAGCAGGAGCAGGACGCGCACGCCCCGCGCCGCCGCCTCCGACAACGCATGCCTGAACGAGAGCCCGGGAAAGAAATACGAGCTCGCGATCACGATCTCCGAGCGCGCCCGCCCGATCGCTTCGAGATAGGCCTCCTCGATGTCGTTGCGGTGCAACAGGTTGTCGCGAACCAGAAACGCGGCGCTCTGAATGCCTCGCGAACGGGTGTCGGGCTGCGGCCCCGTATCGTCGGGCCAGCCGGTGCCGAGCTGGGTGAGCTGCACGATCGTCCAGAGCCGTTTGGCCGCGCCGTGCACGTGCTCGGCCACGGGGCCTTCGAGCTGCACACCGTAGTCGAATCGCGGCGGGGTGTGCCCCGGCGTGTGCATGTCGTCGATGATGTTGATGCCGCTGACGAAAGCGACGCGGGCATCGATCACCGCGATCTTGCGATGCAGGCGCCGCAGGCGCTGGCGCTGAAATCGCAGGGCTGCGATCTCGGGCCGGTATACCAGGACTTTCACCCCCGCTTCCCTCAGCGTCTGCAGGAGCGATTCGCTCAGTCGCTTCGATCCGAAGCCGTCCATGAGCACATGGGTTGCCACGCCGCGGCGCGCTGCCCGCACGAGGGCGGCCGCGACTCGTTGGCCCGCGAGGTCGTCTTCGAAGATGTAGGTTTCGAGATGGATCTCTTCGAGCGCGGCGTCACATGCAGCTTCGAGCGCGGGAAAATAGTCGCGCCCGCTCTCCAGCAAAGTGAGCCGGTTGCCCTGCACGAACTCGGTCATACCCGCTCGAGCGTGGTCGCGAGTACCGCGTGGTCCGAGATGCGGCCCCACGAAGGGCCGTGGTGCACGTGCGCGCGCCTCACTCGAAAACCCCGCACGTAGATCCGGTCGAGCCGGAAGAGCGGCAGCAGGGCCGGGAAGCTGCGTGCCGGAAGACCCTTCATCAGCTCGAACACTTCGTGCATGTTGAGCGGATGCGCGAGCTCGTGGGTTGCTTTGTGGCGCCAGTGCCAGTCGTTGAAATCGCCGGCGATCACCAGAGGCGCGCCGGCCGGCACGAGCCGCTCGATGCGCTGGCGCAGGCGCTCGAGCTGGCGGCTCCGGCCCCGGGCGGTCAGCGCGAGGTGCACACACACGCAGTGCAAGTGAGTGTCCCAGCCCGGCACTGCGATTTCGCAGTGGAGCAGCCCGCGCTGCTCGAATCGATGCGCCGACACGTCCTGGTTGTCCCAGCGCTCGATCGGAAAACGCGACAGGATGGCGTTGCCGTGATGGCCGTGGTCGTAGACCGCGTTGCGGCCGTAGGCGAAATCCCCCCAGACTGCGTCGGCGAGGAACTCGTACTGCGGCTGGGCGGGCCAGTTGCCGTGGCGCAGCGCGTTGTGATCGTGCGTGCCCTGCACTTCCTGCAGGAACACGATGTCCGCGCCGAGATCGCGGAGGCGGTCGCGAAGCTCGTGGATCACCAGCCGCCGGTTGAACAGCGACAGACCCTTGTGGATGTTGTACGTGACGACGTGAATCTGTTGCACCGACCGATGATATCAGGATGCACCGGGCGTCCGAAAAAACCCGTCAATGCAGGGGGTTATGGTGGCCCCCCCACAAAGAAAACGGCCTGTCGCATCGACAGGCCGTTTGAGTGTGCGGCCGCGGGTCGGCCCCGGCGCGCTTTAAGCGCAGGAGCGGCGCAGACCTCTCACGAAACCGCGAGCATCCGGTCGAGCGCGATCCGCGCAAGCTCGGCTTCGCGCTGCGGCACCTTGATCTGGTTCACCACTTTACCGGCAACCAGATTCTCAAGGCCCCACGCGAGGTGCTGCGGATCGATCCGCGCCATCGTCGAGCACATGCACACCGTCGGTGCCATGAACTGCACCACCTTGCCCTGAGGCTTCATTTCCTCGGCCAGGCGGTTCACCAGATTGAGCTCGGTGCCGACGAGCCAGCGGGTTCCCGGCGCGCTCTGCTGGATCGTCTTGATGATGAAGTCGGTAGAGCCGACGTAATCCGAAAGCTTGCACACCTCGAAGTTGCACTCGGGGTGGCTGATCACCATGCCGCTAGGGTTCTGCTGGCGCCAGCGCAGGACGTGCTGCGCCTGGAACATCTGGTGGACCGAGCAATGGCCTTTCCAGAGCAGGATCTTTGCCATCTTGATCTGCTGTGCGGTGAGGCCGCCCATCGGCTCGTCAGGATCCCACACCAGCATCTCTGCGAGCGGGATGTCCATGAGGTAGCCGGTCCAGCGGCCAAGGTGCTGGTCGGGGAAGAACAGCACTTTCTCGCGGCGATTGAGCGACCACTGCAGGATCTCGCGCGCGTTGGTCGAGGTGCAGACGATGCCGCCGTGCTCGCCGCAGAATGCTTTCAGGTCCGCTGCCGAATTGATGTAGGTGACCGGCGTGATCTTCTCGTCGGGATCGAGCACTTCGCCGATTTCGCGCCATGCGCGCTCGACCTTCGCGAGATTCGCCATGTCGGCCATCGAACAGCCTGCGGAGAGGTCCGGCAGTATCGCTTTCTGGTGCGGCTTGGAAAGCACGTCGGCCACTTCGGCCATGAAATGAACGCCGCAGAACACGATGTATTCGGCCTCGGTCTGCGACGCGAGCTTCGACAGGCGCAGCGAGTCTCCGGTCAGATCGGCGTGCTTGTACACGTCCGCGCGCTGATAGTGGTGGCCGAGGATCACGGCGCGGCCGCCGAGGGCTTTTTTGGCCGCAACGACGCGAGCCTCGCAGGCGTCATCCGCGAGGGGCTTGAAGCGATCAAAAGCGATCGTGCTGACTTCCATTCTTTTCCCGTCCTCCAGACCCACGGCAAACGTCGAACATACCATAAAGCCGCGTGTTTTCCACTTTGCGGCCAGTGACCGTTTTCACAAGGCGCCTGACACCATTCCGCTGCACTGCAGCGGCGACTGGACGCAATGCGACCCCATGAATGGGCGCTAAGTTCCCCCGGCGCTTCCAACCGCGATACGCTGCGGCAGTTGCCGTATCGCCTCGGCGTTGGTCCACGAAAAAGCGCGATCGGCGGCGTCGCGCCACGGCAGCCACACATGCGCGAGATGCTCTCGCGGCGCGAGCGTGATCGGCACGCGCTGCGGCACCAGAACGCCGAAAACATGCTCGGTGTTGTGCGTGACACCCGGCGCATACCGGTGCCGCCAGTGCGGGTAAATCTCGTAGCTGTTGCGAGTCTCCCAGTCCGAGAGTCCATACTTGGCGCCGTCTATTCCCGTCTCTTCCGCAAGCTCGCGCAGCGCAGTGTGCTCGAGGGACTCGTCGCCGTTGCGGCTGCCGGTCACCGACTGCCAAAAGCCCCGCCGGTCGGCGCGCTCGAGCAAAAGCACGTCGAGCTCGGGCGTGTAGACGACCACGAGCACCGATATCGGCGTCTTGTAGGTGCGCGCCGTCAGATCCACGGCGGCAGCTCCGCAGCATCATCGATGAAAGCGACGAACGGGGTCTCCTTCGATTTCCAGTAGAGCGCGGTCTGCGAGAGGATCTCGATGAGCGTCGCCCATTCGAGTCCCAGCGCGCGCGCGGCGCCGGCCGCTTCACGCACGCGCAGCACGTACGCTTTCGCCGGTCGCCACGACAAGTCCTGCAGCGCATCGGCGAGCGCGTCCCAGTTCCTGCCGAACCCGCACGGAAAACCGAGGACCGCGGCAAACGCGTCGAGGAGATCGCTCTTGCTGCGCACGCGGCTCGCGTCGACTTCGACCCAGAGCGCGTCAGACGTTACGGCGTGCCTCACCGCCTCGACGTGCGCGGGCGTGCGATACACGCCGCAGAGCGCGGGATTGAGGAGCGGGTGGGCGTGAGTACCGTCTTTCATTCGCGGATACGCCTGAAGGTGCGGTAATGGTCGTCGCTGTAGTAAAGCTCACCGCTGCGGCCGGCGACGATGCGCCTGGCGCCCCGATGCCTGATCCCTGGCGTCGGGACAGTGTATTCGCGGTAGTAACCGCGCTCGTGCGGCGGCAGCCTGCGCTCGAAGTTACCGAAGACGACACCATCCCGGTCGAAGGGAAACGGCCCGCCGCGGTGAATCAGCAGCACCGTCTGGCGCACTTCGGCCGGGAGCTCGGCCAACGCGACCACGGCAGCAGGCTCCGCACTCGTCCGGCTGAACGCGGGTGCGCAGACTGAAAAGCCTGCCAACGTCAGCAGCAGCGCGCCGGCAACGTGGGCCATGCGCGACATCACTCGACGGCACACGCGGTTCACGAGTGCGCCGCCGTCCGTGCCTCAGTCTTTCTTCGGCTCGGTCTGGCGCAGCCGGATGTGCAGCTCTCGCAACTGCTGCTCGTCGACAGTGTTGGGGGCATGAGTGAGCAGATCCTGCGCTCTTTGGGTCTTCGGGAAAGCGATGACATCCCGGATCGACTCCGCGCCGGCCATCAGCGTGACCATGCGATCGAGACCGAACGCGATGCCGCCGTGGGGCGGCGCGCCGTACTGCAGCGCGTCGAGCAGGAACCCGAACTTCGCCTGCGCCTCTTCCTTGTCGATATTGAGTGCGCGAAAAACCTTGGACTGCACGTCCTCGCGATGGATACGAATCGAGCCGCCGCCGATCTCCCAGCCGTTGAGCACGATGTCGTGCGCCTTCGCACGCGCGGCGCCCGGATCGGTGTCGAGCAGGTCTTCGTGTCCGTCCGCCGGCGCGGTGAACGGGTGATGCATCGCGTTCCAGCGATTGCCCTCCTCGTCTCGCTCGAACATCGGAAAATCGAGCACCCACAGCGGGCGCCAGCCGGCTGTCGCGTGGCCGCGCTCGTGACCGATCTTAAGACGCAGCGCGCCCAGCGCGTCGTTCACCACTTTCGCCTTGTCCGCGCCGAAGAAGATCAGATCGCCGTCTTTCGCGCCGGTGCGCTCGAGGATTTGGGCGGTCACTTCGGGCGACAGGAACTTCAGTATCGGCGACTGCAGCCCTTCCGCACCCTTCTCCAGCGCGTTGACCTTGATGTAGGCGAGGCCCTTCGCCCCATATACTTTAACGAATTCGGTGTACGCGTCGATCTCTCCGCGGGAAAGCGCGCCGCCATTGGGCACACGCAGCGCGGCGACCCGTCCTTCCTTGAGCTGCGCGGCTTCGCGAAACACCTTGAAGTCGACAGCCTTCATGAGGTCGGTCAGCTCGGTGAGCGTGAGCGCGATGCGCAGGTCAGGCTTGTCGGAGCCGTACAGCGCTATCGCCTCGTCGTAACCTATGCGGGGGAATGGGTCGGGCAGGTCGATGTCCAGCACTTCCTTGAAGGTGCTGCGAACGAGCTCTTCCATCAGCACGACGATCTCTTCCTGGCTCATGAAAGAGGTCTCGATATCGATCTGCGTGAACTCCGGCTGGCGGTCGGCGCGCAAATCCTCGTCGCGGAAGCACTTGACGATCTGGTAGTAGCGATCGAAGCCCGAGATCATCAGGAGCTGCTTGAAAAGCTGAGGGGACTGCGGCAGCGCGAAGAAGTATCCCGGATGCACTCGGGAAGGCACGAGGTAATCCCGCGCGCCTTCAGGCGTCGAGCGCGTGAGCATGGGGGTTTCGATGTCGATGAAACCTTCGCGATCGAGGAAGTTGCGAACCGCCATCGCGGTGCGATAGCGCAGCCGCAGGTTTTTCTGCATCTGCGGGCGGCGCAGGTCGAGGAAGCGATATTCGAGGCGCACCGTCTCCGACAGATGGTCCTCGTCCATCTG
>JAQGMV010000238.1 GCA_028292225.1 Betaproteobacteria bacterium
GCGGTCAGACCTTGCCGAATACCAGGGTCCCGTTCGTGCCGCCGAACCCGAAAGAGTTCGACACCGCGATGTCGATTTTCATCGGCCTCGCGGTATTCGGCACGTAATCCAGATCGCACTGGGGATCCTGGTTGACGAGATTGATGGTCGGCGGCGCGATCTGGTCGCGGATCGCGAGCACCGAGAAAACCGCTTCGATACCGCCTGCGGCACCGAGCAGGTGCCCGGTCATGGATTTGGTCGAGCTCACCGCGAGCTTGCGCGCGTGATCGCCGAAGCAGCGCTTCACCGCCACGGTTTCGGCGATATCGCCGAGCGGCGTCGAAGTCCCGTGCGCGTTGATGTAATCGACCTCTTCGCGGTTGACCTGCGCGTTGCGCATCGCGTTGACCATGCAGCGTGCTGCCCCCTCACCGTCCTCGCTTGGCGCGGTGATGTGATGCGCATCGGCGCTCATGCCGTAACCCCTGAGTTCGCAGTAGATGCGCGCTCCCCGGGCTTTGGCGTGCTCGTATTCCTCGAGCACCACCATGCCCGCGCCTTCGCCGAGCACGAAGCCGTCGCGGTCCCTGTCCCACGGACGGCTGGCCCCTTCGGGGTCGTCGTTGCGGGTCGAGAGTGCGCGCGCGGAGCAGAAACCGCCGACCCCGAGCAGGCTCACGGTCGATTCGGCGCCGCCGGCGATGATCACGTCAGCGTCCCCGTATTCGATGAGACGGCCGGCGTCGCCGATGCAGTGATTGGCCGTGGTGCACGCGGTGACGAGCGCGAGGTTCGGGCCTTTGAGCCCATACATGATCGAAAGCTGGCCCGCGATCAGGTTGATGATCGAGCCCGGAACGAAAAAGGGAGAGATCTTGCGCGGACCGCCTGCGATCACCGCGTCGTGGGTGGTTTCGATGAGCGGGAGCCCGCCGATGCCCGAGCCGATCACCGCACCGATGCGCTCGCGATCGAGACGCTCCAAATCGAGGCCTGCGTCCTTGATCGATTCGATCCCGGCGGCCAGCCCGTAATGGATGAAGGTGTCGAAACGACGCGCTTCCTTGGCCGCGAGATACTGCGTGACCTCGAAGCCCCTGACCTCTCCCGCGATGCGGGAGGGCAGTAAGGAAGCGTCAAATCGCGTGATCGGACCGATGCCGGACTTGCCGGCGAGGATGTTCGACCAGGCCTCGGATACTCCGATGCCGACCGGCGATACGATGCCGAGGCCTGTTACAACTACTCTGCGTCTTGCCAAATTTTCACCGAACGCGCCGGTTCAGGATTTTCCGTGCGACTTGATGAAGTCGATGGCCTGCTGCACGGTCGTGATTTTCTCAGCCTCTTCGTCCGGGATTTCGGTCTCGAATTCCTCTTCGAGGGCCATCACGAGCTCAACGGTGTCCAGCGAATCGGCGCCCAGGTCGTTCACGAAAGACGATTCGTTCTTCACGTCCGGTTCATTGACGCCGAGTTGTTCCGCAACAATTTTCTTGACCCGTTGCTCGATATTCTCCATACGATCCCCTTTCCTCTTGCTTATGTTCAATGAATTCGCGGCCATCCCTGACGAAGCGGGATGAGGTTCGAAGCTGGCGTGAATTTTACCACATTAGCCCAGGCAAAAAACGGTTAGAAAACAACGAAGATAGCTCAATCCATGTGCATGCCGCCGTTGACGTGCAGCGTGCATCCGGTGATGTACGATGCGCTCTTCGAGGCGAGAAAAAGCACCGCTTCCGCAATGTCTTCGACCGCGCCCAGACGCGCGAGCGGAATCTGCTTGAGCAGCCCCTGACGCTGTTCTTCGGCGAGCGCACGCGTCATGTCGGTGTCGATGAAACCGGGCGCAACGCAGTTGACGGTGATATTGCGGCTGCCGAGTTCACGCGCGAGCGCTTTGGAGAATCCCACGACGCCCGATTTGGCCGCCGCGTAATTGGTCTGCCCGGCGTTACCGATGGCGCCGATGACCGAAGTGATGTTGATGATGCGGCCTTCGCGCGCTTTCATCATGCCGCGAACGACCGCCTTGCTCAGGCGATAGACCGACGTAAGATTCGTCGCCATGATGTCGTCCCACTCCTCGTCCTTCATGCGCATGAGCAGGTTGTCGCGAGTGATGCCCGCGTTATTCACGAGTATGCCGATTGCGCCGAACTGTTTCTGGATCGAATCGAGCGCCGCGTCGATCTGGCCGGGATCGGTCACGTCCATCACGACGCCCGTGCCTTTGAGAGCTTCGGCCTCGAGCGCCTGCCGGAACGATTCCGCGCCCGCATCGCTCGTAGCAGTCCCCACGACGATCGCTCCCGCCCGTGCAAGCGCGATCCCGATCTCGCGCCCGATACCGCGCGATGCGCCTGTGACCAGCGCCACTTTGCCTTCGAGCCCCGTCATTTGAGCGCCTCCAGCGTCTGATCCAGCGACTGCGGATCGGTCACGGCGTGGCCTTTCAGCGCGGGATCGATGCGCCTGGCCAATCCCGCCAGTACTCTGCCGGGCCCGCATTCCACGACGTCTGTGACGCCCGCTCGCGCCAGCGCCTGGATGACTTCGACCCAGCGCACCGGGCTGCACGCCTGGCGTGCGAGCGCGCGCCGTATGCCTTCCGGATCGGCGATGACCGCGACGTCGACGTTGTTCACGACCGGAATCCGGGGCGCCTTGAACGGGATGCCCGACACATATCCGGCCAGGCGCTGGGCGGCAGGCTCGAGCAGCGACGAATGAAAAGGAGCGCTCACCGGCAGCATCACTGCGCGCCTGGCGCCCGCGGCTTTCGCAGCGGCTGCGCCGCGCTCGACCGCCGCCTTGTGCCCGGCGATCACGACTTGGCTGGGCGCGTTGAAGTTGACGGCCTCGACCACCTCGCCTGCTGCGGCCTGTGCGCACGCGCTGCGCACGGCGTCATCGGTGAGCCCCAGTATGGCCGCCATCGCGCCGGTGCCGAGTGGAACCGCGTCCTGCATCGCCTGCGCACGAAAGCGCACGAGCGGCAGGGCATCGCTGAATTCGAGAACCCCGGCAGCCACGAGCGCGCTGTATTCGCCGAGACTGTGGCCCGCCAGCATCGTGGGCTCAGCGCCGCCGGCCTCGACCCACGCGCGATACGTTGCATAGCCCGCAGTGAGCATGACGGGCTGGGTATTGACCGTTGCGTTGAGCTCTTCGGCAGGGCCTTCGGCCACGAGGGTCCAGAGGTCCTGACCGAGGACTTCCGACGCCTCGCGGAAAACGGCGCGGACGACAGTAGATTCGGAATAGGCCTGCATCATCCCGACCGACTGCGAACCCTGCCCGGGGAACACCAGAGCGAACTTTTTCATCATCTATCCTGCTTACCAGCGCACGAGCACGGCGCCCCACGTGAAGCCGCCGCCCACGCCCTCGAGCAGGACGTTCTGTCCGGCGCGCACACGGCCGTCGCGGACCGCCTCGTCGAGCGCGAGCGGGACCGACGCTGCGGAGGTATTGGCGTGGCGCTGGACCGTCACGACGACGCGGTCCATCCCGAGCCCGAGCTTTTTCGCCGTGGACTGGATGATGCGCACGTTAGCCTGGTGAGGTATGAGCCAGTCGACGTCCGACTTTGCCAGCCCGGCGGCCCGAAGGGTTTCTTCCGCGACTTCGCTCAGCACCTTGACCGCGAATTTGTAAACCGCATTGCCTTCCATCTGGAGCAGCGGACGCCCCGAAATCTCGCCGCGCGAAACGCCTCCCGGAACCGACAGGATGTGAGCGTAGCTGCCGTCGGCGTGCAGGCGCGACGCGAGGATGCCCGGATGGTCACTCGTAGTCAGGACCACGGCGCCCGCGCCATCGCCGAAGAGCACGCACGTCGAACGATCCGTCCAGTCGAGGATGCGCGAGTACACTTCCGCCCCCACCACCAGCGCGTTGCGATACTGCCCGGACTTCATGAGCTGGTCCGCGGTCGCGAGCGCATAGACGAAACCGCTGCACACCGCCTGCATGTCGAACGCCGGACAGTTCCTGATTCCGAGCTTCGCCTGCAGCAGGCACGCGGTGCTCGGGAAAATCATGTCCGCGGTCGTGGTTGCGACGATGATGAGGTCGATGTCCTGTGGCGTGAGACCTGCAGCGTCCAGGGCCCGTCGGCTCGCATTGAGCGCGAGATCGCTCGCGTTCTCGTGATCGGCGGCGACGTGGCGCTGGCGGATGCCGGTCCGGCTGTAAATCCATTCGTCGGAGGTATCGACGAGCTTTTCGAGATCGCGGTTGGTCAGGACCTTCTCGGGAAGATAGCTGCCGGTGCCGATAATGCGTGAATAGAGAGTCATGCTGCCGTTTGCTGAACGTGGGACATGCGCTCTTCGATGTGGCGAAGAACGCCGGTTCGCGCCTCCTCGACCGCGCGCTGGATGGCGAAGCCGAAGGCGAATACGTCGGCCGAGCCGTGGCTCTTGATGACGATGCCGCGCAGACCGATCAGCGTCGCGCCGTTGTAGCGGCGGTGGTCGACCCTGTTCTTGAAGTGCTTGATCACCGGGTACGCGATCACGCCGATCAGCTTCGTCAGCAGATTGCGCCCGAATTCTTCGCGTAGCGAAGTGCCGAGCATCTGCGCGAGGCCCTCGGAGGCTTTCAGCGCGACATTGCCGACGAAGCCGTCGCAAACCACCACGTCCGTGGTGCCTTTGTAGATGTCGTCGCCTTCGACGTTGCCGTAGAAGTTCAGGTCGCTCGCGCGCAGGAGCTCGGCGGCGCGCTTCACGACGTCGCTGCCCTTGATGTCTTCTTCCCCGATGTTGAGCAGCCCCACGGTCGGCTGCGCCTTGCCGTCCACCGAGCCGACGAGTTCCGAGCCCATGATGGCGAACTGGAGCAGGTGCTCGGCGGTGCAGTCGACGTTCGCCCCCAGGTCGAGCACGCAGGTGTGGCCATTGAGCGTCGGCAGTGTCGTCGCGATCGCAGGACGGTCGATTCCGGGGAGGGTCTTCAGCACGAAGCGCGACATCGCCATCAGTGCGCCGGTGTTACCCGCGCTCACGCACGCCTGCGCTTCTTCCTTTTTGACGAGGTCGATCGCGACCCGCATGGAGGAGTCCTTCTTCCCGCGCAGCGCGGTCGCAGGCGGGTCGTCCATCTCGACGACTTCGCCGGCGTGCTGGATGCGCAGGCGCGCCGAAGGCACGGCGCGCAGGCGCGCGAGCTCCGCTTCGATCTCGGGCTTCCTGCCGACCAGGATGAATGCCGACTGCGGATCTTTGGCCAGATACTGGAGCACGGCGGGCACAGTCACGTGCGCGCCGTGGTCGCCACCCATGCAATCGATGGCAACGATCACGTCCATCGAAAACCCTCCACTTCGAACGTCCGCCGTTGTTGTTCTACTTGACGGGCGTCAACCTGCGCGCCGCCGCCAGGCGGCAGGTTAATCGTCCTTGGTCTTGATGACCTTCTTGCCGCGGTAATACCCGTTGGGGCTGACGTGGTGCCGAAGGTGCACTTCCCCGGTGGTCGGCTCGACGGCGAGCGGAGGATTGGGCAGGTGGTCGTGCGAGCGGTGCATGCCGCGCTTGGAAGGGGACTTCTTGTTCTGCTGTACAGCCATTACGAACTCCTTAGTGTTTGTTGCGCGGGCGCTTCAAAGCGGCCAGCTTGTCGAATGCCGAAGGCGCCCTGGCGCCGTCGGCTTCCTTGTCGGACGCCGAATGCGGCCCGGCGTCGTCGGATTGCGTGTCGAACCGGCTCGCGCAAGTCCCTTCGGGATGCCGCGGCGCCAATGGAAGCGAGAGCAGGACCTCGTCTTCGATCAGTGCCGCCGCGTCCAGTTCCGGACTCGCCTCAATCGTATCCGGCGCTTCCGGGTCGTCCAGGTCGTCGTCGACCGGTGTGCCCGGGGGCACCACCAGCAGCGTGTTCTCGAACTGCACCCGGTATTCGAGCTTCCCAAGACAGCGCTGGCACTGAAGATTCAGGCTGCCGCCGATCGTGAGCTCGAGCAGCGGACGGCTGCGCTCGTCCTGACGGCCGCGAATCGTGTACTCGAGGCTGCCGGCCGAATCGTAGAGGATATCTTCGAGACGCTGGAGGGCTGCTACGGGCACGCTTGCCGACAATTCCTGCGCCGAGTGGGCAAACTCCAGTGTATCGATGGCCCCCGGTGCAGACATAAGCCGCGCATGATAGTATTTTTGCGATTTCCTGTCAAAAACAAAGAGCAGAAAAGTCCAGCTTTGGCAGGCACTTAGAGTCACCCCCCAAGTCCGCTTACGCAAAGTGCTGGTCCTCGCCTCGTCCTCTCCTTACCGCTGCATGCTGCTCGACCGGCTGCGGGTGCCCTACTCGACCGCTGCACCGGATGTCGACGAGACGGCTTTGCAGGGTGAGGGGCCGCCGCAGACCGCGGTGCGCCTGGCCGAAGCCAAGGCCCGGGCCGTCGCCGCCCGCTTCCCGGGTGCGATCGTCATCGGGTCGGACCAGGTCGCAGTCCTCGATGGGACGCCGCTGGGCAAGCCCGGAAACCACTCGGCAGCGCTCGCCCAGCTCCGGGCGATGCGGGGGCGCAGCGTGGTCTTTCACACCGCGCTGTGCGTTCTGGACGCGGGCCGCGGGACGTGCCGCACTCTGGACGTGCCGACTACCGTGCATTTCCGCGATTACTCGCAGGCCCAGGCCGGGCGTTATCTCGAGCTCGAAAAGCCCTATGACTGCGCGGGGAGCGCGAAAATCGAGGCCATGGGGATCGCGCTCGTCCGGAAGGTCGTCAGCACCGATCCGACTGCGCTTATCGGACTGCCGCTGATCGCCCTGGTCAGCCTGCTGAGCGAGGCCGGGGTCGAGGTTCTCTAGCGGAATCCCGCCCGGACCTAGAAGCGATAGAACCCGGAGAAAAGAAGCTTGTCGTGGTCGCGCGGCGTTCCGCCGGCAACGCCGTTCAGCACGTGTGCGTAAATGAGGTTGACGTCGAGTCGCTGCCACTTCCAGCGCACGCCCGCACCCGTGCTCGAAATGTTTTCGTTCGGCGAGGCGCCGATCACCGGCATCACGTGAGTCCTTCCGCCGAAGTCGACGAACAGGTACGGGGCGAGGTCGGCGAACACCGGCGGGCCGTTCACTTCGAGATTGACGAAGTAACCCTTGTCGCCGGTTACCTCTCTCTCCCTGAACCCGCGCACCGCCGTCATGCCTGCGATGCCGATCTGCTCGCCGGGAATCAGCGCTTCGTTCGCGTACTGGCCGCGCAGGCGGCCGTTGACGCTCCAGCGTGCGGCGAAGCTGTAAGTCGCATCGAGGCCGTAACGATACGCGTCCCAGTCGCTCCGGGCGCCGGCGCGCGCCGCAGCGTAGTCGGCGTCGTTCCCCGCGCGTCCTCCCGAGAGGTTTCTGCTGTACTCCGCGAAACCCGCATAAGCGGCCTGATCCTTCTCCATGCGCGCGGCGTAACGGAAGGTGATCGGTCTGCTGCCGACCGCCGAGGTCGGGAGTGTGGTGCCGCCGAACGCGACGTTGCTTTCGAAGTAGCGCGAGTCGTACGCGAAGGAGACGTTCTGGACCACCTCGCCGAGGCGCGGCAGCAGATAGGTCGCCTTCACGCCATAGAACTCACCGCTGCCGCTCACGTCGAAGCTCTGTGCTCCGAGGCCTACGGTGCCGCTGTTGATGTCGGAGTGCGTGTAATACGCCGCGAGCATCGTGTTATAGCCGTAGAACGGCACCGTATAGAACGCGCCGACTTGCTTCACGTCGCTCAACTTCTCGGGCGAGGTCGTGTAGGTGATCGTGGCGGTGTGATCGCGATTAAAAAGATTGCTATGCTGGTAACCGACCGTGAGCCGCGTGTAGCCGGTATTACGATTGAGCGTGTTGTCGAAGTCCCGCGTGCCGCCGATCAGACTGACGAAAAACTGCGACGGGGCAGTGTCGGCCACGCGAAGATCGGCGTCCACCGCGTCGGGCTTGGTCCCTTCCTTGATCTGCAGCGTGATCCGCTTGGAAGGATGCTCGTTGGCGAGGCTTAATTGCTGGCCGAGCTGCCGTATGTCGGGTGATTTACCGGGTTTAAGGCCCGGCATGCTGCGACGGATATTTTCCGCCGTGAAATTCCGGTTGCCGGTGACCGTCACCTGGTCGAGCACGAAGGGCAGCACGCGCAGCCGAAGCTCGCCTGCAGAGGGCTGCTGCGCAGGCACGATCACCCGATGGAACGAGTGTCCCCTGTCCCGCACCGCCGCCTGCAGCGCGGTCGCGGCGTCCTCGAGAGTGGCCAGGCTCGAATGCGGGCCCAGGTACGGCTTGAGGATCTCCTGCGTTTCGGCTTCCGACAGCGGATTGTCGCCTTCGATGACGAAGCGTTTCACATCGAGCACCGGCGTATCCGCGGCATTGACCGGCAGGGCGAGGCACATCACCGCCGCACACGAGAGATGCACCAGCGCACGCGTGTGCGCTGCGGTCCAGGAACGAAGTAAAAAACGCATCATGTTCATCGAATCTCGCAGATCACGTCGCCGGGGTTGAGCAGCTCGAGCAGCCGGAAGGAGCGTTCGTCGAAGCCCTCCGGCGTCGGATACGGGTCGTTGAGCATGAACAGCGGGATCGGCGTGATGCGTATCGGCAATCCCTTGCCATCCTGCAGCACGCCTGCCTCGTCGCGGCTCAGGTAGATGAGGCCGTCGGGACCGCGCAGCACGATGTCGCCGTTGCGCATGCCGACGTAGACGCCGCTACCGATGTTGTCGAGCTGAACCGCCGC
>JAQGMV010000258.1 GCA_028292225.1 Betaproteobacteria bacterium
CTGCGCGATGGCGTGTACGTCCTGCCGTCCGGGACGCCCCACGCCGCGGCGCTCGCCGAAGTGGAATGCGAGGTCAAGGCAGCGGGCGGCAGCGCGATGACGGTCGAGCTCAACATGCAGCCTTCACAACTCGCGCACGTGCACGCATTGTTCGATCGCAGCAGTGAATACGGCGCACTCGTGGCGAGAATCGATGCCGCTAAAGCCGTGCTGCCGCGACTCGGCAAGCGCAAGGCGGAAACCACGGTGCTCCGGCTGCGGCGCGCGCTCGACGAGATCACCGTGATCGATTTCTATCCGGGCCAGGCCAAGCCGCAGGCGACCGACGCCCTGGCTAGGCTCGAGCGCGCGACGCAGGACATGTTTACGGGGGGAGAACCGCGACGCTCGAAGACGAAGATCCGCAAGCTCGATCCGACGGCCTATCGCGGCCGAACCTGGGCGAGCCGCAAGTCGCCCTGGGTCGACCGGCTGGCAAGCGCATGGCTCATCAGGCGGTTCATCGACAAGGACGCTCGATTCGTCTGGCTCGATCGTCCGGACCAGTGCCCGAAGCGCGCGGTCGGATTCGATTTCGACGGCGCCGAGTTCACTCACACAGGGCACCGCGTCACTTTCGAGGTGCTCCTCGCGAGCTTCGGGCTCGATCAGGACCCCGCGCTCTCATCGCTCGCGGCCGTCGTGCATTTTCTCGACGTCGGCGGCATACCGGCGCCCGACGCGAAGGGGCTGGAAACCGTGCTGACCGGAATCAGGGAAAAAGCGCGTAGCGACGACGAGAGGGTTCGCGAAGCGAGCAGGATCTTCGACCTCGTGCACAGTGCTTACGCGCGCGACTCAGGCGCCTGATGCACCGCCGCACAGGGAGTACTGCGAGCCCGAAGGAAAGGAGGCTCGGGGAGGGAAACCTGGGTTTTCTCTCCCTGGCGTCATCGGCGAGCCCGAGCGCAGCGAGGTGTCACTGTGCCAGCGGCAGCGTCACCGGCCGTCCTGTTTCGGCCGAGTGCTCGATCGCGAGCGTCGCTTCGAGCGTCGCGCGCGCTTCCCGCGGCGTGGCGAGCACACACGGGCGGTCCATGCACAGGTAGTCGAGCCACGCGCGGGTCTCGGTCGCTATAGGACCGTAGAACTCGCCGAGCGCCCAGTCGCCGGGCGTTCCGCTTTGCAGGAACACCATGTTGACGTTGTGATCCGGCAGGTAGACGTGCGGGATGCCTTTCTCGCTGTACATGAGCTGGTCGGTGTGATCGTCGTCGAGGATCATCACGCCGCCGGTGCCGAGGAGCTCGACACGCGCGGCGTGTCCGAGCGCGGGATATTTCTCCGGCAGCGCGTAGCTCACACCGAGGTTTACGACCGTGCCGTCGTCGTAGGTGAGGATCGCGTAGCTCACGTCGGGGACTTCGTGCCCGGCCTGCTTCAGCACGCCCATCTGGCCGCGCGCATACACTTCGGCGAGCCGCTTGCCCCCGAGCAGCCAGTTCATGAGATCGACATAATAGGTCAGCGCATCGACGACAGGCGTTGCATGCGGATTCCTCGCCATCATCGCGAGCGCCTGCGAGCGCGAGTTGAAGACCCTCGCCGCGCCGCCGACCGGGGTCCCGAGGCGGCCTTGCAGGATCTGCTCTTTCGCGATGAGGTAGCGCTCCTTGTAGCGCCGGCTGTAGCCGACGCGAACGTCGGCGCCGCTCTTCTCGATCGCCCTGATAACGCGGTCGGCATCGGCCACAGTCAGCGCAAGCGGCTTTTCCACGAGCACTCGCTTACCCATTTCGATCGCCTTGACGATCGGCTCGACGTGCTCGCCTTCGCTCGTCGACACGATCACCGCGTTCACGTCGGGATGCGAAATGATCTCGTCGTTGCTCGTGCCGTGAACCTGCGCGCCGACCGTGGCCGCGAGCTTGCGCGCCGCCGCCTCGTCCTGGTCCGACACCGCGATGAATCGCACCGCGGGGTGAGCGGCGGCAAGGCGCGCGCGCAGGGTGCCGATACGGCCCGAGCCGACGATCGCGAGCCCTATCGGTTTCATGTCGACCGGCATCAGCGGCGGTCTTTCGATTTTTTTGGTTTGGACCCGGCGCCTTCGCCGCTCTCCCACCGTTCGAGCGCCTGCCGGGCGATGCGAGTGCCCCTGAGCGCCGCGGGAAAGCCGCAGTAGACCGCGCTCTGCATCAGGATTTCGAGGATCTCGTCCCGGGTCACGCCGTTGCGCAGCGCAGCCTCGACGTGCAGCTCGAGCTCCTCCGGCTTGTCGAGCGCGATGAGGAACGCGATGTTGAGCATGCTGCGCGTTTTGTGCGGCAGCCCGGGGCGAGCCCAGACCAGTCCCCAGGCGCGCGTCGCCATCTCCTGCATCGGCACCGTGAACTCGCTCGCGGACGCGAACTGGCGCTCGACGTACTCGGCGGTCAGGACTTTCTTGCGGACTTTCAGACCTTCTTCGAAAAGGTCGTCTTTCTTTGCTTTGTCCTTTTTAGCCATATACCTCCCTCTCATCGTCCATCATTCGGCCTTGATTCCCGCTTCGCGTATCACCCGTCCCCACTTCACGATCTCGGACTTGATGTAAGCACCGAATTCGGCAGGCGCGTTGCCGACCGGCTCGAAGCCTTGCGCACCCAGTTTCTCGCGCGTGTCGGTCGCCGCCAGAATTTTCACGATGTCGTGGTGCAGGCGGGTCACGATCGCGGGAGCAGTCCCCGCGGGCGCGAGAAGACCATACCACGTCGACGCCTCATAGCCTTTGACGGTCTCGGCGATCGTCGGCAGCTCCGGCAGGGTCTGCGAACGCTTTTCGGTCGTGACCGCCACCGGCCTCACCTTTCCCGATTTCACATGCGGCATCGCGGCGGGCATCGTCGCGAACATGACCTGCATCTGCCCCGAGATGGTGTCGATCAGCGCGGGCCCGCCGCCTTTGTACGGCACGTGCACCATGTCGATTTTCGCGAGGATCTTGAGCAATTCTCCGGCGAGATGGGAGCTGCTTCCGATGCCCGCGGAGGGAAAGTTGAGGACACCCGGCTTCGCTTTCGCGAGCGCGATGAGGTCTTTCACGCTTTTCACCGCCACCGTGGGATTGACCACGAGGATGTTCGGCGTGATCGCCACGAGGCTCACCGGCGCAAAATCCTTCACCGGATCGTACGGCAGCTTTTTGAACAGACTGACGTTGATCGCGTTCGGCGCGACGTTGCCCATGAGCAGCGTGTATCCGTCGGGGTTCGCGCGTGCTGCGAGCTCGGTGCCGATGTTGCCCGTCGCGCCGCCGCGGTTGTCGATCACCACGTTCTGGCCGAGGGTCTCGGTGAGCTTCTGCGCCATCATGCGACCGACGATGTCGGTGCCGCCGCCGGGCGGATATGCGACGATCATGCGTACGGGGCGGGCCGGATAGGTATCGGCCGCGAACGCTGCGGACGGCGCAATCGAGCAAAGCGCCACAAGAACCATGGAACGAAACTGCATCACCACTCCCTCTTGCGTATCAATCGACATGAACGTTCGCGTCTTTGACGACCTTCGCCCACTTCAGAATTTCGGCTTTCATGAACCTGCCCAGCTCGTCGGGTGTACTGCCGATCGGCTCGAGCGCGGATTTCGAGAGCACCGATTTCATCTCGGGCTGGCTCGCCGCGCGCAGGATCTCGCCGTTGAGCTTCATCACGATGTCGCGCGGGGTGCCGGCAGGCGCCAGAAAGGCGTACCAGACGCCGGCGTCGTAACCGGGAAGCGCGGCTTCGGCGATCGTCGGCAGGTCCACACCCGTGAGCCGCCGGGCGGCGCTGACCCCGAGCGCTCGCAGGCGGCCGCTTTCCATTTGCGGCTTGGCCGTGGCATAGGGCGAGAAGAGCACCTGCGCTTCGCCGGCGAGCACCGCAGTGAGCGCCGGACCGCCGCCTTTGTACGGGATATGGAGCATCTTCACGTTCGCCATGCTGTTCAGCAGCTCGTTGGCGAGATGGCCGCCGCTTCCGCTGCCCGACGAGGCGTAGGTGATCTGGTTCGGACGTGTCCGCGCGAGAGCGATGAGGTCTTTCACCGACTTCACCGGCAGTGAGGGGTGGACGAGGAGGATGTAAGGGCCGCTCGCGAGCAGCGTGATCGGCTCGTAATCCTTCAGCGGATCATAGGGAAGCTTCTTGTAGAGCGCAGGGTTGACCGCGAGCTGCGCGGTCAGCGCGAACACGATCGTGTGCCCGTCAGGGGGCGCTTTGGCCGCGAGTTCCATGCCGATGTTGCCGCCGGCGCCGCCGCGATTGTCGATGACGACCTGTTGCTTCAGGTTCTCGCCGAGGCGCTGCGCAAGCGGCCGCACGATCGTGTCGGAGCCGCCGCCGGGCGGATACGGCAGGATGAGGCGCACCGGCTTCATCGGGAAGTTAGCCGCTGTTTGTGCGTGGGCAGTACCGTTGACCGCTGCAGCGGCGGCGCACACCAGTGCGATGACAGTCGTTATTCTCATCTTCTCCTCCGTACGTCGATTATGTGCCGCGTGATTCCAGATCTACCGCACGCGCTTTGAGCGTCGTGTCTTTCTTCAGCTGCGCCTTGAGCACTTTATGCGTCGGCGTGTGCGGCAGGTCCTGGACGAACAACACGTATCGCGGCACTTTCTGCGCAGCGAGATGCTGCCGGCACCATTGCGCGATGTCCTGCGCACTCGCGGTGTGGCCGGGCTTCAACACGACGAGCACGAGGATCTCGTCCTCGCCGAGCTCCGCCGGAACCGCAATGGCCGCCGCCTCGTGTACCGCGGGATGCGATCCGATGACTCGATCGAGCTCGGCGCCCGCGATGTTCTCGCCGCGGCGGCGAATGATATCTTTCTTGCGTGAGACGAAGAAGAAGTAATCGTCTTCGTCTCGCCTGACGAGGTCGCCCGTCCTGAACCAGCCGTCCTCGAATGCCTCCCGCGTCTGCTCTGCATCGTGAAAGTAACCCTGCATGACGATGGGCGTCCTGACGAGCAGCTCGCCCTCCTCGTTCACGCCGACGTCGCGACCGTCTTCGTCGACGACGCGGCACTGCGCCCATGCGCGTGCAGGATCGGGATGACGGCCGACCGGCCCCATGCTCCCGGGCTTGCGCAATCCTTCCACCGGATTGCATGTGACACCGGGAATCTCGGTCATGCCATAGCCGCCGATGAGATGCGGCACCCTGAATTCGTCCCGGAACGTGGCTTCCATGCTGTGCCGCACACCGTAGATCGCGCGCAGCTTATGATCGGCACGAAACTCGGTGCGCGGGCGGTTCGCGAGGATCGCGCCGATCGCTTCGATGATGTTGACCTCGGTCGCGCCGTACTCGAGGGCGGTTTGCCAGAACGTCGAGGCCGAGAATCGCGGAACCACGACCATGGCGCAGCCGGCTGCGAGAGTGCCCGCGACCGAATAGAACAGCGCGTTGATGTGAAACAGCGGCAGCACGACCATGACACGATCGTCGTGCTGGAGGTACACGCGCTGGACGAAGGCTTCGCCGCCGGTGACGAAGCTCCTCTGGCTGTGCATCGCGCCTTTCGGAAATCCTGTCGTCCCCGACGTATAGACGATGAGCACCGTGTCGTCGGCGGTGACGTTCGCGGGCAGCTGACGCGGCTGCGCCGCTTCGGCCGCGTCGAGCAGCCCCGGCACGCCGTCGCGCGGGCCGTCGAGCATCAGGAACCACGGCGGGGTCGCAAGCCCTGCGCACGCTTCGCGCACCACGGCCAGCGTGTCGCCGCTCGCGACCACTCCGCTCACTTCGGCGTGGTGAAGGACGTAGCGCGCTTCCTGCACGCCGAACTCCGGATTGACCGGCACCATGATGGCGCCGATACGCGCAGCCGCGAACAGCATCAGCACATGAGCGTCGCTGTTGCGGCCGCTCACCGCGACGCGATCGCCTTTGCCGATTCCGCGCGCGAGCAGCAGCGACGCAATTGCGCACACGGCCTGGTCGAAAGCCTGCCAGCTCCAGGTGCGCTCGCCGAAGAGAATGAACGCTCGCGACGCATCGCGACTCGCGCGGCTTTCGAACGCGCCGTGGAGGGTGCAGTCGTGCGCAGGGTAGCGCGAGAGGACTTCGAGAGGTTTCTTCATGTGCTGCGGCAGAACGCGCAGGAGCGAGTGACGAGGTGGAGGTGGTGAGAGCGCACGGTACAATACGCGATCTCCGTTCGGCAAGACGAGGGCTTTCAGGTCCGACACGTGCTTGCATAGGCCCCATGACCGACATTCTCCGCAAACACTTCCAGCGCCTCCGCTCCGGCGCGCCTTTCTGGTCGCTGCGGGTCACTGACGAATCGCGCGAGCATCTCGCGGTGCGCCAGGACACGATCGAGCCGCCGCGCCTTTCCACCGATCGCGGCGCGATGCTCGTCGCGATCACCGACGGCGGCTACGGCTACTGCGCAACCAGCGATCTCACGCCGGCCGGCCTGCAGGCCGCGCTCGACCGCGCGACCGGGTGGGCCGATGCGACCCGCACCGCGAGTGTGCATCGCTACGATCCACGCGAGATGCCGGCGCCGAAAGGCGAGCGCCTCGCCGCAGCGGCCGCATCACCTTCGCTTTCGCGCAGCGAGCTCTACGACCTCCTCGCCGACGAATGCCGCAACGCCCGCATCGATCCGCGTATCGTGGAACGCTACGCCGCGCTCGAGCTGCGCCGCGTCGACCAGCTCTATCTGACCAATACCGGCGGCGACGTCCGCCAGCAGTTCGTCTACACCGTGCCGTACGCGCACGTGACGGCGAACGAAGGCGCCGAGACGCAGAGCCGCACTTTCCTCGACGCACGTCAGGGCGGCTTCGAGCGTCTGGCCGACAGCGGGTTCGCAGGCTGCGGCGCTCGCCTCGCGGGCGAAGCCCTGCAGATCCTGACCGCGCCCAACTGCCCTTCGGGCCGCATGGATCTGCTCCTCATGCCGGACCAGATGATGCTGCAGATCCACGAATCGATCGGCCACCCGCTCGAGCTCGACCGCATCCTCGGCGACGAGCGCAACTACGCCGGAACGAGCTTCGTCACGCGTGACATGTTCGGGACCTACCAGTACGGCTCGAAGCTGCTGAACGTCACTTTCGATCCGACGATATCTGACGAGGTCGCGAGCTACGACTTCGACGACGACGGCAGCGCCGCGGAAAAGGTGTGGCTCATACGCGAAGGCGTGCTCCAGCGGCCGCTCGGAGGCCGCATCTCGCAGGCGCGCGCGGCCATGGCCGGCACCGCAAACTCGCGCGCATGCTCGTGGAACCGCGCGCCGATCGATCGCATGGTGAACCTGAACATCGAGCCGGGAAGCCATGCGCTGGATGAAATGATCGGCTCGGTCAAACGCGGCGTGCTCATGCGCAGCAACGTGTCGTGGTCTATCGACGACTCGCGCAACAAGTTCCAGTTCGGTTGCGAGTGGGGCGAGCTCATCGAAGACGGCAGGCTCAAAGGGGTGGTGAAAAACCCGAACTATCGCGGCGTATCGGCGGATTTCTGGCGCAGCCTCGCGATGGTGGGCAACCGCGACACGTTCGAAGTGCACGGCACGCTCTTCTGCGGCAAAGGCGAGCCCAACCAGGTCATCCACGTCGGCCACGCAGCTCCGGCGTGTCTCTTCAGAGAGGTCGAAGTCTTTGGCGGGCAGGACGAATGAGCTCGAAGATGAAGTCGCAGTTCTTCGAGCTCGCGGACGCCCTGGTTCGCGAATGCAGGAGCGGTGAAACACTGCTGTGCTCCCTGTCCGCAGAGCGCTCGGACTTCGTGCGGTTCAACAAGGCGCTCGTGCGGCAGGCGGGGACGGTCGAGCAGCGATATCTCACGCTGCGGCTGATCCGCGAGCGACGGCAGGCTTCGGCGACCATTGCGCTCGCGGGAAATACCGACGATCTCGCGTTCGCGCGCGCCACGCTCGAGCGAGTGCGGGAAATGCTCGTGCATCTTCCGGAGGACCCGTGGCTGCTGGTGGCGGAGACGCCCGCTTCCACAACTACCGAGCGCCGCGGCCGTATCCCGGCCGCGGAGGAAGTCATGCAGCAGGTCGTGCGCGACGCAAAAGGCCTCGACTTCGCCGGTTTCTACGCGGCCGGCGCGGTCTATCGAGGCTTTGCGAACAGCTACGGCCAGCGCAACTGGCACGAAGTGGATACCTTCAACCTCGACTGGAGCCTGCATCTGCGCGCGGACAAGGCCGTGAAAGAGGGCTACGCCGGTTTCGACTGGGACGCTACGGTGTTCAAGGCGAAGATGGAGCGGGCGGCGCAGCAGCTTGAGTTACTCGACCGCCCGCCGGTCGCTCTCGAGCCCGGCGAATACCGCGCATATCTCTCGCCGCATGCGCTCGAGGAAATCACCGGGCTCCTGTCGTGGGGCGCGTTCTCCGCCCGCTCGCGCGCGACGCGGCAGAGCGCCCTCTTGCGCATGGAACACGGCGAGCGCCTTTCGTCCAAAGTGACACTGGCGGAAAATACCGAAGGCGGCATCGCGCCGCTTTTCCAGCAGGACGGTTTCGTGAGGCCGCCGAGAGTGACGCTGATCGACAAGGGAGCGCTGGGAGAAAGCCTCGTGTCTCCGCGCTCCGCCAGGGAGTACGCGCTGCAGGCGAACGGCGCCAACTCCGCCGAAAGCCCGGAGTCGCTCGATCTCGCCGCGGGCGAGCTCGACGCGTCCGACGCGCTCGAAGCGCTCGACAGCGGGCTCTACATCGGCAATCTGTGGTATCTCAACTATTCCGACCGACCGGCGGGCCGCATCACCGGCATGACGCGCTTTGCCACCTTCCGGGTCGCGGGCGGCCGGATCACAGCGCCGGTGAATCCGCTGCGCTTCGACGATACGATTTACCGGGTGCTCGGCGAGAACCTCGTCGATCTCACGCGAGAGCGCGAGCTGCTGCTCAGCACCTCGACCTACGACGAGCGGTCGACCTCGAGCTCGCACCTTCCCGGCGCGCTGCTAAGCTCGCTGCGCTTTACTTTGTAGGAGCCGCCCGTGGCCGACGTCGTGCGCAAGGTCGAATACTTCTCGATCACCGTTCCGAATACCGCGGGTAAAGCTTTCAGCGTGCTCTCCACGCTCGTGAGCGCCCGCGTCGACCTGCTCGCGTGCATCGGCGTGCAGCGCGGTCGCCGCGCGCAGATCGACGTCGTACCCGCCGACACGAAGCGCTTCAAGACAGCGGTGAAAAAAGCGGGGCTCACGTTCACGCCGGAGAAAAGCGGTTTCATGATTCAGGGCACCGACCGCTCGGGCGCCTTGACCGACCATCTCAAAAAGCTCGGCGGCCTCAAAATCAACGTGACCGGAATCGACGCGCTCAGCGCGGGTGAAGGCCGCTGGGGCGCGATCATCTGGGTCGCGGGCGATGACGTGCGCAAAGCCGCGCGCGTGCTGGAAGCGACGGCGGCGGCGCGTCCAGTGTCCCGAAAAGCTAAGTAGTCGCAGCGTAAAGCGCGAGTCCCGCGGCCAGGACCGCGATCACCAGCGCGCTCATTGAAAGCGTCGACGCCCGGCGCATCCGCTTCTCGGTATCCACAGCGCCCTGCTCCAGCGCCGCGACGGTCAGCCGCAACTGCTCCGCAAGCTCTTTGATGTGGGCCGCATTCTGCGACGCGGCGGCCTGCAGCTCCGCGATCTGCTGCTGAACGACCCCCGCCTGCTCGGCCGGATCGCCTGCTTTCCGGGTAAAAGCCGGCTTCGCCGCAGCGACGATGTTGCCGACGTGCGGAAGGATGAGTTTTACTGCGGGCCAGAGCCACGTTGGCATGGGCAACCTGATGATGAATGCGGAATGCTGAATGATAAAGGGAACCACCGCCCGCGCGGCAGCCATTCATCATTCGTTATTTCGGACTCACTCGGGCTTGATGCCTGCGGTTTTCACCACCCTGCCCCACTTCGCAGCTTCGCTCTTCAGGTACTGCTCGAATTGCGCAGGGGTGTCGCCGATCGGCTCGAGGCCCTGCGCTGCCAGACGTTTCGCGGTCGCAGGGTCGTTCAGCACCGCGACGATCTCACGGTGCAGTCTGTCGATGACGGCCCCAGGCGTTTTCTTCGGCGCGACGACACCGTTCCAGTTGTTCGCTTCGTAACCCGGCAGCCCGGCTTCGGCGATGGTCGGCATCTCGGGAAACAGCGGCGAGCGCACGCGGGTTCCGACGCCGAGGCCGCGCAAACGTCCGGCGCGGATATGCGGCTGCGCAGTCGTGAGATTGGCCATCATCAAATGCAGCCGCCCTGCGACGAGGTCGGTCACGGCGAGCGAGCCGCCTTTGTACGGCACGTGCTGCGCGTCGAGCGCGGCCATGCTCGTGAAGAGCGCCATCGCGAGGTGGCCCGCGCCGCCGACGCCGCTCGAACCGTAGTTGTACCTGCCGGGGTTCGCCTTCAGCAGCACGATGAGCTCTTTCACCGATGCCGCGGTAACCGACGGATGGACCACGAGGAGATTGCTCGATCCCGCGACGTTCGTCACGGCCGCAAAGTCGCGATCGAGGTCGTAGGGCACCTTTCCATACAACGCGGGGTTCACCGCGAGCGGCGGGGTCGCCATCAGGAACGTATACCCGTCCGGCGGCGCCTGCGCCGCGATTTCGGTGCCGATGATCGTGCCGGCGCCGGTGCGATTGTCGATGACGACCTGCTGGCCGAGGCGCTCCCCGAGCTGTAGTCCGACAATGCGCGTGAGCGTGTCGGTCGAACCGCCCGCTGCGTAAGGCACGATGAGCCGTATCGGTTTGGAAGGATAGACAGTCTGCGCGCCGAGCACCACGGGCGAAGACAACGCGAAGATGAGGCCGGCGATGATTTTCATATGCCGAACCTTAAAAGCTCCGCGCCCTGCGCGCAATGTGCGCACTTCGCCGGTGCGCTACGCGCGAAATCGGGGACATACCTGTCGCGGCGACAAAACCACGCGGGCAAAGAACGCCCGCAGCCGCGACCCGGCAAACGCGACGGAGGGAAACCCGTGGTTTCCCTCCGTCACCTCCTTTCCTTGACTGACTTTCGCCCTTGGGCGTTCAGTAAGGTGGGCACGCCTGAGCTGTTGCCCGCAGGTCACGGGGTGAGGAAGCGAAGCTTCCCTCAGCCGCGATAAAGCGGCTCGGGTTGGGTGAAGAACGAATGCAGGATGTGATAGACCATCCGGTAATTGATCTGCTGGAAGCTCGCGTGCGAGATGCCCGCCATCACGGTGAACTGCTTGTCGGGGTTCGGCAGCTTCTCGAAGAACTTCATGAGATCGTCGAAGCTCGCGATGCCGTCCCACTGGCCGCGCATGATGATGGTCGGCGAAGTGATCTTTTCAGGATCGACGACCGGAAGCTTCGAGCACATGTCCACGTAGGTGCCGGTGGGCATGGAGTCGTCGAGGGCGAGGATCGCGTCGGCGAACGCCTCCACCGTGGCTTTTTCGGCGCAGCCCGGATGGTCGCGGTTGAAAACCGAATGGACGAACGCGCGATCGATCGGACGGCGGTTCATCTTCTGGAAGTCAGCAAGCTTCTTGGTCCGTTCGGCGAGCGTGGGGCTGCCTTCGCCGGTCCACACGAATGCGTCGAGCGCGAGTCGGGCGACGCGGTCCGGATGCTGTTGCGCGAACATCGCGGCACGCAAGGCGCCTGAGGAAATGCCGTACACCAGAAACGTCTTCACGCCCCGCGTTTTCATGATGTAGTCGCTGGCGGCGGCCAGATCGTCAGCGCCGTCCGCGATGTAGAACTTGCTGTCGCGGTCCTTGTCCGAGCGGCCGTAGCCCTCCATATCCACGGTCCAGGTGTTGAAGCCGCGCTGCGCGAACCAGTCCATCGCGGACGAATCGGGACGGCCGGGTACTTTCAGATCGAACGTGGGTTGCGAGGCCATCGACGAGCCGTGCACGAACAGCACCGTCGGCTTGCTTGCATCGGGGCTGCCGACATACTTTTCCCACAGGAAAAGCTTGATGTCCCCTTTTTTCGTCCAGTGTTCGTTGCCGGTGACTGCCTGCGATTGACTCATGGATGTACCTCAATGTTTAGTGTTGAGTGTTGAGTTTTAAGTGAAGGGCGCGGTGGCGCCTCGGCGACCACCAAACACTCAACACCAAAACTCAACACTCGGCCGCGAGGCCGCGAGAGGGCCGAAGTCTAAGGACACCCGCGGGGATTCGTCAAATGATGGACTCGCGTTTGCGGGCCCCGCGCGCGCCACCCTATACTTACGCCCTCCCGCGGGCAGCGCAGCATGCACCGCACGCACGCCCGCTCACCACCGTCTGCTCACCCTTCAACTGAACACATGCCCCCCAATTACTCGACGCAGTTCGAAAGCGTTCGCGAAAAAGTCAGCCCGGCGGAGTGGCAGGCGCGAGTCGATCTCGCGGCGTGCTACCGCCTGATGGACAAGTTCGGGATGACCGATCTCATCTACAACCACATCACGCTGCGCATCCCGGGCACCGAGCACCTGCTGATCAACCTGTACGGCCTGCTCTACAGGGAGATCACTGCGTCCAGCCTGGTGAAGATCGACGTCGAAGGCGAAATCATCGCAAAACCCGATACCGACTACGGCATCAACAAATCCGGATACGTCATCCACGGCGCGATCCACAAAGCGCGGCCCGACGTGAACGCGATCATCCACAGCCACACGCGTGCGGGGATTGCGGTGTCGGTGATGAAGACGGGGCTCCTGCCGATGAGCCAGACCTCGATGCGCTTCGCCGGGCACATCGGCTATCACGATTACGAGGGCCCGGCGACCGACCTCGAAGAGCGCGAGCGCCTCGTGCGCGACCTCGGCGGCCACAACGCGATGATCCTGCGCAACCACGGACTGCTCACGTGCGGGCCAAGCGTCGCGCAGGCGTTCAACACCATGTACAACCTCGAGCTTTCGTGCCGGGCGCAGGTCGATGCGATGGCCGCCCGCACCGAGCTCACCCTGCCGCCGAAAGAAGTCCTCGACCACACCGCGAACATGTACCAGCCCGGAACGCGGCGTCCTTACGGCGAGCTCGAATGGCATGCGATGCGCCGCTTCCTCGACGCGGAAGAAAAAAGCTCAGGATATCCGCCGTACTGGCATTGATCCAAGTGAAGGGTCAAGGTGACGGGCGCTGAAGCCCTCCCCGGCGCCGTTAGCCTTCATCCTTCACTTCCTTCACCCTCACCCTTCACGCGATAGCCCAAAATGGATTTCAACATCACCGAAGAGCAGCGCGCGTTCGTCGACACCGTTCGGCGCGTCTGCCAGAAAGAATTCGCGCCTCGCGCGATCCGCTGGCTCGACGGCACGTGGCCGGAAGAGAACATGAAGCGGCTCGCCGAGATCGGCGTGCTGGGCATGGCAGTCCCGCAGGAATACGGCGGCTCGGGCCTGTCGATCCTCGACACGGTTCTCGTGCTCGAGGAGATCGGTAAAGTCTGTTACGTGACCGCGATGGGGGTGCTGGGCGAAGTCGGAACGCAGACCCGCATCATCTCGACTTACGCGCCCGAATCGATCAAGCAGAAGATCCTGCCGCGAGTCGCCACCGGTGAAGCGATCCTCGCGATCTGCATGACGGAGCCCGACGCTGGCACCGACGTGCCGGCATACAAGACGAACACCACCATCAAAGGCGACCGGATCGTCGTCAAAGGCGTGAAGACCCTGATCTCGCGCGCCGACATCGCTGAGATGTTCGTCGTGTTCACTCGCGTGAACGGCGTTCCCGGAGCCGAAGGCATCGGCTGCGTGCTCGTCCCCGGCGGCGTCAAAGGGCTCACGTCGAAAGCGAGCTTTCACACGATGGGCGGCGAATACCTGTCGGAGGTCGTCTTCGATGAAGTCGAGCTGCCGCTGGAGAACCTCGTCATCCGCGACAACGGCATGAAGCGCCTGCTGTCGGCATTCAACACCCAACGCTGCCTCAACCCGTCGATCTGCCTCGGTCTCGCGGAAGGGGCACTCGAAGAAGCGCTGCGCTACATGCGCGACCGGAGCGCATTCGGCCGCAAGATCGGCGACTTCCAGGGCCTGCGCTGGAAAGTCGCCGACATGTACATCCAGATCGAAGCCGGGCGCGGCCTGCTCTATCGTGCCGCGGTGAGCGGCAAGGACTTCCCCGACCCGACGCTCGCGGCAATGGCGAAGATCTATTGCAACGAGATGTCGATCCGCGTCACCTCAGAAGCGATACAGGTGCACGGCGGTTACGGATTTACCGACGAGTTCGCGGTCTCGCGCTTCTATCGCGGCACGCGCTACGGCAGCCTCGGCGGCGGGACCAGCGAGACGCTGCGCAACCTCGTCGGACGCAGGCTCGTCGAGCAGATGGATCTCGCGAGCGGGTGCTTCGGCATGGGGATGTTCTAGAGGTGCGGGAGCATTCGGCAGCCCTGCCACAGACTTGGAAATCGGGGTCTGTCCCCGATTTAGCAGGAGGGTGGCTCGGAGGGGAACCTTCGGTTCGTTTGCCGGCGAGCCGCGCGTAGCGTGGTCAGTAGACGGTCTTCGGGCGGAAGTACCGATCCCGGTCGATCGACTTGAGCGTGTACTTCTGCACCTGATTGCCTTTGAGCACCTCAATCGGCACATCGACGCCCGCATTACCGGTCGCCCAGAGCTTGGTGTAGAAATCCTTCTGCCCATGGATCGCGGCGCCGGAGACGCCGACGATGACGTCGCCTTTCTGCAGCCCGGCGTCCTCGGCCGGGCTTTCAGGCGAGACGCGGGTCACGATCAGGTTGCCCTGGACTTCCTGGGTGTTCACGCCCAGCCACGGGCGCGGTTTCGCCGTGGATTTCCCATTCGCCACCATGTCGCCGAGTACCGGCTTCACGACGTCGATCGGAACGAACATGTTGCCGGGAATGTTGGCGCTCGTGCCGAGCGCGTCGCCGACGACCAGCGATCCGATGCCCAGCAGCTTGCCTTCGCGGGACAACAGCGCGGCGCCCTGCCAGTTCACCGTCGCGGGGGCGGTGTAGATCGCTTCGTCGAGCAGGTATTCCCAGTAACCGACGAAAGGACGTTTGGACACGACATACGCAGGCGCTACGCCGTCGAAGCCGACGATCAGCACGAGTTCGCGCTCTGCGATGCCGCCAGACTCGCCCATGTCGACGGGCTTCACCGGCAGCGGCGTGAGCGCTCTGAGCAGGCCCATACCGGTCGCGTTGTCGTAGCCCAGCACCGTCGCGGGAAACACTTTGCCGTCCGCGGTCGAGAGCTCGACTTTTTCCGCTTCGGTAATGAGGTAACCGATCGTGAGGACCAGCCCGTTGCTGTCGATGACGACACCGGTGCCCTCACGTTCGGCCCCGAGCGAGCGCGAGCTGCGCGCGTCGCGAACGGCCTGCGTTCTCACTTTTACGACCGAAAGCGAGTCGACGGTGAGCTGAGGCTGGCCCGGCACCGCAGCCCCCTGTGCCGCGAGCACCTGCGTGCATGCGAATCCCAGGGCCGCCGCACCAAGAACGAGCAGGCCGCGAACAGCGCGGCGAGCCGCCCGACGGGCCCCGTACTGCGGACGCAAAATCAGCGAATTCATGAGTACTCTCCGGGAGAGCGGTGTGGGCCGACGCAATGCAGCAAAACAGCGCACATGGTACGACGAATTCGAGAGGCGCATAAGGCGAAACTGCCCGGGATGGAGCGCACACGCCGACGCGGGAATACGCGGGCGCCGCTCAATGTGACGTTCGGCACGCGCTGCGGCGGTACAATGGCCCCCGCACCACCGCCACCCGCCTGCAGGGCGCCCGGACCGGAACCGACGAGCTGGCGCGCAGAAGCATTGCGCCAGCGCTCTCACGATTTCGACTTCAGCAATCGGTATGCCCTCGCTGAACGTCCCGCTCGCACGCCTGGGTGATCCGGCCAATCGTTATTCCTGAGAGGAGATCCCACGTGGAACTCGGACTGAAAGGCAAAGTCGCCGTCGTCACCGGCGGCACCGAAGGCATCGGCAAGGCAACCGCGATGCGACTTGCGCAGGAAGGCGCGAAAGTCGCGATCTGCTCGCGCAACCAGGAACGGGTCGACAGCGTCGGCGCGCAGCTCCGGAAAGCCGGCGCGGAGGTTGTCGCCGTGGCCGCCGACATGAGCAAGGCCGCCGACATCGAGCGTTTCATGAAAGCCGTCGTCGACAAGTTCGGCCGCATCGACATCCTCATCAACAACGCGGGCACGTCGAAACGCGGCGCTTTTCTCGAGTTGACCGACGAGGAATGGAGCGCGGACATCGAGCTCAAGGTGTTCGGCGCGATCCGCTGCTCGCGCTTCGCGGTGCCGCACATGAAGAAGAACGGCGGCGGCCGGATCGTCAACATCACGATCTCGGCTGCCAAGCAGCCCGGCGCCCAGTCGTATCCCACGAGCGTGTCGCGCGCGGCGGGCCTTGCGATCACCAAGGCGATGTCCAAAGAATTCGCCGCCGACAACATCCTCGTGAACACGGTGTGCATCGGCAAGATCAAGTCCGGCCAGCACGAACGGCGCTACCGGAAAGAAGGCATCAGCGCCGACGAGTATTACGCGAATGCTGCAAAGGACATTCCGATGAAGCGGGTGGGCGAAGCCGATGAAGTCGCCAACGTCATCACTTTCCTGGTTTCGGACGCCGCGAGCTATGTCACGGGGAGCAGCATCAACCTCGACGGCGGAATTTCGGGGGTGCTGTGAGGCTGCGCTTCACGCTCGGTACACGCCTCTGCGGGAAACCCGTCGTTTCCCTCGCTACGAACGCCAAAGAGGTTCCCTTTTTGCGCCTCCTTTCCTTCGGCTCGCTCGCGCTCGCAATTGCCGCCCCGGGATTTTCGACCGACGCGGTAGCGCAGAGCTACCCTTCAAAAGTCATCCGCTTCATCGTTCCCTTCCCGCCGGGCGGCGGTAACGACACCATCGCCCGGCTCGTCGCGCAGAAGCTCGGCGTCGCGCTCGGACAGCAGGTCATCGTCGACAACCGGCCCGGCGCTGGCGGGACGATCGGCGCGGAAGCCGCCGCTCGCTCGGCGGGGGACGGCTACACGATGTTCCTCGCAGGCGTCGCCACCCACGGCATCAACCCGAACCTGCGCAAGAAGCTGCCTTACGACGCGCTGAAGGATTTCGAAGCGGTGAGCCTGATCGGATCGGCGCCATTGCTCGTGGTCGTTCATCCTTCGCTCCCCGTCAAATCGGTGAAAGAGCTGATCGCCTTCGCAAAAGCGCGGCCCGGTCAGATCAACTACGCGTCCAACGGCGCGGGCGGCTCGGCGCATCTCGGGGTCGAGCTCTTCGAAATGATGGCCGGTGTGAAGATGACGCACGTGCCATATAAAGGGCTCACACCGGCGTTCACCGATCTTTTGTCCGGTGAAGTGCAGGTCATGTTCTCGAGCGCGGTCGCCATGCTGCCGCAGGTGAGGGCGGGCCGGCTGCGCGCGATCGCGATGACGGGCTCGAAGCGCTCGGCCGCCATCCCGAACATTCCGACCGTGGCGGAAGCCGGCGTGCCGGGGTACGAAACGGGCTCGTGGTACGGCGTGGTCGTTCCGGCCGGAACGCCGAAAGCTGCGATCGACCGGCTTTCGAAAGAGATCCAGACGATCGTGAAGTCCCCGGACTTCACCGCGAAGCTCAACGAGGAAGCGGTCATACCCGTGGGCAGCACGCCCGAAGGCTTCGACCGGCACATACGCGCCGAGCTCGCGCGATGGGCGAAGGTGATCAAGGCCGGGAAGATCGAGCTGGAATAGATGCAACCAGAAATCTGCCGGTGCCGATGGGCGCCGATACATACCAATACCGCTCTGCGGGCAATTCAGGAGTAGTGATGAATACACCGGACTGGAAAAAACTGCGCAACGAGTTTCCGACGCTCGAGCGCTGGACCTATCTCGACATCGCGCGCAAGACAGTGCCGCCGCGCTGCCAGGAGCAGGCGCTGCTCGATTACACGCGCGATGTGTACGAGAACGCCGGAGCCGATGCGTGGTCGGCGCTGAACACCGGCGCTGCGCGCAGTGCGCTCGCGCAGCTGCTCGGGGCGAAGCCGTCCGAGCTCGCGTTCACGAAGAACACCACTGAAGGCCTCAACATCGCCGCGCACGCTTTCGATCTGAAGCCGGGCGACAACATCGTGCTCACGAACATGGAGCACCTCGCGAACATCTGGGTGTGGAAGCACTGGGAAGCCAAAGGCGTCGAGCTGCGCTTCGCAGAACACCGAGACGGCCGGCTGCCGCTCGAATCGTTCCTCGAGAAGATGGACGGCCGCACCCGGGTCGTCTCCACCGCCTACATCACTTACGGCAACGGCTGCAGGGTCAATCTTCCCGAGCTCGGCGCGGCGTGTCGCGAGCGCGGGGTGAAACTCGTCGTCGACGGCGTCCAGGCCGCCGGCCTGCTTGCAGCACCGCTTTCTTCTCTCGGCGCGGACATCATCGCGATCGGGGGCCACAAAGGCCTCTTCGGACTGACCGGAAGCGGCATCGTCTACTGCCGGGAAGACCTCGTGAACGAGGTTCGGACGCCTTTCGTGAAGCAGCCCGTGGCTGCCGATTCGGCGCCGGCCAAAGCGTATGCGACCAGCCAGTTCGACTATGTGCGCGTCGCGCACCGCTTCGAAGGCGGCAATCCGAATTTCCTGGGCGTGAAAGTGCTCCACCGTGGGGCCGAATTCCTGCAATCGATCGGGCTCGAGCACATCGAGAACCGTGTGCGCGAGCTCACGACCAACTGCCTGAAGATGCTTAAATCGGCGGGCCTGAAAACGCAGACGCCGCAAGCGTGGGAAGAGCGCGCGCAGATCGTGAACGTAATGGTCGACGACGCGACGGGACTGATGGACCGGCTGCGCGAGAAGCATCGCGTCATCGCCAACGTCAAGGACGACGCGCTGCGGCTTTCGATGTCGTTCTTCAACGACGAAGAGGACCTCGAGAAGGCCATCCACGCGATCCGAAAGGAGACCGCTCCGAGGGCGGCAGCCTAGGCCGGGGCCGCTTTTATTGCTAGAATTACGGCCTCCGTGCCGCTTTAGCTCAGTTGGTAGAGCAACCGCTTCGTAAGCGGTAGGTCGTCTGTTCGAGTCAGACAAGCGGCACCACCGCGCGGCTTACGCGCGCGGACAAAAAAGGATGCGTTCGCATCCTTTTTTTGTCCCGGTGAACGCCACAGAGGGAAACCAAGGTTTTCCCTCCGTGGCCTCCCTTCGGCTCCCTGTCGTTCGCTTCGCCGCCCTGAAAAGGATGGGGGCATACGGGGGAAACCATTGGGTTCCCCCGTTCGTTTACCGCCGAGGTGTAGTCCCGAAGGGACTCCGTAACCTCCCTTCCTTCCTTTGGGTATCTAACGATAACTATTGTCATTCTGGACGCGAGCGAGCGATCCATAATCCATTTCAAGCTGTCGCGGGCTACCTTCGTGCCGCAGTCTGCAGTAGGCTTGTGACGTGACTTTTTTGGAGCCCCCGATGGAAATGAACAGCAATCCAGCCGACAGCAAGCGAGCCGTCGACCTCGATGCGGTGCAGAAACTCGTGACCGCGCTGGAGGCCGATCTGTCGCGGTTGCGGGACGGCTCGGGTGACGTGCAGAAGCTGCGCGACGAAGTCGATGCTTTGAAAGATCTGCTCAACGCGCCCGTGCCGGCGCAGCCTCCGGTGCGCCATGCGCTTCACGGCGTGCGCACGACGCTCGATCGCGAGTGGGGCACCGCAAAGACAGAAGCATTCACGGCAAGCCGCTACGTCGCAGAGATCGGCCGCATCCTAGGCCTCTGAGGGCGCGCGAAGGGTCGGGCGCACTCTCTCATCCCTCCGCCCTCCCCACCCATCCCTGATGCGTTAGCACCCCCCGCCCATCGGACCGCTCCGACCGCTCATCCGCGGCGCGTGATTTTCATGACGCAGTTCACGGCCCGGATCCGGATACAGGCCTATCGTTCGCCCGTCGATGACGGAGGGAACGATGCTTTCCGACAAAGTTTCGAGTGACGACTTCTGGTGTCCCCTGGGCGAGGACTCGCGCGAGGGCGCCGGGAAACGCTTGGCCGCAACCATGACGCCTGCCGAGTGGGCGGCGCTGTCGCGTCTGGCAATCGGCGAGTGGCTCTCCGAAGCGCAACTCGCCCGGCTGCAGGAGCTCGGCCTCGTCGAGCGGGTGTTCGGGCAGGCGCTGTTGACCCGGCTCGGCCGTACCACGCTCGGCACGGGCGAATAGGCGGGATCCGTGACTTTTGTCTCGTACAGCGGCGCAAGATCGGGGGCTCCGGCACGTGCTCACGCCACTGGTGCCGCAGACGGCGCCGCCCGTCGGAACCCGGTGGCGAGCGACGGCAAGTGGTCGCAGAATGCGCTCCCTATGTCTTCCCCTTCCCTACGCACGGCCGCGGCCGGCTTTACCCTGCTCGAGCTGATGATCGCTGTCGCGCTGGTCGCGATCCTGGTCGGGATTGCAGCGCCGTCGGTGCGCGAATTCATGTCGGGGGTGCAGCTCACCGGGATTGCGAACGATCTCTACACCGACCTCAACCTTGCGCGCAGCGAGGCGGTCAAGCGCGACGTGCGCATGACGATGTGCCCGAGTAAGGACGGCCTCGACTGCGATGACGGCGGCGCGTGGACCGACGGCTGGGTCGTGGTCGTGGACGCCAACGGCGACGGCAAGAAGGACGGGGTCAACGACGTGCTCAAGCGGGGCTACGCGCTCACCGGCCACGCCACGCTGACGCTTTCCGGTGGGACCAAGGCGAGCTTCGGTCCGACCGGCGTCGCGGTCGGCGCTCCGCCCGTGTTCAGTCTGTGCGACCCGAGCCCGACCGAAGTCGCGAGAAAAAAAGGCAACGGCCGCACGATCAGCGTGTCCACGACGGGTCGCCCTTCAATAACCAAAGTCAACTGCCCCTGATCCCCATGCGCTCCGCCTCATACCCGCGCCACGGCGCATCCGGCTTCACCATGCTCGAGGTCCTCATCTCGATCGTGGTGATCGCGTTCGGGCTGCTCGGCGTGGCCGGGCTCCAGGCTTTCGCGATCAAGAACAATCAGGGTGCAAGCCTGCGCTCGACCGCGACAGTGCTCGCGTCCGACATCATCGATCGCATGAAGGCGAATCCCCTGGGGGCGACGGCAGGCAATTACGGGAGTGCGTCGGGGCCGGGCACGGCTGCGCAGGCGGCCAACTGCCTGACGAGCGCCGGGTGTGCAACAGCCCTCGAGCTCGCCCAACACGACCTGTTCGAGTGGGCCGCGCTGCTCGCAGCAGCGCTGCCGGCCGGGACCGGCGTCGTATGCCTCGACAGCACCCCTAACGACGGCACCAGCGCTGCGAGCCCCGCCTGCGACAACATCGGAACCCAGTACGTGGTGAAAATCTGGTGGATCGACGACCGCAATCGCAACGCCGCAACGAATCCGCCGCCGACCGGGTTCGCGACCGAGTTTCAGATATGAGACCCGTCGCCCTTCGCCACGCCCGCGGCTTCACGCTCATCGAGCTCATGGTGGCGGTCACCATCGGGCTGTTGCTCACCGTCGCGGTCGCACAGCTTTTCGTCGGAAGCCGCCGCAGCTATGCGACGAGCGATGACCTGTCGCGCATGCAGGAGAACATGCGCTACGCGCACGATGTGCTCTCCCGCACGATCCGCATGTCCGGCTACATGAGCGCCCCGACCCGTTTCTCGGTGGACACCGACAGCTATCTCGGGGTGTTTGCCGCCGGCAACAACGCACTCACGGGCACCGACGGCAACGCCGGATCATCGCTGACTACTGTTACGAACCCCGACACCCTGACGGTGCGCTACCAGGGCACGAGCGACGCCGCCGGCGTTGCCGACGGGGTCACCGTCGATTGCACGGGGCAGCCGGTCGCCGCCAACGTGATCTCGACCAACATATTCAGCATCGTGAAAGACGTGCCGACGAACAAATCATCGCTCGTATGCCAGACCGCGGCGGGAGGCGCCGTCACAGTGCTCGTCGAAGACGTGGAGAACATGCAGATACTTTACGGCGAGGAGAAGAACGGGGACTTCACTGCCGACGCGTATGTGCCCGCTGATCTCGTAGCAGACATGAATCGCGTGGTCAGCCTGCGCATCGCCCTGCTGTTCCGCACGGCCAACCTGCGGGTGCGCAGCGATCCCGACACGAACACATACAAGATGCACGGCGGCACGGTCGCGGCTCCCACCACCGTGGGCGACGAGAACACGCGCATACGCCGCGTCATGACCGCAACCATTGCGCTGCGTAACCGCACGCCCTGAAAGAGTCCAGCCATGCGACACCTCACATACAGACACAAGCAGCAGGGCGCGGTCCTCATCGTGTCGCTGCTGTTTCTCGTGATCCTGACGATGCTCGGCATCACGGCGATGACCGGAACGACGTTCGAGGAGCGCATGGCCGGGAACGCGCGGGACGCCGCGATTGCCCACTACGCGGCGGAAGCCGCTCTGCGCGAAGCGCGCGACGAGATACTGTTGCTCGCAAAGAACGGGCGCGATATACACGTGAGCGTTTTCGGCACGGCGGATACCGCCACCGGCACCTGCGCCGGGCGCGCAGGCTTGTGCAACTCCCGCGTGCATTCGAATGACTGGAAGACCGTGCCGCCCGAGATTCCCGCAGACGTCGACTGGACCAGCGACACCTCCACCGCCAAGTACGGCAAGACCTCGGGCCGCGCGCTCCCCTCGGTATCGAAAGCACCGCGCTACATTTCGGAGCTGCTCTGCATCTATCTCCAGGGCGGCGAGTTCGCCCGAGGGCAGCTGGACGCTTGCAGGATCTATCGTTTCACCGCGGTAGGCTGGGGCAAGAACCCGAACACCCAGGTAACCGTGCAGGAAGTCTACATTGGCGAAGAAATCAAGTAGCTGCAGTAATACGGACACGGAGTTCCCATGAAAATCGAGACCAAACGCATATTCAAACAAGCCATCGCGTCGGTGGCGCTGCTCTGCATGGTGATGCAGCCGACCTACGCGCTCAATCTCGCGACGCAGCCGCTATTCACCGGCGTCAACGTTGCGCCGAAGGTGATGCTGACGATCTCCAAGGATCAGCAACTCTACAAGAAAGCGTACAACGACTACAGCGATCTCGACGGCGACGGGGTGGCGGAGACGACTTACAAGCACAGCATCCGGTACTACGGCTACTTCGATCCGGTGAAATGCTACGCCTTCAATTCGACTTTGAACCGGTTCGAGCCGCAGTCGGTCGTAACGGACGCAGCGGGAGCGCTCATTAATGCGACCTGCTCCGGGCAGTGGAGCGGAAACTTCCTCAACTGGCTGTCGATGTCGCGCATGGACGCCGTGCGCAAGCTCCTGTACGGCGGGCAGCGACTCGTCGACACTGCAACCGAGACAGTGCTGGAACGCGCCTTCATTCCGACCGATGCGCACGCGTGGGCGAAGTATTACGACGGCACCGACATCGGGCAGCTGACCCCGTTCAGTAACGTGAGGGCAAAGGGGAATTACGTTTCGGGTTCGACAAGAACGGCGAGCGGAAATGACTTCACCATTCCCGCCACCAACGGCGACTACAACATCACTTTCAGAAGCACTGCGACCCCGGTCAGTTACGTCGCAGTGGGTGATCAGCTCAGGATCACGCGGGCAAGCAATTCCACCCATTTCGTCGTGGGAGCGGTTCTCGCGATCAGTGGGAACACGTTGACGCTACGCATCAACACAGCCGGCGTCGGGGGAGCCGGGGTCACCGACGACCTGTGGACTGTGACCAACCTGAGCAGCACCGGCATCTCGTTCTGCAGCCTGACGCCCGGCACGACAGTCGTGGGTAACGCGTCCAACAAATCGCAGACCAACGTCTTTCAACCCCGCTTTTTGGCAGCACGTGGCAATTTCGCGCTCTGGAGCGCGAACGAGGCGAGGCAGTGCCAGTGGGTCGAGGATTGGAACAACACACAGCTGGGTTTTGGCGGAATTCGCAGCAACGGCAATCTGGCATCACTGTCGGAGATCGAGGCCAGCGCCGAGAATCCTTCGCGCGCAACACACGCCCTTGGCACCGGAATCAACGGCAGCCTCGTCGGCGAATATTCGGTGCGGGTCCTCGTATGCGGCTCCAACACGGCGCTGCATGGCACCGAAAAGTGCAAGGCATATCCGAGCGGCAACTACAAGCCGATCGGCCTGCTGCAGCTCTACGGCGATACGGGTCAGATCGACTTCGGCCTGATGACCGGCAGCTACGCGAAGAACATCTCGGGCGGCGTGCTGCGCAAGAACGTCGGCCCCTTCACCGACGAGGTCGACGTCGGCACGACGGGCGCGTTCAAAAGCACGGTCGGCATCGTAAAGACGCTCGATCGCATGCGCATTTACGGCTACGACTACTCCAGCGGGAGCTACCTCGGCTCGGGCGGCGACAACTGCACGTATCAGCTCACGAGCATCACCGAAAACAGCTGCACGAGCTGGGGCAACCCGATGTCGGAAATCTACTTCGAGGCGATCCGCTATTTCGCGGCGAAGACCGACAACCAGGAGACTTCCGCTTACACCTACACCAACGCCGGCTCGAAGGACAACGCGCTGGGACTTCCTCTGGCCGCATGGAAAGCGCCGCTCAACCAGGCGAACGTGTGCGCCAAATTGAACGTGCTGGTGTTCAATGCGAGTGTGTCGAGCAACGACGATGACTTGCGCGGAACGGCCGCCACCGCTATCAACAGCACCAGGACGATCAAGGAGCTCACCGATACCGTCGGCGCTGCTGAAAGCATCAATGGCAGCAACTTCTTCGTGGGCAAGCTCGCCACCGACAGCACGGCGTCGGCCGGTTACGAGCTCTGCACCGCGAAGACGATCAGCACTCTCGGCGACGTGTCGGGCATCTGCCCTGAAGGGCCGACCCTGGGCGGGTCGTTCCTGATTGCCGGCATCGCACAGCACGCCCGCGCAAACCGCATCAGGAACGATCTCGACCCGAAAACGAGCGTAGACGCGCTGAAGGTGACGTCATACGGCATACAACTCGCAACCAACACGCCGCAACTGATCATCCAGGTCCCCGGAAAGCCTGGTCAGAACGTGATCATCCAGCCCACCTACCGACTGGACCTGGGCCCAGGCAATTACGGCGGCGGTACGCTCGTCGACATGAAGTACGTCCGTCAGACGACCACAGCGACGACTACGACAGGCAAGGTTTACATCAACTGGGAAGATTCCGAACAGGGTGGGGACTACGACCAGGACATGTGGGGAACGCTGGAATGGGTCCTCGACGCGAGCGCCAACACGCTGAAGATCACCACCAACGCGATTTCGGCGTCTACCGGTAACCCGCAAGGGTTCGGATATACGCTTAGCGGCACGACAAGAGACGGCGCCCATTTCCACTCCGGCATTTACGGCTTCAACTTCGCCGACACGGTCACCGCCCAGCCGGCTAACTTCGCGGGCTGCTCGAACTGCCAGGTCAGCAACTCGGCATCAGGACAGCGCGGCGCGCAGACTGTCACATACACGCTGGGATCGGCCGGCACAACGGCAAACACGTTGAACGATCCGCTTTGGTACCTCGCCAAGTACGGCGGCTACAAGGACGTGAACGGCAACGGCATACTCGACGCCGGCGAATGGGATCGCGAGAACCGCACTGGTGGCCTGGCGCTGACCGATGGGGTGCCCGACGCGTACTTCCTCGTGACTAATCCGATCATGCTCGAGAGCTCGCTGCAGACTGCACTCCAGAACATCGCGCAGCGAGGCTCGGCGTCGTCAGTCGCCGCGAGCTCGACATCGGTGAAAACCGGCGCCGCGCTATACAAGGCGAGCTTCGACACCGCTGACTGGAGCGGGCACCTGCTGTCTTTCGGTTTCGACAGCAACGGCAACGAGAAATCGGTCCAGGACTGGGATGCCGCGACACAGATACCGGCCCCCGACAGGCGCGTCGTCCTGACCTACCGCAACGACGGCACCCGGCGCACGGGCGTGCCTTTCCGCTGGCCCGCGAATCCGGCGAGCCTGACCGCCACGGATATCGGGACCAATCTGGTCACGGCACTCAACACGTCTCCGTACGACAACGTCACGGTCGACTCTCTCGGCAATCAGCGTCTGACTTATCTGCGCGGCGATCCGTCACTCGAAGGCGCGGCGACGAACCGGTTCAGAACGCGGAGCAGCAAGCTCGGGGATATCGCGAATTCGACACCCGCCTATGTGCCGGCGGTGCCGGAGTCGGTCATCCTGGACGCCTCGTACAAGACCTTCCGCACGCAGTTCCTGACCACGCCCCGCACACCGATGCTGTACGTCGGAGCAAACGACGGCATGCTGCACGGGTTCGACGCGACCGCGGGCGCCACCGGGGGAACCGAGCGGCTGGCATACGTTCCGAGCAAGACCTTCACCAATCTGAACCAGCTCACGCGCCAGAACTACGTCCACCGCTACTATGTCGACGGCTCGCCGACTGTGGCGGACGCGCAGGTCAGCGGCAACTGGGCCACGGTTCTGGTCGGAACGCTCGGCGGCGGTGGCCGAGGGGTGTACGCCCTTGACGTCACGACGCCCCCGCCCCTGTCGTCCGATACGACGAACGCCACAGAGCTCGCGGCGTCTTCGAAAGTGCTGTGGGAATTCAACGTAGAGGACGACGCGCCGGCGAGCGGTGCGAAGTACGGCCTGGGCTACGTGCTCGGGGCGCCGGTCATCCGCAAGATGGCTAACGGCAAGTGGGCCGCCATCGTTACGGGCGGGTACAACAATACGGAGGCCGTGGGCACCCTCGGCAACGGCGACGGGAAAGGCTACATCTACATTATTTTCCTCGACGGTCCCACAGGAAACAGCGGCCGCACATGGCAGCCGGGAATCGACTACATCCGTCTCGATACGGGCACCGGCACGGTCGCAGCGCCCAATGGCATGGCGCCGCCTTTCCCGGCCGACGTCAACGCGGATGGCAAAGTTGATTTCATTTACGCGGGAGACCTGCTGGGCGATTTCTGGAAATTCGACGTTTCGAAGGCGGATCCGACGTTGTGGCCCGCGGCGACCAACCGCGTCGCGCTCTTCAGCGGGGGCACTACGCAGCCGATCACTTCGATGGCCCAGGGCGTGCTGCACCCGACGGGCCCCGGCTTCATACTCGCCTTCGGGACGGGTAAGTACCTGGAACCGTCAGACCCGATCGCAGCTGCCAGCGCGCCGTTCTATAAAAACCAGAGCTTCTACGGCATCTGGGACAAGAACGACGGTACGACCTCGGTATCGACCCAGACGGTCGTCACCAACCGTGCTACGCAGTTGTTCCAGCAGACCATCAACGAGACGACGGTCAACGGCGTGAAGTTCAGGTACATCACCGGCGCGGGCGGCGCGAAAGGCCCGAACTGGGCGACGCACCTGGGCTGGTTCATGGATTTCCCCGACTCGGTCACCACCGGTGAGCGCAATGTCTTCGATCCGGCGATCTCGGCGCGCCGCCTCATCTTCACCACCCTCATACCGAAGACCGGCGCGTGCGACTTCGGAGGCGACGGCTACATCATGGTCGTGAACCCGGCGACCGGCGGCATCTTCGACGCGCCGGTGCTCGATGCGAACAACGATGGCGTGCTCAATGCTTCCGATGCGGTGTCGGGCAGTATTTTCGCGAGCGGTGTGCAAACGCTGGGCATCAGCATGACCCCGACAGTTCTTACCGGCGGTGTGTGGACGCAGGGAAGAACCGAGACGACACTGCTGCGCGACGACGGCGTCGGCCGCGTAAAAGGCGGAGGCAACCGGAGAAATACGATGATCGTTCCCACGGTCTCAGGGACGAGTATCACGATGGTTCTCGGCGCGGGTCCCGATTCCGGACGCGCGACATGGCGCGAAGTGATCAGGAAATGAGTGCGAGGAGCAGTCGGATGAGTTTGCGTAACCGGCGCGGTTTCACCCTGATCGAGATGATGGTGGCGGTCGCCGTCGTCGCGATCCTGGGGGCGATCGCCTACCCGTCGTATCAGGAGCACATCAAGAAGGTGAAGCGCGCCGAAGGCAAGTCCGCGTTGCTGAAGGCCGCCCAACTCGAGGAGCGGTTCTACACGTCGAACGGACGCTATACCTCGACCACCGCCGAGTTCACTGCGCTCATGGGTGGCGCAAGCGGGTCCTCCGTGTACTCGGGAGAGAATCCTGCCGCGGGCAACTACGCTGTAACGATTGCGACGAGCGCACTCAGCGGCGTTAACGACCAGGCTTATGTCCTGACCGCGACGCCGAACGCAACCGCAACGACCGGCGGCCCGTTCGTCGATCCGGATTGCGGCAATTTCACCCTCTCCAACACCGGGGTCCGTGGCTTCAGCGGTACGGCGACCACCCGAGCGAAAGAACTGTGCTGGTAACCGGGACGATGCCTCGCGCGGGGTGACGATGTGCGCGTGCTCAAGCGATTGCGCGCCGTGCCGCCCGGCGCTCGCCGGCTGTTCGGTTTCGTCGCGGCCTCGCTCGCGCTGCACGCAGGCACGCTGATCAGCTTTCCGCCGGCAGGCCTCACGTCCGCGCTGGACCGCGGTGCGGTGCAGCCGCAGCCGCTCTACGCCACCCTCGCTCCGGCCGCTCGAACCGCCGTCGCCGCGTCGGAAAGCAGCGACCCGCAGGCAAACCCGGCACGCGAACAGATCGCGAATGCCGGTAGGCCCGCGACGGACTCGAGCGCTGAAGCCCGGATGGGCATTTCCGGCGGTGCCGACCTGCCCTTCCCCGACAAGTGGTATACCGCCTCCGAGCTCGAGGTGCGCGCCGAGCCGCTAAGCGAGGTGCGGCTGAGTTATCCCGAGGAGCTTGAAGGCAGCGGGATTCCGGGCCGGGCGCGCGTGCTGCTGTTCATCGACGAGCGCGGTGTCGTGCGCAAGACGCACCTCGTCGAATCGGAGCCCGCACGCCTGTTCGACAACGCGGCACTGCGCGCATGGGGGGACGTGAGGTTTTCGCCGGCGAAAAAACGCGGCGTCGCCGTGAAAAGCCAGAAGCTGATCGAGCTCGATTTCAAGCCGTGAGCGGCGGCCCCTGCCACGCTCGAGATCAGGCTTTGGCGAGCGCTTTGGGCAGCGGGAAAGTCACTTTTTCGGCGGCGCCTTCCAGCTCGCGCACGTTCGTGCCGCCCAGGGCGAGCAGCCTGTCGATCACCTGCTTCACCAGGATTTCCGGCGCTGACGCGCCTGCGGTGACGCCGACCACATTCTTGCCGGCGACCCATTCGGGCCTGAGCTCGCCGGCATCGTCGACCATGTAAGCCGGAATCCCGTGGTTCGCCGCCACTTCGCGCAGGCGATTGGAGTTCGAGCTGTTCGGCGAGCCCACCACGAGCACCACGTCGGAGACCTCTGCGAGCGCTTTCACCGCGTCCTGCCGGTTCTGGGTGGCGTAGCAGATGTCGTCGCGCCGGGGCCCGGCAATCGTCGGAAAGCGCGCCTTCAACGCCGCGACCGTGCGTCCGGCGTCGTCGATCGAGAGCGTGGTCTGCGTGACGAACGCGAGATTGTCAGGATCCGCCACCTCCAGCCGGGCGACGTCTTCGGGGCCTTCGACGAGATACATGCCGCCGTGGGCCTGCCCCATCGTGCCTTCCACTTCCGGGTGCCCCTGATGGCCGATCATCACGATCTCGCGCCCCTGGGTCCGGTTCTTCGCCACTTCGTGATGCACCTTGGTGACGAGCGGGCACGTCGCATCGAAGACACGGAAACCCCGCGCTTCGGCTTCGCGGCGCACCGCCTGGGACACGCCGTGGGCGCTGAAGATCACCGTGCTGCCTTCGGGCACCTGGTCGAGCTCCTCGACGAATATCGCGCCCTTGGTCTTCAGGTCCTCGACGACGAACTTGTTGTGCACGACTTCGTGCCGCACGTAAATGGGCGCCCCGAAAAGCTCGAGCGCGCGCTCGACGATGTCTATCGCGCGGTCTACGCCGGCGCAGAAGCCACGGGGTTTTGCGAGCACGACTTGCATGGGCGGGAGGGACGAAACAGGGAGCAAACGGATTGAGGGACGAATTATACGCGCCGGGGATTGGACGCCGACTGCGGGCGTTTGGTTCTGAGAGCGTCCCAGATGAGCAGCACCGCACCGCAACTGATTGCGGCATCGGCCACATTGAACGCGGGCCAGTGGTAACCGAGGGCGTGAAAATCGAGGAAATCGACGACCGCGCCCAGCCGCACGCGGTCGATCACGTTACCGATGGCCCCGCCGAGGATGAGGGCGAGGGCAATGCAGAAAAGCCTCTCGTCGGAGTGCTTGCGCAGGAGCCACGCGATCCAGACTGCGGCAGCCACGGCAATCGCGATGAAAAGCTCGCGCTGCCAGCCCGCCGCGTCGGCGAGCAGGCTGAAAGCCGCACCGCTGTTATAGACGAGCACCATGTTGAAGAACGGGGTGAGCTCGACCATTTCGTGCAGCGAGAAGCTGCGCGTGACCGCGACCTTCGTCAGCTGATCGAGGACGAGCACGAACCCCGAGATGCCGAGCCACTTAAGCATGAGTGCGCACCTCGCCCGAACCGAAGAGGTTCGACGTGCAGCGGCCGCAGAGCTCGGGATGCTCCGGGTCCGCTCCGACGTCGGCGCGGTAATGCCAGCAGCGCTCGCACTTGGCGTGAGGGCTGGCCGCGACACTCAGCCTGATGCCCGGGACAGTGGTGTCCAGCGCGTCCGCGGTCTCATGGGGCATCACTCGCGCCTGCGAGGTGATGAAGACGAAGCGCAGGTCGTCGTCGAAGGAGCGCAGGAAGTCTGCCGCTTCGCCGCTTGCGTGGAGCGCGACTTCGCCCGCGAG
>JAQGMV010000272.1 GCA_028292225.1 Betaproteobacteria bacterium
TGCGCGTGACAGGATAGACGACGTCGGCAGGGCGCACCGGTTTGCCGGTGCGCGTGACAGCGATCACGTTGAGCCCGAGCTTCTTCGCCGCACGTCCGGCGCCCTGGCCGAGGTCACCGAAACCGATCACGACCGCGGTCTTGCCCTCTATCGGGGTCGAGAAGATCGGCTGCCAGCGGCGCTCGCGCTGGTTGGTCAGCACTTCAGGCATGCGGGCGTTCAGCATGAGCAGCGCCATCGCACACGAATCCTCGGCTTTCGCGCCATGGGCGCCGCTGTTGTTGGTGATCGTCACGTCTACGGGAAGCCAGTCGAAAGGCATCAGGGCGTCGACGCCGGCGCTGGTGGTCTGGATCCACTTCAGGTTCGGTGCGCGCTCCCGCAGGTTCTCGCGAGGCGGGTTCGAGTTGATCATCACGTCGGCGGTTTTCAGCGCATCGTCGATGATGTCGCCGTCCCACCCGATGGTCACGCGTAGGTTCTTCGCGAGCGGGCGGTGGCGCTTTGCCGCTGCGGCCCATTTTTCCTCGGTGAGATGGAACAGGGGAGAGCGCTTGCTCGAGCTCTCGAGATGGAGGTGGAGTTTTTTTGTTTTTGGCATGAGTGTTCGCTTTGTTCTCTATTTGATCTGTTTGGACTGCTGATAAGGACCTGTCACGAAAGCGCTGTCGGGGGCTTCTTTCTTGACCGCGCCGGCGGCTTTTGCGATCTCCTGCATGCGCTTGAGCGAGGCGACGTCGTGCGGCTCGAACGACGCCATGTAGGCGCCTTCCCATTGCGCGGCGTAGGCGCGCGCATCTTCGGCGTTCATGTTCGCGGCTTTCTGCAGGATCTCGGCCACACGCGGCGTGTTGTGCGCGCCGAACTCGAGGCCTTTGCGCACCGCCGCGATGAATTTCGCCATCGCTGCGGGGTTCTTCGACAGGTAGTTGTCGTGCACGATCGTGACGGCGAGGATCGGCGCCGCGTTCGACTTGGTGAGCTTCTTCCATTCGTCGACGATGCTCGCCAACCGGCGGGGCTTGACCTCGTCGATCTGCGCGATCGTGACCGAGCGTATGGCTGCGACGTCGATCTCCTTCTGCGTGAGGAACTGCGCGAGCCGGCCTTCGTTGCCCGGGACCACGGCGTAGTCGCTCGGCTTCAGGCCGTAGTTGTTCTCGAGGATCGCGGTCGCGATCGCGTGGGTCGCGCTGCCCGAAGGCGACATCCCGATCTTGCGTCCTTTGGCGTCGCTGAGAGATTTCAGCGGCGAGCCCGGAAGCACGACGAACTGCCCTTCGAGGATCTGGGTCGCGAGGACGATCTTGATCGGCACGCCGTCGCCTGCGATCTGCATCGAAGCGGTTGAAGGGGCAGCGAAAGCGATGTCGATGCCCTGCGAGACGATCGCACGGGTCGGACCGTTGACCTCGGCGAACTTCACCCACTCGACCTCGAGGCCTTCTTTCTCCGCGAACTTCATCTGCTCCATCACCGCGCCGAAGCCGAGGCTGAAGCCGCTCGTCCAGTAACCGACTTTCATCTTCTGCGCGGCAGCGGGGACCGCAGCCAGCGCGAGCGATACTGCGACCATCGACAGCGCACTACGTACGATTCGTTTCACTTGTGCTCCTTCGTCAGCGGAGATTGACCCGGGAGAACCGGGTCAGTCTCCCTCGATGCTTCAAAACCGGGGGCAGACCCCGGGTGCAGGCGAGGGCGCCGGCGCTACTCATCCCTCCGTCCTCGTCCCTCATCCCTCAGATCAGCGCCCGCAGCCTCTGAATATACTGCGTCACCTCCGGTGCCGTGGAATCGCGCGGCCGGTCGAGCTCGATTCCAACCAGCTCGCGCACCCGGCCGGGACGCGGCGCCATCACGGCGACGTTGTCGGCGAGGACGACAGATTCTTCGACGTCGTGAGTGACGAAGACGATCGTCATCTTCTTCAGGCGGTGGATTCGCAGGAGCTCGGCGTGCATGAGAGAGCGCGTCTGCGCGTCGAGCCTCGAGAACGGCTCGTCCATCAGCAGTATGCACGGCTCGAGCACCAGGCTGCGTGCGAGCGCGACCCGGCTGCGCATGCCACCGGAGAGCTGGAACGGAAAGGCATCGGAGAATCCCGAGAGGCCGACGAGGTCGAGCGCCTCTTGCGCACGGCGCTTGCGTTCCGCTTTCGGCATCGAAGCGGCTTCCAGCGCGAACTCAACGTTGCGGCACGCGGTGCGCCACGGCAGCAGCCGGTCTTCCTGGAACATGTAGCTCACGCTGCGCCAGTCTTTGAACTGCTCCGACGGCACGCCGTTGATGCATACGCGGCCGCGGTCCGGTGTGACCAGTCCAGAGATGATGTTGAGCAGCGTGCTTTTGCCCGACCCCGATGCGCCGAGTATGCCGAGAATCGAGTGCTCGGCCACCTCGAGGCTGATGTTGTCGAGCACGTGCAGCGGCTCGCCGCTGGCCGTCGGAAACCATTTGCTCACGCCCGCGACGGTGATGGCCGGCCGGGAGCCTTCGAATCCCGCCGCTGCTGCGGCGGGCGCGCTCGACTCGATCACGACGCTTTAACCGGGGGCTCGGCTGCGAACGCCGAGCCGCGGACGCACAGACGTCCGCGAGGATCCTGCCAGAGCTTCTCGTCGGCGTGCAGCTTTCCGAGCGCGCGGGCGACGGTCGGGAACGGATGCTCCCCGAAACGCTCGGCGATCTCGGTGTAATAGAGCGGCGCCTTCTCGATCACGGCCAGGATGCTCTGGGCGAGCGCGGCCACTTTCGCGTGATCGGAGACGACTCGCCCCGAGCTCGCGTCGGCTTTACCGGCGATGTAATCGGCGATCTTGGCGCGATCCGCATACGCGTAGGCGATACGCTCGAAGCGCTCGTGCGGTATGCCTTCGCCGATCGTCGCGTCGATCCCGACTTTTGCGCCGGTAGGTACGACGCCCGGAGGCATCACCGCGAGGCTGGGGTCCAGCGGTTTGGCGCGCGCGCCGGGGATGATGATCACGTCGCGGTCGCCCTGCACCCGGGTGGCGATCGCCCACTCGACGTCGGTCGGGTTGAATACATCGATATCGTCGTCGACCACTACGACGTGCTTCAAATCCATGACCGAGAGCGCGGCGATCAGCGCGTTCTTGCCTTCGCCCGCCTGCTTCCTGATCGAGACGATCGCGTGCCAGAAAGCGCAGCCGCCGAGCGTCACGTTGATGTCTTTCACCTGGACACCGGCGTTCTTGAGCGCGGCGCGTATCGCCGCGTACCGCGTCGGCGCCGCGAGCCAGGTGTTTTCCCACGGCATGTGCAGCGCGTAGTACATCGCGTCGGAACGCCGGGTGATCGCCTTGATCCGGACGATCGGGTTCCAGTGTAGCCCGCCCATGAGACGCGTGAACTCGCCGAACCGGCCTTCAGGCTGGGTCCACCCGGTCGGCAGGATCTCGCCTTCGAGGACGATCTCGGCGTCGGCGATGCACGGCAGGTCCACGGTTTCGCACTGCGCAAGCTCGACCGGCGCGCCCCGCAGGCCGCCGGCGATCGCCATCTCGTCGACGCCGATCGGCGCACGAAAGCCCGCGCCCATGATCTCGATCGGGTGGGTGCCGATGGAGATCGAGATGGGGCAGGGGC
>JAQGMV010000150.1 GCA_028292225.1 Betaproteobacteria bacterium
ATGTAGTACTGGCGTACGTACTCGAGCTTGCCGTCTTCCCGGACCTTGAATACCGCGAGACTGGGTGAGACCGGGGTCACCGAGCCGCCTTCGCTCGCAAGCATCGCAACCGAGTTCGCGGCAACCAGGACGCTGCCGGTTTTGTCGAGCGCGAAAGTCCGCGGGACGAGGCCGTGAGTGTCGGCGTGCTGCAGAATCCTCGGCGCTCCGCTCCCCTCGTCGATCGCGTAGACGGCGATATTGTTCTCACCGCCGATGAAAAGCGGCTGACCGTCGACGGCGTGCGTGCCGCTCGCACGGTTCGCGACATAGACGAAGCGGCCGTTCGGGTGCACGTGGATCGTGCCGGGCCGCTGTCGTGCGCGCATGCCCGCGGTGTCCGCGAGCGTCGGCTTCGTATAGGCGGGCTCGGGCGCGAGGATGTCGTCTTCGAACCGGTACATCTGCAGCGTGTTCTGGCGCTCGAGCGACACATAGACCCACGGGCGCGAAGGATGGAAATCGAGATGCCGCGGGCCGAAACCCAAGCCGCCGCCCGGCGCGACCGTCGCCGCCGGCGTGAGCTGCCCATCCTCATAGGAGAACACTTTCAGCGCACCCGGGTCCTCGGGCGTGGAGGCGATCGCGTCATTACCTCGCGCCACCACGATCACGCGGCGTCCTGAGGGTGCGACTTTCACTTGGTGCGCGTAGATGCCGGTTTCGGGTTCGACCTGCTGGCGCACCTGCTTACCGATAGCGCCGTCACCTTCGATGCGATGCACCGTGACGCTGCTCGGTTTGTTGTACGCAACCAGCATGTGAGTGCCGGCGGCGTCGAGCGTCACATGTATCGGACGCGACGGGAGCGGGACGGGATAGCCCTGCATCTTCAGCGCACCGGACTCGCCGTCGACGCGAAGCGCCACTGCGCTGTGCGCATCGCCGCCTGCGTCCGGCGAGCCGTTGCTGCACGCGGCATACAGAAAAGCACCCGAGGGATGCGGCCACACGTACTGAACGTTCTGTGGCAGGGTGATGGTGTCGCGCTCCACGAGCTTCGCAGTGCGGACTTCGATGTCGTAGTGTGTGAGCTTGCGCCCGACGCTCACGTAAAGCGCCGTGCGCTGTGATTCCGGTCCGTGCAAGAGTCCCTCCGAAGGCGTGCGATGCGTGCTCTGGAAAGTATGACACACGCCGGCGGTCGCGCCGTTCATCCTGAGCGTAGCGGCAGCGAAGTCGAAGGATGAACGGGTACGCCATCGCGCCGACAGTGAGTCCCGGCGTGTACTATCCACCTGATCCCGGTCCGGAGATCCTATGCGCCTGCCTCACATGCCTCGGTTCATCGCAGCGCACGCGCTGGCGCTCGCGCTGTTCTGCTCTTCGCCCTTCGCGCAGGTTTATCCGGCGAAGGCGGTACGCATCATCGTTCCGGTCGGCACCGGAGGCGCGACCGACATCCTCAGCCGCACGCTCGGCCAGCGACTGAGCGCCATATGGGGCCAGCAGGTGCTGGTCGACAACCGCCCCGGCGGCGGAAGCAATGTCGGTTTCGAAATCGCCGCGAAAGCGGCGCCTGACGGTTACACCCTGCTCATGGCGCAGCCCGCTTTTACCGTCAACGTGAGTCTTTACAAGAAGCTCGCGTACGATCCGCTGCGCGACTTTTCGGCGGTCACTCTCGCGGCAACGGGAGCGAACGTGCTCGTCGTTCACCCGGCGGTTCCCGCGCAATCGCTGAAAGACCTCATCGCACTCGCCAGGGCGAGGCCGGGACAGCTCAGCTATTCGTCGTCGGGCAACGGCACGACACCGCACCTCAGCGGTGAGCTCTTCAAGGCGATGGCGGGAATCGACATCGTGCACATCCCGTACAAAGGCGCGGGCGCGGCAGTGACCGACCTGCTCGGCGGACACGTCGACCTCTCCTTCGTCAGTCTCTCCGCCGCAATCCCGCAGCTCAAGGCGAAAAAGCTCAAAGCCATTGCGGTGACGAGCGCGCAGCGCTCGACGCTGATGCCCGGGCTTCCGACGTTTGCCGAGGGCGGCCTCAAAGGCTACGACGTCACCGGCTGGTACGGTGTGCTTGCGCCTGCCGGAACGGCGAAGGAGATCATCGACAAGCTCAACGCAGAGGTCACGCGCGCGCTGGCCGACCATGAAGTGGCCAGGACGCTGGCATCGTTCGGGCTCGAGCCTGCGCCGAAGAACACCCCGGACGAGTTCACCGCATACCTGCGTGCCGAGATCATCAAATGGGCGAAAGTGGTGAAGGCATCGGGTGCGAGGGCGGATTAGAGAACCGATCGCGCAATCCGCACAGCGCATCCGAGTGCAGGCGTGCGCCTGCAGCCGGCACCGGAGAAAAGCTCGCAGCCCACGGCTCGGAGATCATCGCGAGCTCGCCTGAAGAGCTCGCGGCGATGATCAGGTCGGAGGTTGCGAGGTGGACGGCAGTGGTGAAAACAGCGGGCCTACCGCCGGTGTGACTATCGCGTCACTGGCTGACGCGCTCGGGGCGAACGCCGCCGGAAGACATCGGGCTCTAAGTCCAGACGCGATGAAGGAATATCGTATAAGGGTCCTCCGCGACCTGGCGCAGGGTCAGCTTGAGAGTGACAGGGTCTTGCTTTATCGCTTCCGCGATTTTTGGCAACGCCTGCACCGCGCCATCGTGATCGGCGGCGGGATCATCAATTGAATCCATAAGATCCTTGATCTCGCTGGCGCCCCGCAGGCTCAGGGGTCGAATGGTGTTTAGTTGCTCCTGGAGATAGAGCCAGGCAAGTGCCTGGTTCATGCAATCAATAATGAAATTGAAGGTCAGATTGGACCGCATGGCAAGCCGTACCGGGTCACAGTAGGCGAGTTGCGTGATGCTGGTGATGTCTTCCTTGGACAGGCGCTCAACAATGGGCTTGTTGATTCCCTGCAGTTTGATGATGTCGTCGCTCGTTTCTTCCGGCGAGGCGGCAACATTGAGATTCTTCTCGGCGAGGCGCCTCAGCATCGACGTCAATGCCTCCAGCGGGAATGCGCCCACGGCAAAGGCGACAAAAGGACCCAGAGATTTTGAAGCGATAGCGGCAAAGGCATATCCCATTGGCGCGGCGATGATTAGACGAAGCACGCCCCAGTGCACGTCGGCCGGCGAAAAATCGAGGCTGCGCGCGCGCGAAATATGATCATTCAACACCCACAAATAGGCGCCGGCCAAAGCTGCCATGGCGATGTCCGGCACGTCGAAAAGAGGATTGTGCATGTATCCGAGCCGGTGGAGGCACGTGAACGTGACGACTGTCACCGCGATCACCCCCACCGCGAACAGGAGCAGACCGGGGACCAGGAAGAAACGACGGCCATACCACTGTGTGTACAGTTGCTCGAACGCCTTCGAGGCATCAGCCTCGGCAGGCGTTGCGCCACTTCGACTGAACATTTCGAAGTAGCACATGCGCGCATGCGCATCCAGACCGTCCATGATGTCTTTACGCTTTGCCTTCCACCCCGTAGTTACATACCTTATGAGCGGCATGACAAGCGCGAACGTGCCTATGAAGATCAGCGTCACGCAAAGCCAGACTTTTTCGTCGGTCGAGGCCATGATGAGCACTCCTCGCTTAAGCCGCGTCGTGCGTCGGGTCTTGATGCAATCAGTGCGCTCTTGTCCTGTTGCTAAACACAAGCGATTGCGCAGTCACGTCCTCCACCACCTGTATCGCGATCCACTTTGGATTGCCCGGCAACACGCTCGGCTGTGCACCGCTTGCGAACAATGTGCGCGCCTCGGCGCCCGCCGAACGCGAACGAGCCTGGATACTCCACCAGATCCGGGGCGTAAGATATCCGACCTTTTCGCTATTGACGGGGCCGAGACTTTCAGGTCGATCAGCAGACCGCGCTAGTTGATTCCCGTCACATAGGCAGCATCTCGCCGTTGACGATCCACGGCGTCCCGAACTTGTCGACCAGCATGCCCCACGTCCTGGCCCAGAACGCAGGCTGCATGGGCATCGTCACGTGACCGCCTTCCGCAAGTGCGTTGAACACCTTCTGCGCTTCCGGGATCGTGTCGTAGTTGAGCGTGATCGACACGCCTTTGATGCCCTCGTACGGCACTTGCTCAGGCGTATCTCCCGCGAAGAGCAGCCCGCCGTCCTTCAGGGCGAGCCGCGCATGCAGGATGCGGTGGGCGGATTCCTTGGGAATTTGCGCGGCCATGGGCGAATCGGCGCCGCTCATCATGATTTCGATCTTTCCGTCCAGCGCGCGCTCGTAGAAGCGCATCGCTTGCGCGCATGCGCCGTTGAAACCCAGATATGCGATGGGGTGGGGCATGGAATCTCCTTTCCGGTTCAGTGAGAAAAACGGGTGAATCGATATTTAGTCGAACGGGCTCAGGGGAAATCGACATGTCTCGGGCGCCACATCTGACGGGCGAAGGCCATGGGTGTCAAAGCAGCCAGGCTCACTAGGTGGACACCGAGGCCGGCCCCTTTTAGCCTCGAGGGATAGCCGGACTCAGGACGGTGTATGTCGCCTTGGTGATCTATTATTACCGCATTCTCCACGACGACGGACCTGCCGCGGATGTCCGATAGAGCTCCAGTATGGTTGCGCGTACGCGATGGCCGGCATGCCGCTCGCGCACGCAGGCGCAGAAGCGCTCGTAAGCCCACGGTCCGGGCTGATGGGTCTGCATAGGGTTGCCGACGCATCGGGCAGCGCAATCGAAGGTCGTGTCAGCATTCGTCCCGTCCGCTCGGTAGAACGGCGCGGGGCCGCGAACAGCGAGCCCTATCGCGCCACGGTGGGCGTGTTCGACGCAGCGGGACGGGAGGTCGCGTCGGTGGAAAGCGACGCCGACGGCCGGTTCCGGCTTGCCGTGCCGCCGGGGACATACATCGTTCGGCCGCAATCGCCCGGGATGTATCCGCGCGCTGCCGAGCAGAAGGTGCTCGTGCGGCGCAATGCCGTCACGCAAGTCGAAATCGTATACGACAGCGGAAGACGCTAGCCGGCTTCCGATCAGTCCCACCGGCGCCGTATGCGCTCCGGGATTCCCTCCAGCGCCTCACCCCCGCAATGAACGTTGCGGGAACGTACTCACTTGCACGCACTGAACTTGAACCGCACGATCGAGGTGTGCCAGTCGCTCGTCTTGGCGCCCTGGTACTGAGCCGTATACCAGAACGTGCAGTCGTCGGCTGGATCGAGCGTCATGCTGCTGTAGTCGCCCCATCGGTCCGAGTCGCGTTGTGCGCCTTTGCCGGTCGCCGTCGGGATGATCCTTTCCGCGCGCAGCGTGCCGGGCGCGTCGCTCACCAGGCGCCCCGCGACCCGGATCGACGGAAATACCGAGCCGCTCGAAGCGGTGTATCCCATTGCGAGATTACCCATCTTGTCCATCGCCGCGCTGCCCATCCAGCGCGAGGTCGTGGTCGGCGCATAGGTGCCCTGCTGCCTCACCATCGGCGTGGCGTTGGGATTGCGCACTTCGTACCAGCGCACCGCGGCGCGCGTCGGCGTCACCGCGACCGAATGCGTCACCACCAGCGATTCATGAGTTCCGAAGTTGCGATAAGCCAGCCGATACATGAGACGGTCGCTGAGGGTGTCCAGCCGCTGCGTCGTCGTGGGCTGCACCACACACGTGCCGGGCGTCGGTCCGCTGGGACAGGCCTGCTGGAAAGGCGCGGTCTTGATCGTCACCGGGCCCGTAAAGGTCGAAGCACCCGGGTTCGCCCAATTGGTCTGGAAGCGCCACAGGTTCAGCCGATTGCTGCCGAGGTTCATCACGAAGTTCGGCGAGCCGGCCGGAGGCGCGGTGGGTCCGTCCACATCGGACGGCACGAGCCCGCCCTGCGCCGGCACGTCGAAGCACACCATGCGCGCGGGATTCCCGACGATCATTTTGTCGCGCTCGTAGGCGCAGACTTTGGCGCCCAGAAACGCATTCCCCTTGAACATATTGAAGCTCGAGTAATACCCATCCGGCCAGATGCCGAATTTCCCGTAATCGTTGAAATCCTGATACTGGAACTCGTAACGATGGTAGGCGCCCGTCGCGTCGTCCGTGCGCGACACCGCGATGCATTGCGAGAACGGGGTGCCGCTCACAGCGAACTGCGTGAGCACCCATCGATTGATCGTGCGGTCGAAAAGCACGATGGGATCGCCGTCGTTGTTGTGTTCGCAATTTCCGCCGAAACCGCGCCACAGCACGCTGCCGTCGACCGGCCCGAGCAGTATTTTCTGGGTGGCCTTGTCGATCACGAGCAGCGAGGTGTTCACCCATTGCACGTATTGCGTGGAGCCGGCCGCGCCGGCGGTATCGGCCGGAAAACTCGTCACGAAAAAGCTCTGGCCGCCGATGACGAGCCCTTCTCCGATGCCCTCCGTCGTGCCGATGGGTCCGATCGGCAGCGTGCCGGCCGCCTTTTTCTGCACCGCTGTATCCGCGGCAGCCGCCTGCGCGCCGGCCGGCGGCGGGATTCTTTTTACCCGATGCACCTTCTTGAAAGCCGCCTGCGCTTTGAGCGGCGGAGGCGGCACGCTCGACAGCGGCTCGGAGATGTCGTTCTTCACCGATGCTTCGACCGTCTGCGCGGCGGCCGGCGCCGACAATGTCAGCGCAAGCGCTGCGACCGCAACATCCCTGATGCAGGAACGCATAAGCATGAGAGCCTCCACCGTGTCGTTGGCACTACGTGACAAGACTCACTTCGAGCCCTTCGAGGACATCGTCAAAGTGATTGGCCACCGCGTATTCCACGTTGCCGCCAATCAGCAAGCCGGTCGCGCGCCTGGAGTCGACGTCGACGACCAGCGCGCCTGAATCGCCGTATTCCGAAAACGCGCCGGACGCGCCACGGATCAGGATCTGGTCGACGAAACTCAGGCTGCCGAGCTCATAGTCCAGAGTGACCGTTGCGCTCACGTCGAACACGTTGCCGAGCGTGTATCCCGAACCGCGCCCGATTTTTTTCACAGCCATGCCTTCGACCGCGTCGATCGGCTCGGGACTGGCGAGCTTTCCGACTTTCGCCATGACCGATGCGCCTGTGAGCCCCGGCTCGAGGATCTCGGCAATCGCGCAGTCGACCCGGTTGGGCTCCGACACGCTCAGCGGGATGAAACGGAAAAGCCGCGCAATGGCATCCGCATCCGGATCGCCGTGGTCGAGCAGTCCCGGCTGATATATGCGCGTGCCTATCGGCAGCTCGTTCTCATAGGCGAGCACGTGGTTGTTGCTCAAAATGAATTTCGAGCTCGCGCGGCTCACCACCGCGCCGAACGTGCCCGCCATCAGCAGCTCGGCGTGCCCTCCTTCCAGCGCGAATCCGATCGAGCAGCCGGGCTTCGCAGGCCGGTGACGCCGTCGAGCACTCATTGCCTGCGCGCGCAGCCGGCCGATCTCGATGACGTCCGTATCGATGCCGTCGATATGGGGCGGAAGCCTGAGCGCTTCGGGAACGAGGTCTTTGTGGAGTTTGCGCGCGACATACAGGCGCACCGATGGCCGCCCCGTCATTTTGCTTTTGACGATCTTGGCGCCCACGCCGACACCGACGAGGTTGTGCCGGGGATCCGCGCTGACCCGGTGGACCACACGCCGGGCGCTTTTGCCGGGCGCAGGCAAAAAGCGCTCGACGGCGTGGCGCTTGGCTGCGTCCAATGCTTCCGGAATGCTGCCTCGGGACCGTGAAGCCACTGCGCCTCCAGAAAGGCTGCCGGCGACTCGCCTACGATATTCCAGATCGCGGTGTTTGGATATTCGGTCTTTTGGCCTGTTTACAGGCGCCGCATCTTTGCCTCAGCCCGCCACCACATAGCGTTGTTTGCCCGCAGCCTTGGCTTTGTACATCGCTTCGTCGGCCTGCTGCAACAGCGCCTCGCTTGCGGTCCCGGACTCCGGGTATGCAGCGATGCCGATGCTCGCCGAGATCTCGAGCGTCAGCGCGCCGACGCAATAGGGCGTGGACAGTAGGTCGATCAGCTTACCTGCGAACGCCGCGGCGGCGTCCGATCCCGCATGACTCAACATGACTGCGAATTCGTCGCCGCCCAGTCGCACCGCCAGGTCGGATTTGCGGATCGCCTGGGTGAGACGCGTCGCAACCATACGAAGCACCTCGTCGCCGACTGTGTGCCCGTGCACGTCGTTGACGGACTTGAAGCCGTCCAGGTCGATATACACGAGGGCGAGACTGGTCCTGGCCCTGTGGCAGACCGCGAGCTGCTGAATGAAAATTTCTTCGAACATCGCCCGGTTCGCGAGTCCGGTGAGCCCGTCATGATTCGCGTTGTACTGCGCGGCCTTCAGCATCCCGGATGCTCTCGTCAGCGCCTGGCCGACTTCGTCGGCTTCCTTCAGATGCAGCGAGGGCACGGTCACGGCTACGCCTGAACCCAGAGCCAGTGCAGGGGCGGCCAGCTGGTGTATGGATCGCGCGATTCTGCTCCCGATCGCCCAGGCGAGCGCGAGGCTGCTCAACAGCAGGAACGCGGTACCCGCGACGAGCCACCACAGCGTTTGTGCCAGCCTGTCGGTGAGATTCTTCAACGGTATCCCGATCGCCATCGTCCAGTTCGAAACGGCGGATCGGCTGAAGACCACCAGCACAGGGATGCCTTCGACGGTGGTCGACTCCAGAAAGTCCTCCGGCACCTGTGCCATCCGCGCGATCACCTCCGGCGTGCCCTTCGTGCCGACATAGCGCTCCATCTGATGCGTGCGCGCCACGATGGTGCCGGTGCTGTCGAAGACCGCGCCGATCCAGTCCCCCGGAAGACGCTGGTCGTTCAAAAGCTCGGACAATCGCGCGGGGACGACGCTCGCCCCCAGGACATATATCACCATGCCGCCGCGCTCGACCGGAGTCGCGACTCCGAGCAGGGGTTTGCCGGCGACCGGACCCACGAAGATATCGGTGATCACCGGACGCCCGGTGCTGAACACCTGCTGCAGCCACGGCGCGGCTCCCGACGGCAGCTTGCTGCCGAACGGGCGGAGGGTATTGAGGCGCTGCTGGTAAGTCCGGTCGATCAGCAGGACGTTGTAGGCTTTTTGCGTCTTGAGCACGTCCATCGCCTGCTCGTAAAACGCGGCGAGATCGTTCGAATCGATATGGGGCGAGGTGCCGAGCGAGAACATGGCGGCCTGCATGCCGGCGAGGTCCCTGTCTATCGCAGACATCACAGCGCGCGCGGTGGCCATCGATTCCTGTACCAGCCGCGCCCGGTCCTGCTGGTAGTGGTACGAAATCAACGCGACGACCATCAGCGACGCGGGAATGATGCAGGCCACTACGAGCAGGATGAGCCTGGAGCGTATCGTCGGAATGCGTCTTGTCGTCATCGGTCGTCAGGGTGCCCGCCCAACGTACTGGGTCGGGCTGACGACGTAGTCCATATCAACCTCCACCGCACCGTTGTCAAAATACTCAGTCCTTGCTTCACAAGTCGGACATTCAATGATCATGCGTGCCCCGCATGTTGTGTAGGCCAAGACTTTAGCCCAGTTCCTGCGCGCGATCCGGTGGTGTGGTGACGACGCCCAGGACTGACCCTCTCGCCCCCGGCACGGTGCGGCGCTGACGTCCCGGGTCACTTTCGAGCGGCCGTGCTCGTCGGTGCCGGTCACCACGCGCCGGATCGCTGCCATGCCTGTCGCCATCGTCCCCTCTTGAAGTGGGAGCGGTGCTTTGCGCGGTCGAGCTTAGGGAGCCGCTTCACACGTGTCAAAGCGCGTGTCCACGATATGAGCCTCCACGATTCGCACGCGGCGGCTTCCACAGCAACACCTCGCGTGATACGTTTGCTCCACAACGATACACGGCAGCCGCGGCCTCGCGCTGCCATCCGCACATTCCGCATTCATAAGCCGGGGAGCACGCATGGACAAAGTTGTCGCATCGCCTGAGCACGCAGTCGCCGATATCGAGGATGGATCGACGATCGCCATCGCCGGCTTCAGCGTCGGCCACCGCTTCGCGACCAGCCTCATCCTCGCGCTGCGCGAAAAAGGCACCCAAGGCCTGACCCTGGTGTGCAACTCGCTCGGCGATCCCGGAGCGACACGCGGCCAGATCCTCGCCGAGAACGGACAGGTGAAGAAACTGATCGCCGCGTTCTCGGTGAGGCCCGGCACACCGACCGCGAGCGAGGACCAGATCGCGGCCGGCACGATGGAAGTCGAGCTCGTCCCGCAGGGCATTCTCGTCGAGCGCTGCCGCGCAGGCGGCGCCGGCATCCCCGCTTTCTATTCGCCGACGGGTGTCACCACCGACCTCGCGAAAGGCAAGGAGTTGCGCGAGTTTAACGGCAAGCCTTATGTGCTCGAGCCCGCGATCAATGTGGACTATGCGTTCTGTCGCGGATACCGCGCCGATCGTCTCGGCAATGTGCAGTTCCGCGGCGGCAGCCAGAACTTCAACCCGAGCTTCGCGAAAGCCGCGCGCTGCGCGATCGTGGAAGTCGACGAGATCGTCGAGCCCGGGGAGATTCCGCCCGAGCTCATCGATCTGCCCGGAATCTTCGTCAAACGCATCGTCAAGACGACCCAGGTGAGCGACGGAAAAGCGTGGCGCCGCCCGGAGCGACGCCCGTCCGACAAGGCGCGCCTCTATAACGACAAGCCGGCGCTCACGCGCGCCGGCATCGCGAAGCGCGCCGCTGCGCTGGTGAAGGAAGGCACTTACGTGAACCTCGGCGTCGGCATTCCGACGATGGTCTCGAACTACCTGCAGGAGCGCGACGTGATCCTCCACGCCGAGAACGGTGTGCTCGGTTACGGACGCATGGTCTCCGAAGAGCACGAGATCGATCCGGACATCTACAACGCCGCGGGCCAGTTCGTCGCGGTCACGCCGGGTGCGTCGTTCTTCGACAGCGTCACCTCATTCGAAATGGCGCGCGGCGGCTGGATAGACACGGTCATCCTCGGCGCTTACGAAGTCGACCAGACCGGCAGCGTCGCGAACTGGAGCACGGCCGACGCGAAGCGCGGAGGCATCGGCGGCGCGATGGACCTGCTGTCCGGCAAAGGCGATCTCATCATCGTGATGGAGCACTCGGACAGCAAAGGCCGTCCGAAGCTGCGGCGCAAATGCAGCTACCCGCTCACCGGGAAAGGCTGCGTGAGCTACGTCGTCACCGACCTCGCATTGCTGCGGTGGGACAAGGATCACTTCGTGCTCGACGAAGTCGCGCCCGGTTTCAGCGCCGAGGAAGTGATGGCGCTCACCGACATGGATGTGACGCCGGCGAGCGTGGTCAAGACGATGGCCTAGCCTGAAATCGGGGACAGACCCCGATTTCTCCCAGGCGGGGGCCGGGGTGTGCCCCTCACCCTCAGCTCCCGCACTGCGCAGCGAGCTCGCCGACGCGCCGCAATACGGCGTCGGTATGCGCTGACCACGGAATTCCGCAGTTCACCCGCAGGCAGTGGCGATATCGCTTCGATGCGGAGAACATCGCGCCCGGCGCGAGGCTGACCCGCTCTGCGAGGGCGCGCTCGTATAGCGCAAGCGCGTCGATTCGCTTCGGCATTTCCACCCAGAGCACATAGCCGCCGGTCGGCCGCGTGACGCGGGTACCCGACGGGAAATGCCGGCTTATCGCATGCGTCACAAGCTGCACCTGGTTCTGGTAGCTCTTGCGCAGCCCTCGCAGCAGGCGGTCGTAACCGCCGGTTTCGAGAAACGAGGCGATTGCCGCCTGCGGCAGGTCCGACACACCGACCGAGCTGATGAATTTCAGCATCTGCACCTGCTCGTAATACCTCCCCGGCGCGACCCAGCCGATGCGAAGCCCGGGCGCGAGGGTCTTGGTGAACGAGGAGCACCACAGGACGTTGCCGGTACGGTCATACGCTTTCGCCGCGCGCGGCTGCACGTCGCCGAAGTGCAAGGCGCTGTAGACCGCGTCCTCGATCAGCGGCACGCCTTTTTCGGCGAGCATGCGCACGAGGCGCCCTTTCGCGGCTTCGGACATGGTGCTGCCCAACGGATTGCTCACGGTCGGCATCAGCAGACACGCCTTGACTTTCTGCCGGTCGATCGCGAGCTCGAGCGCATCGAGCGAAACACCACTGCGAGGATGTGTAGGGATCTCGAGCGCTTTCATGCCGAGGCTCTCGATGATCTGTAGCAGCCCGAAGTAGGTCGGCGATTCGAGCGCGATCACGTCGCCCGGTTTCGCGACCGCGCGCAGGCAGAGATTGACCGCCTCGACGCATCCATTCGTGACGACGATCTCATCGGCGTCGATACGCACGCCGAAGTCGCGTGCGCGCAGAGCGATCTGCCGCCGCAGGTCTTCGCGCCCGGGAGGCAACGCGTAAGTCGAGAGGGTATCCGGCATGCGCCTCGCGACATCGGTCAGTATGCGGCGCAGCTTCGACGTCGGCACGAGGTCTGCATGCGGCAACGCGGTGCCCAGCGGCACCATGCCCGGCTCCTTTGCAGACTCGAGCACCCGGCTCACCAGCGCATGGACACCGACGAGCTGCGGCGCGCGCGGAGGCGCCGACACCGCAGGCTCGCGCATCGGACGCTGCCGTGAACGAACGTAATAGCCGGACTGCGGACGCGCCTCGATGAACCCCCGGTCTTCGAGTAAGCGGTAGGCCTGCACCACCGTGGAGACGCTGACGCGCCGCTGCCGGCTCAGTTTTCGAACCGAAGGCACGCGCTCGCCCGCGGCGAGCGTGCCCGCGCTGATCATCGAGCTGATGTCGCTCGCGACGACTTCGTACAACACGGTGCTTTGCTCGATTTCCATAAATCACATATTGGCGCGCCACGAGCCTCAAGGACAGCCACAGTTACCGCTGATCGCGGGCAATACAGTTGGGCGATCAACACCACTGTGACGGTGCCAGATTACGCGATCTGAAGCTGTTGTGGCGCATCCCTCCTCCCTACCATCGGTGTCGTGCCGCGGTATCGCGGGCACGGGCATCGAAACCGGAGGGACGTCCAGGTGAAACGAATCGTCGCGGCATTCATCGCAATGGCA
>JAQGMV010000151.1 GCA_028292225.1 Betaproteobacteria bacterium
GCTTCGTTCATCCACGACACCGCGCTCGACGCCTTCCCGGCCGATGCCATTCCAAAGGCGAAGAAAGCGATCGCCGATACCTTCGCGGTCATTCTCGCCGGTGCGGGCTCCGAAGTCGCGCAGCCGCTGATGCGCTACCTCGAGGCGGCTCGCGCGCCGGGTGAGGTCCCGATTCTCGGCACCGGCGTCACGGCCGCAGGCGAGACCGCCGCGCTCGTGAACGGCACGTTCGGGCACGCGCTCGATTACGACGACGTGCTGTCGATGATGCCGGCGCATCCGAGCGCGGTGATCGTCGCAGCACTGCTCGCGAGCGTTGACGCCAGGCGCATCAGCGGTCGCGATTTCATCGAAGCCTACGTGCTCGGCGTCGAGATCGGCGGCAAGATCGGCCTCGGCATGACGGTCGGCCACTATCACCGCGGATATCACGCGACCGGATCGCTCGCGCTTTTCTCGGGACTGGCTGCGCTGCTCAGGCTGCACGGTGCGGACGTCGAGACTGCGCGACACGCGTTCGGCATCGCGGCATCGATGGCGAGCGGCCTGCGCCGCAACTTCGGGACGATGACCAAACCGCTCCACACCGGAATCGCCGCGCGCAGCGCCCTGACGGCGTGGCGGCTCGCGACGTGCGGATTCACCGCCGCGACCGACATCCTCGAAGCGAAATCGGGACTGTATGACACGCTCGGCGTCGCAGAATCGAGCGCGGACATCACTGCCGAGCGCCTCGGCCGTCCTTTCGTCATCTCCGATCCGGGCCTCGCGCTGAAACAATTCCCGTGCTGCTACGCCTCGCATCGGGCGATGGACGGGCTGCTGTCGCTGCGCGCGAAGCTCGGCTTCGGCCCTGAGGAGGTCGAGAAAGTGATCTGCCGCATGCCGCCCGGCGGCATGCAGGTGCTGACGTATTCACGGCCGGCCACAGGGCTCGAAGGCAAGTTCAGCCTTCAGTATCCGCTGGCCGCAGGCGTCCTCGACGGCGGCTACTCGATCCGGTCGTTCACCGACGAAGCGGTGCAGCGCAGCGAGGTCGTGGCGCTCTACGCGCGCATCGACGCGCACGAAGATCTCTCGTGTCGGGGTGACGACCCCGACTTCGACAAGCGCAGCTCGGGAAGCCGCGGCTTCGTCGAGGTCGAAGTGAGACTTCGCGACGGCCGGGCAGAAACGATACGCGTCGACAAGGCGCCCGGCTCGCCCGCGCGCGAGCTCACGTGGGACGACCTGCGAACGAAGTTCATGGATTGCGCGAAAGAGACGCAACGCGTCGATGACTCGAAGGCACAGCGGGCTTTCGCGGCGCTGCAGCGGCTGGATGAGATCGAAGACCTCGGTGAGATCGTCGAGTTGTTGCGATAATCGATGCGGGTCATTGCGGCCAAGGCCGGAATCCAGCTGAAATCACAATGGATCCCTGCCCTGGACTAAAGCGTTCCAGGGCAGGCTCTGCGGCGGGATGACGATTGACCAAGAACAATCCGGAGGAAACGTGCATCTGGCAGTTAAAGTTATCGCCGTGGCGCTCGCGGCTGCCGCCCCGCTTTGTCACGCGCAAAGCTACCCCACCCGTCCGATACGCTTCGTCATCACATACCCGCCGGGCGGGACCACCGACTTCGTGGGACGTCCGGTCGCGCAGAAGCTTTCGGAGATCCTCGGCCAGCAGGTCGTCGTCGACAATCGCGGCGGCGCCGGCGGCGTGATCGCGACGGTCATCGTCGCGCAGGCGCCGCCGGACGGTTACACCCTGCTGCTCGGCACGTCGTCGGGCATGCTCATCAATCCTCTGCTGAATTCGAAGCTGCCTTACGACGGCTTCCGCGACTTCACGCCGATCAGCCGCACCAACATCAATCCGCAGGCGCTGGTCGCAACGCCGTCGCTTCCGGCGAACAATGTGAAAGAGCTGGTGGCCTACGCCAGAGCCAATCCGGGCAAGCTCAACGTCGCTTCGAGCGGCATCGGCACGCCCAACCATCTCGGCGGCGAGATGCTGAAATACCTCGCGAAGATCGACATCGTGCACACCGCGTACAAAGGCGGCGGCCCTGCGATGACCGATCTCATCGCCGGCCAGGTGCAGCTTCAGTTCTCGAGCATCCCGACGGTGCTCGCGCACGTCAAATCGGGACGCGTGAAGATGCTCGCGATCGGCAGCGCAAAACGCTCGCCGGCGCTTCCCGACATGCCGACGATCGCCGAAGCGGGCGTTCCCGGTTATGAATACACCACGTGGTACGGCGTCTTCGGCCCGAAAGGCATGCAGAAGCCGGTCGTCGCGCAGCTCACCGGCGCGGTGGCGAAAGCGCTCGCTTCGCCCGATGTGAGCCAGCGCCTGATGTCGCAAGGCGCCGAGCCTTCGCCGAGCTCGCCCGAAGAGCTCACGCGTTACATGCGCGAGGAATCGACGAGGTGGGCGAAGGTGATCAAAGCTGCAGGGATAAAATCCGAGTGAAGGGCGCGTTCCGTGCGCCACGAGGCCGCCCTTCGACAAGCGCGGGACAGGCCACGGCGCCCGTTCCGGCGCGTCCGCGCTACGCGCGCTCGCCGGAGAACGAACAGAGGAAACCAGAAGTTTCCTTCCGAAACCTCTCTTCCTTCGCTTCTCGCGGTGCTCCCGAGCAACACTGTCGTTGCGAGGAGCGGAGCGACGAAGCAACCCCGAGGCGCTCGCCCGCTCCTTACAACGCGTCTTTCCTTATCCCCGCGCTCTGGATGATCCGCGAATAGCGCGCCATCTCGTTCTTGAGCAGCGCGCCCATGTCCTCAGGCGTGCCCAGCCACGGATCCATT
>JAQGMV010000410.1 GCA_028292225.1 Betaproteobacteria bacterium
GTTCAGCAGCGAAGCGATCGGTGTGAAGTCGGCCGGGGTCAGCGTGCTCGCGCCGATGATGTGATTGCTCAGCAGACCGCTGGTGATGATCCCGAGGCAGTGCGGGTCGCCGCTGCGCTGGCTGACATAGGTGTTTGCGATGCTCCCGCCGCCGCCGGATCAGTCGACCCTGATCCGTGCCGCGCGGATCACCTTGCCCCACTTCTCCACTTCCATCCTGATCTGCGCGGCGAACTGCTCGGGCGTGCTCGCGATGATCTCGAAACCCTGCGCCGCGATACGCTCGCGGATGTCGGGTTGCGCGAGGATGCGCTGCATCTCCGCGCTCAGCTTCGTCAGGACCGCTTTCGGCGTGCCGGCGGGGACGAGCAATCCGGAGATCGTGTCGGCTTCCTGTCCCTTGAATCCGACTTCGGCCATCGTCGGCACGTCGGGCAATGTCGACGAGCGCTTCTGCGCAGTGACGGCCAGCCCGCGCAGGCGTCCTGCCTGGATGTGCGGCACCACCGGCGGCAGCACGGTGCACGCGATCGGCACCTGATTGCCCGCGACCGCCGCGACGGCGGGACCGGCGCCGCTGTAAGGCACGCGCGCGATGTCGAGCTTCACCGTCATCCTGAGGAGCTCGGCCGAAAGATCCGGCGTGGTCCCGACACCGGGCGTGCCGATGTTGAACTTCTTTCCGTCTTTTTTCACCAGCGCGATCAGTTCCTGCATCGATTTCACCGGGACCGACGCGTGCGCGGTGAAAATGTTCGGCGACGCGGCCGCGTTGGTGATCGGCAGGAAGCTCTTGAAAGGATCGTACGGCGCCCTGGAATAAAGCGTCGGATTGACCATGTAGCTCGAGCTCACCGCGAGGATGGTATAGCCGTCAGGATTCGCAACAGCCGCGAGACCCATACCGATGTTGCCGCCTGCGCCGGCGCGATTGTCGACGACGACCTGCTGCCCCCACGCTTCGGTGAGCTTCTGTCCCATGAGGCGCGCGACAACGTCGGTCGTGCCGCCCGGCGGAAAAGGCACGATGATGCGGATCGGGCGTGACGGGTAGGCGGTTTCGGCGGCGAGCGCGGCCGGGGATAGGGCGCACAGTGCGAGCAGAACCGGAATGCTGCGGCAAAAATTCATCGCGACCCTCCCGTGGCGTGAACTTGCGGGGTGCTTCCAGAGCGAACCCTACCGCATATCGATTGCGGGAAGTGCCCTGGAGCAAACCGGGGTCGGACCCCATGCAATCAAAACCGGGGTCTGCCCCCTCCTTCGCGCTTGCTCTGGGCGAGGGTAACGGGCGTGCAACGTCAAACTGGATCCTGGCCTGCGCCCAGGATGACGCACAGCGAAGGAAGGGAGGTTCAAGGAGGGAATCCTTGGTTTGCCTCCTTGGCGTTTACCGAGCGCGGCTGCGGGCGGTGTCTGCCCGCCAGCCTTCATCGCCGCGCGTCAGTCAACCTTGGCACCGGCGCGCTTCACCACATCCGCCCACCGTGCAGCCTCGCGCTTGATGTGCGCGCCGAACTGCTCCGGAGTTCCGCCGACGACGATGAGACCGAGCTCTGGGAGCTTGTCCGCGACGGCGGGCGCCGCGAGCGCCTGGTTCACTTCGGCATTGAGGCGCATGACGATCGCCCTCGGAACGCCGGTGGGCACGATCACCCCGGCCCACGCCTGCACGTCGAAGCCCGGCACGCCCGCTTCCGCGATCGTCGGGAGATCGGCGAAAGCCGGCACGCGTTTCGCGCTCGTGACGCCGAGGCCGCGCAGCCGCCCTGATTTGACGTGCGGGCCGATCGAGTTGATGTTGTCGGCCATGAGGTGGATCCGACCTGCAGTCAGATCGGTGATCGCGACGACGGCAGCCTTGTAAGGCACGTGCACCATCTGTGTCCCCGTGAGCAGCTTGAATAGCTCCATGCCCACGTGCTGGCTCGAGCCGTTCGCGGTCGACGCGAACGAGAGCTTGTCCGGATTTTTCTTCGCGTAACCGATCAGCTCCTGCACCGATTGCACCGGCAGCGACATCGTGACGGCGAGCAGGTTGGGCGTGCCGTACATGTGCACCACCGGCAGCAGGTCGCGGTCGATGTTGTACGGCAGGCTCGGCAGCACGCTGCGGTTGATCGCCATCGTGTTGATGTTGCCGTGGCCGATCGTGTAGCCGTCGGGTGTCGCGCGCGCGACCGTTTCGGTGCCGATCACGCCGCTCGCGCCGGCGCGGTTGTCGACGACGACCTGTTTGCCGAGCCTGCGGCCGAGCTCCGTCATGACGATGCGCGCAGCCACGTCCGGGCCCCCTCCCGCTGCGCTCGGCAGCACGTAGCGGATCGGCCGGTCCGGATAGGCCGCCGCGCCGGTGTATAGCGGCAAGCAGGTGAAGGCAAGCAACACGCACGTACGGCCTTGCTCGAGCATCCTCGACGACAGCACCATCAGAACCCCCCGGGTTAAAAGCGGCGTGTAGTGATGGTTGCACAGTTCGGCTCGATCGCGCTGGCCTTCGAATTGCTAAAATCCCGTGTTCACCGGAGGAACTCCCATGCTGCGCATATTGACTGCCCTTTTTTTCGCCGCGGTGGCGCCCCTCGCCGCGGCCGAGGACACCTATCCGTCGAAACCGATTCAGATGGTCGTGCCGTTCCCGCCGGGCGGCGTCGCCGACATCACCGGGCGCCCGACCGCCCAGTTCATGAGCAGAATCCTCAAGCAGCCGATCGTGATCGTGAACAAGCCCGGCGCGGGCGGCGCAATCGGCATGGCGACGGTCGCGAAAGGAAGGCCCGACGGCTACACCCTGCTGATGGCGCTCTCGTCGGTGTCGATCATTCCGGTGGCGGAGCGGCTTCAGGGTCGGCCTGCGTCGTATTCGCTGCAAGAGCTCGCGCCGGTTGCGCTCATCAGCGCCGACCCGACCGTGCTGGTGGTGCGCGCGGACGGCCCCTACAAAAGCCTGAAAGACTTCGTCGCCGCGGCCAAAGCCAACCCCGGGAAGATCAACTACGCCTCATCCGGCGTATACGGCACGCTGCACGTGGCGATGGAGATTTTTGCGAACGCCGCGGGGATCAAGCTGTACCACATCCCGTACCAGGGCGGCGGCCCCGCGGTCACCGCCCTGCTCGGGTCCCAGGTCGACGCGCTCGCGTCGGGCCCCTCGGCGGCGATCGGCCAGATCAAGGCCGGCAGGATGCGCGCGCTCGCGGTGTGGGGCGACAAGCGCCTCGCGGCGATGCCCGAGGTGCCGAGCATGAAAGAGCTGGGCTACAACGCCGAGTTCTACATCTGGTCGGGCCTGTTCCTGCCGGCGGGGACGCCTCCGGTGATCACGACCAGGCTCAGGAACACCGTGCGCCAGGTCGTGAACGAGCCGGATTTCAAGGATGCGATGGCCAAGATCGATACGCCGATCGCGTATCTCGACGCGCCTGAGTTCGCGAAATTCGTCGATCGCGACGCGAAGCGGCTCGAGGCCGCGGTCGTGCGCATCGGCAGGATCGACGAGAAATAAATCGGGGTCTGTCCCCGATTTCGGGGGACGTGCCGCGTCGACTTCGATCGCCAAAACCCTTACGCTGGCGGGCTCGCCAAAGGAAAATCCAACTCATGTCCGCCAACGAAGAACTGCCAGCGCTGTCCGCCGTCGAGCTTCGCCGCCGTATCGGATCCAAGGAAATCTCGCCGGTCGAGCTGCTCGAAGCGTGCATTGCACGCATCGAGCGCATCAATCCCGCAGTCAACGCAGTGACCGCGGTGTGCTACGACCGCGCACGCAAGGAAGCCAAAGCCGCCGAGCAGGCGGTCGTCAAAGGTGCGCCGCTCGGTTTGCTGCACGGCTTGCCCACCGGAATCAAGGATCTCGACGACACCGGCGGCCTGCTCACCACCTACGGTTCGCCGCTCTATCGCGAGTTCGTCCCTGAGCACGACGGCGCCATGGTTGCGCGAGTGCGTGCAGCCGGTGCGATCGTCGTCGGGAAAACGAACGTGCCCGAGTTCGGCGCAGGGGCGAACAGCCGCAACTTCGTGTGGGGCGCGACGGGCAATCCCTTCGACCCCATGCTCAACGCGGGCGGCTCCTCGGGCGGCTCGGCAGTCGCGCTCGCGACCGACATGCTGCCGGTGTGCACCGGCTCCGACACCGGCGGCTCGCTGCGCATTCCCGCGGCGATATGCGGGGTCGTCGGTTTCAGGCCGTCGCCGGGGCTCGTCCCGGTCGAGCGGCGGGGGTTGGGATGGACGCCGATCTCGGTCGTCGGTCCGATGGGCCGCACGGTCGCGGATACGGCCTTGCTCATGGCCGCGCAGGCCGCGATGGACGATTGCGACCCGCTGTCATACCCGGTCGATGGGCGCGAGTTCGCTGTGCCGGAGCCTCGCGACCTCGGTTCGCTGCGTGTCGCCTACACCGAAGACTTCGGCGTCTCTCCCGTCGATCGCGCGATCCGCGGCGTGTTCCGCGAAAAGATCGCCGCCTGCAAGCACCTCTTCAGGTCGTGCGACGAGAAGACGTTCGACTTCGGAGAGGCCGACCGCTGCTTCGACGTCATCCGGGCGCTGAACTACGCCGCGCGCTATCGGGACGCCTACGAGAAGGATCCCGCTTCGCTCGGACCCAACGTGCGCGCGAACTACGAGCTCTCCGCGAAGATGTCGCTCGCGGACGTGGCGTGGGCGCACACCGAGCAGACCCGGATCTTCCGGCGCTTCCAGCAGACCTTCCGCGAGTACGATCTCGTTCTCGCGCCGACGACGCCGGTGTCGCCTTTTCCGTGGTCTCAGCTCTACCTCTCCGAAATGGACGGGAAGCCGCTGCGCAATTACTACCACTGGCTCTCGCTCACTTACGTCACTACGCTGGCCACCAATCCGGCGATCGCGCTGCCGTGCGGCGTCGACCACAAAGGCATGCCGTTCGGGCTCCAGGTGGTCGCGCCTTTCCGCGCCGATCGCGCACTGTTCGCGGCCTCGCATGCGATGGAGCAGGCTTTCGAGGCGATCCCTGCGCTGCGCCGGCCGGTGCCGGACGTGAGCAGGCTCTCGAGGCCGACCCCCGAGCTCGTGTCTATCGTGACTCACGCGCCCGAGCGCAGCGTAGCGACCGCCGCCCGCCCCCATTGAAATCCGCCTTACAAGGAAAGGAGGTCACGGAGGGAAACCTGGGTTTCCCTCTGTGTTGTTACCGGCGAGCCGAGCGTAGCGAGGTCACGGAGGGAAACCTTGGTTTCCCTCTGTGTTGTTACTGGCGAGCCGAGCGTAGCGAGGTCACCGAGGGAAACCCTGGGTTTCCCTCGGTGTCGTTCACGGCGAGCCGAGCGTAGCGAGGTCACGTAGTGACTCAGAAACACACGCCCGAAAGACGCAGCTCCTGGAACTTCGTCATCACGGACGGCGGCTGGCTGTGGACGCTCACGCGTCCCGACGGCCGCGAGGAGCGGGCGAATACGACCTTCAAAACGCTCAAGCAGGCCGCGGACGACGCGATCGTCAACGGCTATGGCTCGTGGAAACACGACGAGCGGCGAAAGCCCGATTTCTGACCGCCGAGCGGTAATCGAGTCGAACGACGTCGAGAACGACATCATCGTTCCGAGACAGTACCTGCCGCTGCCAGGTTCTCTCGCCTGCACCTGTCCCGAACAAATCGGGGTCTGTCCCCGATTTACGATTTAAGGCGTGCGCGGGTTGACGCGCCCCCCTGCGTTCGCGCAAGCTTCGCGCGGACTTCAAAAGGCATCGTCATGAAAGAAAAACCACAAGTCATCGCCATCGAGGAGCATTACTTCGACCCCGAGATCGTCGAGCATTTCGGCGCAGCCGAGAAGCGGCCGCACTTGAGCGCGCGACTCTCCGACCTCGGCGCGCAGCGCATCAAGGACATGGACGAAGGCGGCATCGACATCCAGGTGCTGTCGCACGCAGCGCCCGCCACGCATCTGCTGGATGCCGAGCTCGCAGTGCCGCTCGCGCGACGCGCCAACGACCGCCTCGCCGAGACAGTGCGCGGAAACCCCACGCGCTTCGCGGGCTTCGCCACGCTACCCGCGATCGATCCGAAGGCCGCGGCCGACGAGCTCGAGCGCGCCGTCACGAAGCTCGGGATGAAAGGCGCGATGATCCACGGGCTCACGAAAGGCCTCTTCATCGATGACAAGCGCTTCTGGCCGATCTTCGAGCGCGCGCACGCGCTCGACGTGCCGATCTACGTTCATCCGGCCACGCCGCACCCGGCCGTCGTCGACGCGTACTACAAGGACTACCTTCAGGAGTTTCCGGCGCTGCTCACCGCGGGCTGGGGCTTCACCGTCGAGACCGCGACGCAAGGGATCCGGCTCGTACTCAGCGGCGTGTTCGAAGCGTATCCCGGGTTGAAAATCATCCTCGGGCATCTCGGCGAATCGCTGCCGTTCTCGCTGTGGCGCATCGACGCTGCGCTGTCGCGCAAAGGCAATCGTTCGGTTTCGTTCCGCGACACCTTCTGCGAGCACTTCTACATCACGACCAGCGGCAACTTCTCCGATCCCGCGATGCTTTGCAGCATCATGGAAATGGGCGCCGACCGCATCCTGTTCGCGATCGACTGGCCGTATGTCGAGAACCGTCCGGGAACCGAGTGGATGGAGCGCATCTCGCTCTCAGCCGAGGACAAGGCGAAGATCCTGAGCGGCAACGCGAAAAAACTTCTGCGCATGTAAAGCCGCGGCGCGGCTTCGGCAATATCTTGAGTACCTCACGCACCTTTCCGGGCGGCTGGTCCCGCTTCGCGCCCGGCGTTTTCGTCCTGCTGTGGAGCACCGGGTTCATCGGCGCCAAGCTGGGCGTGCCTTATGCCGAGCCGTTCACTTTCCTGTGCCTGCGCTTTGTCTTCGTCATCCTGCTCATGCTACCGCTCGCGTTTTTCCTGCACGTGCGCTGGCCGGGAAGCGTTCGGGAAGGTTCGCACATCGCGGTCTCAGGGGCGCTCATCCATGGCGGCTACCTCGCCGGATGCTTCGCGGCGGTCTATCACGGCATGCCTGCGGGAATGACAGCGCTGATCGTCGGGCTCCAGCCCATCGTCACTGCGTTCGCGGCCGCACCGCTGCTGGGCGAGCGCGTGACGCCGCTGCAATGGGTCGGCCTCGCGCTCGGTTTCGGCGGGGTCGTCCTGGTGATGTGGGACAAGCTCGCCCTCGACGCATTGAGCGGCGCCAGCATCGCATGGGCCGTGCTCGCACTCGTCAGCATCACGTCGGGCACGCTGTATCAGAAGCGCTACTGCCCGAGCTTCGATCTGCGGGCCGGCGCGCTGATCCAGTTCAGCGCGGCGCTGCTGCTCCTGCTGCCGCTGGCATTCTTCTTCGAGACGCGACAGGTGCAATGGACCGGCGAATTCATGTTCGCGCTCGGCTGGCTCGTGCTCGTGCTCTCGACGGGCGCGGTGTCGCTGCTCTACTACCTGATCGAGCACGGCGAAGCGACGCGGGTGGCGACCCTCTTCTATCTCACGCCGCTGTCCACCGCGGCGATAGCGTACTTTCTATTCGGGGAGAAGCTGACCGGTCTCGCGCTGGCGGGGATGTTCGTCGGTATCACCGGCGTGGCACTCGCGACACGCAAGCCCGGCGTCGTCGCGCCGGAGCCATAGGTCGGACCACCGGTTTTGTTTTTGGTGGGGTGTCACCCCGGTTTGCTTCGCTGCGGACTAATTTTTAGTCGCAATTTCCATCTGGTTCGGCCCGAGCCCCAGCGAGTGCGACAGCGACTTGCCGTCCTCGGACTTCCACGTCTTCTTCACCCACGCGCCGCCCCACTCGTCGACTTCGTAAACCTTGAAGACGCCGCCTTCCATCGACCGGACGGCTTCGGCGTCAGCCGGCGACAGGCTCTCCAGCACCGAATCGCTCATCTGCAGCACCCGCACGCGCGTGCCGACCCTCACGGGTGACCCATTGATGTCTACGGCTCCTTCGTCGTCCATGTGATTCGTGCTCCGCAAGAGGATTGTTCGAGTTTACCAGCGCGCGCCGCTCGAGCATCCTCAAAGCCGCTCGGCGTCAGGGATGGCAATGTACAATCTCTCGAATGAATCAGATCAGGAGCTTCGTGTGAACGTCCGGACAGTTGCCGTGCTCATGTGGGCTGCGTCGTTTGCTTTCGCGGCGCCCACACATGGCGAATCCTATCCCGCCAGGCCTATACGCGTCATCGTCCCGTATCCGCCGGCCGACACCGGCGACACCATCGTGAGGTCGATCGCCCAGCGCCTCGGCGAACGCCTCGGCCAGCAGGTCGTCGTCGACAACCGCGCCGGCGCGAGCGGACAAATCGGACTCGAGATGTCAGCGCGGGCGGCTCCCGACGGCTACACGCTCGCGGTCGGCCAGGCCGGCAACGTCGCGCTGGCGCCGCATACCTACAAGAGCCTGCCCTACGATCCGCTCAAGGACTTCGTTCCCGTGGCGCTGGTCGCCATGAACTATCTGGCGCTCGTCGTGCATCCGTCGGTACCGTACAAGTCGGTCGCCGAGATGATCGCGTGGGCGAAGAGCAATCCGGGCAGGATCAAGTTCGCGTCCAACGGCGAAGGCGGCTTTCCGCATCTTTCTTTCGAGCTGTTGCGCAGCCAGGCGGGCTTCACTTACGTGCACGTGCCCTACAAAGGCTCGGCGCAGATCGTCACCGATCTCATGGGCGGGCAGATAGACGCGGCGATGGCGAGCTATACCTCCCTCGCGCCGCTTGCGCGTTCAGGCAAGCTGCGGCTGCTCGCGATCACAAATCCTTCGCGCATGGCCGCCGCGCCGGACGTGCCGACCGTCGCGGAAGCGCTTCCCGGCTACAGCTCTCGCGGATGGTTCGGCTTTCTCGCGCCTGCGAAAATCTCCCGCAACATCGTGGTTCGGCTGAACGAGCAGATCAACCAGGTGATGAAGCTGCCGGAAGTCAGCGAAAGAATGAACGCTGCAGGCCTGGTGATCGTGACCCAGCCGCCTGAAGCTTTCGGCGAGCTGATCCGCAGCGAGTACTCGAAATACGCCAAGCTCACTCGCGACATCGGCTTCAGGCCGCAGTGAGCGTTTCGACGTCCGGACGAGAGGAATGGGTATGACCGCTCCACCAGCCCCGATGCGTGTTCTGCGCCTCGACCACGTGGTTCTGCGCGTAGCCGATCTCGCGCGCGCGGAAGCTTTCTACACCGCCGTGCTGGGCGCCAGCGTCGAGCGGCGAATCGACAAGCCGATCGTGCTGGTGCAGCTGCGTATCGGCGAGTCCCTGCTCGACCTGGTGCCCGGACGCAAGCCTGAAGAAGCGGCTCACAACGTCGAGCATTTCTGCATGCGGGTCGAGCCCTTCGACGCCGAGGCGATCGCGGCCCACGTGAGACGCCACGGAGGCGAGCCCGAAGAGCCGCGGGAGCTCTATGGCGCGGACGGCTTCGGAACCTCGATCTATTTCCGCGACCTCGACGGTAACCGCGTCGAGCTCAAGGGACCGCCGACGCGGCAGCTTCACGAGTCGAAGCCTTGAGACGCTCCGACGTGCGGGCCGGCGTTCGAGCTCGCGGCATGGTACGCATCGAGGGAGTGACCAGGTGAAACGGACGTTGCTGATGGTGTGCACTGCGATTTCGGCGTGCACTGTCGTACCCGCTTTCGGAGCCGCCGCCGCGTACCCCACGCGCCCCATCCGCATCATCGATCCCTTCCCGCCGGGAGGGCCGAGCGACATCATCGGGCGCTCGCTCAGCCAGAAGCTGAACGAAGCGCTCGGACAGCCGGTGGTGGTGGACAATCGCGGCGGCGCCTCCGGCGTCGTCGGATGCGAGATCGTGGCCAATGCCGCTCCTGACGGATACACCCTTCTTCTCGGGCCGTCAGGCGCGCTCACCATACAGCCGACGCTCAACCCGAAGCTTCCGTACAACGTGCAGCGTGACTTCGCGACCGTGTCCCAGCTCACGACCGGCCCGCAGGTCATCGCGGTGAATCCGGCAGTCGCCGCCAAGTCGCTACCCGATCTGATCGCGCTGGCCAAAGCGAAGCCGGGGCAGCTCAATTTCGCGTCCGGAGGCGCAGGCACGGCCAATCACCTCGCCGCCGAAGTATTCAAGCTCGCAGCCGGAATCAACATCGCTCACATCCCGTATAAGGGCACGGGGCCGGCACTGACGAGCGTGGTGAGCGGCGAGACCCAACTGATCATTTCCAGCCTCCTCCCCGTGCTTCCCCACGTGAAGTCGGGAAAATTGAGAGCGCTCGCGGTCACCAGCACCGCGCGCAGCACTGCGGTGCCCGACATCCCTACCGCGGCTGAATCGGGGATGCCGGCGTTCGAGACCTCGAGCTGGCACGGCATCCTCGTTCCGGAGAAAACACCGCGAGCCGTCATCACACGCCTGCACGACGAGCTCGTGCGAGTGCTGAACATGCCCGACGTGCGGGAGCGCCTGACCGCCCAGGGCCTGAACATCGTCGCATCGACCCCGGAGCAGTTTTCGGCGTACCTCAAGTCGGAAACGGCGAAGTACGCGCGGGTCATCAGGCAGGCCGGCATCAAGCTCGAGTGAGATCGGCACTGGCGTCGTTCGTGCAGCACCTCTGAAGCACCGCATCACCGTCGTCTGTCGCACAACGCGGCCTCATGAAAGCGTTCGGGCCCGCGCATTGCTGCTCCAGTGGCCAAGCCACGAATAATCCGGATGGCATGTGCTCTTATGTGACTTTGTTCACATTCGGCGGCGCATGCCGCGAACCGCAAGGCCGCTGAGGAGCGCTCCCATGAAACGTCTGTTGCCGTCCCTTCCCGTTGTACTCCTGTTTTTTTGCGCCGCGCTCGTCGCATCGCCGGCGTCTGCCGCAGCAGCAAAGACAGCGCCGCCTACAGTGATCGAATCGTTCGTGGTGGATCCCGCGAACGAGCTGACGCCGGGCACCGAGCTCAGTCTTACCGTCCAGGGCACCCCCAAAGGCAAGGCGACCGTGCGCATCAACGGACTGCCGCGCACCGTCACACTGAAGGAAGTCGATGCGGGTGCGTACGAAGGTTCGTACACCGTGCGCAGGACCGACAAGATCGCACCGAACGCCGCGGTGCGAGCCACGCTGGTCGCTCGAGGCCGCTCGGCCGTTGCCACCGTGAACCTCAAAGCGGCGCCGCCGGTTGCCGCGGCCCCCGCCACACCGACGCCTGCCGCTCCGGGGCAGACCGCCGCGAAGATCGAGCGCTTCAATGTGGCGCCGGTCGACAAGCTCGACCCTGGCGTGGATTTGAAGTTCACGCTGATCGGCACGCCCGGCGCCCGCGCTGCGGTCAACATCCAGGGCGTGAACCGGGATGTCGCGATGACCGAGGTCAAGAGCGGCCAGTACGAGGCGAGCTATACCGTCCGGCGTCTCGATCATTTCCCCCCGTCCGGCAACATCGTCGCCCGTCTCGAAGCCGGCGGGCAGACAGCGCGCACGAGACTCAACCAGGCGTTGCTCGTCGCCGCGAAGGCGCCCACGCTGAAGAACGTCTCGCCTCGTGACAACGAAGTGGTGGCGCCGGGGCAGACGACGATCAGCGGCACGTTCGACGACAGCGGCGGCGTCGCCGTGGAGCCGAAGTCGGTGCGCATTCTTCTCGACGGACGCGACGTCACGCAGAACTCGTCGATCACGCCGCAGTTCTTCACTTACCGCGTCGCGCCGCCGCCGGGCACGCACCAGGTGCAGGTCAACGCACAGGATGTGAACGGGAACCCGATCCGTCAGAGCTGGAGCTTCAGCGTCGGCTCACAGGCCGCCGCGGGCGTGCCGATCGAGATCACGAGCCATCAGAACAACGCGCAGATCGCCGGAGGCGCGACGGAGGTGCGCGGGCGCACCGCTGCGAATGCTCAGGTCGACGTGAAAGTGACCCAGACCGCCTCGGTGGCAGGGCTGTTCGGCGTGAATCAGGAGCTGCTGAGCCAGACCGTGCGCGCGGACCCCAACGGCAATTTCACCTTTCGTTTCCAGCCGCAGATCAACGTGCCCGGCGCCCGCTACGAAGTCGCGCTGAAATCGCGCACCGACCAGGCGACGAGCCGCGACATCCAGCTCGTGCTGTTCCAGCAGAAGTAATCGCGGCCCGGTCGTCCTCGCGCCGCCATGAGATAAGCGGACTCCTGTTCCCGCGCAGTCCGCGGTGCGGGTAAGCTGCGGACTCCCGACACCGAGGAGTCCGCCGTGCCCGCCCTGCTCCGACTCGTCTCAGCCGCAGCGCTGCTGCTCATCAGCGCTGCGGTCTGCGCACAGACCTACCCCACGCGTCCGGTGCGTATCCTCGTCGGCTCCACGGCCGGAGGCGGCACCGACATCATCGCGCGGCTCATCGCGGAGAAGCTCGGAGACGCGTTCAAGCAGACTTTCATCGTCGAGAACCGCCCCGGCGCATCGACGACGATCGCGGGCCTACTCGCGGCAAAAGCAACGCCTGACGGCTATACGCTGCTCGTGGGCACCGCCACCGCGCGCGCGGTCGGGCCGCACCTCTACAAGCTCGGTTACGACGCCAATCGCGAGCTCGCGCCGGTCGCGCTGCTCGTCACGGTGCCGAACGTGCTCATCGTCAACAATGCGCTCCCCGCGAAAAACGTGCGGGAGCTCGTGAGTCTCGTGCGAGCGAAACCGGAACAGTACACGATGGGCAACGCGGGGCTGGGCACGGTGCAGCACTTCGCCGGCGAATTCTTCAAGCAGCGCATCGGCGTGAAGACCGTGAACGTCGCCTACAAAGGCAGCGCGCCGGCGCTGGTCGATCTCGTCGCCGGCCACATCCAGTTCGCTTTCGACACGACCTCGTCGTCGATCGGCCAGATCCGGGGCGGCCGCGTGAGACCGCTCGCGGCGACGAGCGCGAAGCGACTCCCCGAGCTGCCGGATGTGCCGACGATGGCGGAAGCCGGGTACCCGGGGTTCGAGTTCGCGACGTGGTACGCGATGTGGAGCACCGGCGGCAC
>JAQGMV010000172.1 GCA_028292225.1 Betaproteobacteria bacterium
AACACGACATCACCGCCGACGTCGAGGTGATCCCGATTCAGAAGGTGAACGAAGCGTACGAGAGACTGCTCAGGTCGGATGTGAAGTATCGATTCTCGATCGACATGGCTACTCTCAAATCCTGAGCACCGGCGCCTCACATCCCGGGATTGAATCGCAAGAGGGCAACCGCCAGGCTGGCCGCGGCGTTGTCGCCCCACGCGGCGCCGGCTACTCGCGACGCGCGACGCAGGCAAGCGCCGGGAACACCACTCAGGAAATCTGCAGTTCCGCTGCCTGTCGCAGACCTGCCGCCATCCCGCGACTGTTCATTTCGGGACTGACCTTGAGTCCCTCCGCACGGACGACCTCGAAGCGCTTCACCCCGAAGAAATCGCTCAGAACATTCCGCAAGTACGTTTCCTGATGATCGAGAGCAGCTAACGGAGAATCGGCTCCGTAGAAGCCGCCGCGCGCAGAGGCGATCACGACGCGTTTCCCGCCCAGGAGGCCTTCGGCGCCGTCGGGGCTGTAACGAAACGTCTTGCCGGGAACGGCGAGTGCGTCGACCCAGGACTTCAGCTGACTCGAGATCCCGAAGTTGTACATGGGTGCGCCCACCACGATCACGTCGGCGGCTACGACCTCATCGGCAGCCGCGGCCCGTTTCGCAGCGTCGTGCCGCAACTCGGCGCTCTGTTGCTCCAGCGGCACGTTGGCGATGTTTGCAAGCGCGCCATTGAGCTGTGGAACGCTGTCGATGGCGAGGTCGCGATAGACGACGGAAGCGTCGGGCTCGGCTTCGAGCAGCCTGGCCACGACCGCTGCGGACAGGCGATGGCTGGCCGAATGTTCGCCGAGGATGCTGGAATCGATGTGCAGGATGTTCATGGAGTGTCTCCGCTGCGGAAAGTGGTATAAAAAAGTAACTGAGGTCATAATAGTGACCACAACAACCGTTCGCAAGAAGGCACATCGAGGGAACCGGGGCACATGAAAGTAACCACTGCAAGAGTCAAAGTGATGAGCCGTGAGCTCGAGGCCCGGCTCAGGTCGGGCCATGAAGCACTCAATGACGACTGTAAGCCGGTCGTCGATATACTCGCCCGCATTGGCGACAAGTGGAGCGTGCTCATCATCATGCTGCTCGGCAGTGGTCCGAAGCGATTCAACGAGATGCGACGGCTCGTCCATGGCATCTCGCAGCGCATGTTGACGCTGACGCTGCGGGGGCTCGAACGTGATGGCCTCGTCAAGCGAACAGTTTTTCCTACGATCCCTCCCCGCGTCGATTACGAGCTCACCGCGCTCGGCACTGCCCTCCAGTTGCCGATCTCCAATCTCGGCGAGTGGGCGTATGCGAACCGCACGAAGATCGAAGCTGCGCGATCCCGTTTTGATCGTGGTGCGGCCTCGAAAGTGACCAGTTCGCAGTAGCCATCGCCTGGGCGTAACATGGCTGCGAGCGCCGCTATACGACGGTGCTTGGTGAGGAGGAACGATGAAGGCACTGCCTGGATTCGCCTGCACGGTCGTTGCGCTTGCAGCATTCGCGTCCTCACCCATTGCCTTGGCGCAGGCGTATCCCGCAAAGGCCATACGCCTGATACTGCCGTTTCCGCCCGGCGGGCCTACCGACATCGCCGGCCGTGCGATCGCGCAGAAGCTTTCCGAACAGCTCGAGCAGCCCGTCATTGCCGACAACCGGCCCGGCGCGGCTTCCAACCTCGGGCTCGAGCTCGCGGCGAAATCGCCGCCGGACGGCTATACCCTCGTGCTCACGCCGCCCTCGATCGCCCTGAGCCCGTCGATGGTCAGGAAGCTCAACTACGACGCGTCGCGCGATCTTCAGCCCCTCACCTTGGTTGCGAACATGTACTACGTCATGGCCGCGCACAACTCGGTGCCGGCGAAGAACCTGAACGAATTCATCGCGCTCGCCAAACGCAATTCGGGCAAGCTCAATTTCAGCTCGAGCGGACTCGGCGCCGGCAACCATCTCGCGACCGAGCTGCTGAAAAGCATGTATGGGCTGCAGATGGTGCACATACCGTACAAAGGCAACGTGGCCGGGCTGCTCGCGTGCGCGACCGGTGAGGTCGATTTCGGAACGTTTGCGCTGGCGCCGTCGATTCCGATGGTCAAGGCGAAGAGGGTGCGACCGCTCGCCGTGCTGACGGAAAAACGACTCGGCGTCGTGCCCGAAGTGCCCACGGCGCGCGAGCAGGGTGTCGATCTCGTTTCGGTCCAGTGGTACGGGATACTCACGGCCGCGGGCACGCCACGCGCAATCGTCGACCGCCTCGTCTCCGAGCTTCACAAGGCGGTCTCATCGCCCGATGTGAAGGACAAGCTCGCGGCGTCGGGCATCGACACGGTGACGAGCACGCCCGAGCAGTTCCGTGAGCTGATCCGTTCCGAGACGGCGCTCTACGCCAAAGTGATCAAGGCCGCCGGGATCAAGGCGGAGTAGCGCCGCGCGTTGTAGATCACGGCGGCAGTCCCGGGCTGCAGCCGCTATTCCGCCTTGATCCCCTGTTCCCTGAACACGACGCGCCACTTCGTGATTTCTCTGTTCAAGTGGGCGGTCATCTCCTCGGGCGTGCTCGCGATCACGTCGAGCCCGCGATCCTGCCAGCGCTGCACGGCCTCGGGCGTCTTCAGTGCGGCGCGGACCTTCTCATTGAGCGTCGCGATGATAGGCGCGGGTGTGGCCTTCGGCGCCGCGAGGATCTGCCAGGTGGTGAATTCGTAGCCGGGCAGGCCGGCCTCCGCCATGGTCGGAATCTGCGGTGCGCTCGGGTTGCGCTTGGTGGCGGTGATGCCGAGCGCCTTCAGCTTCTTCGCCTGAATGAACGGGAGCGCTTCGGGAATTGCATTGACGAAGTACAACTGCGTCTCGCCGCTGATCGCCGCGATGGTCGCGGGGCCGCCGCCTTTGTAGTGCACGGCGAGGAGCTTGATCTTCGCGAGATTGTTCAGCAGCTCGCCGGCGATGTGCGGATTGGTGGCCGCGCCCGCCGTGCCGTAGGTGATCTGGTTCGGCTTCGATCGGGCGAGCGCGATCAGGTCCTTCATCGAATTCACCGGCAGCGTGGGGTGCGCCACCAGGACGGACGACACCGAGCAGAGCAGTGAAATCGCCGCGAAGTCGTTGACGGGGTCATACGGCACCTTGCTGTATGCGAACTGGTTCGTGACGAAAGGCAGCGTGTTGACGAGCAGGGTGTAGCCGTCGGGCGCGGCGTTCTTCGCAACCTCGGTGCCGATGATGCCCGAGGCGCCGCTGCGATTGTCGATGACGACCTGCTGGCCGAGCGGCTTGCTCAGGTCCGCGCCGATCAGACGCGCGACGAGATCGACGCTGCCGCCGGGAGGGAAGGGTGTGATGATGCGGACCGGCTTCACCGGATAGTCGGCAGCGTATGCGCATGCCGCGTTGAACGCCAAAATCATAAATGCCAGGCGTCGTTTCATGGATACCTCCTCGTTTGACCGCTCTTCAAGCGCGGGCTACATTGCCGGTCGGCAAGAATGGCATTCTAAACTTCGTTTCGATCCAGGAGAGGCACATGGCCGGCAATGAACAGATGATCATCGAGCTCGACAAGCAGCGCATGACCGCGATGGCGCAGAAAGACGTCGCAGCCCTCAAGAACATGATATGCAAAGGCCTGGTCTACACGCACTCGTCCGGGCGCCAGGACACCAAGCAGAGCCTGCTCGATGGAATGGAATCCGGCAGTACCGTCTACACGTCGATGGTGCCGTCGGACGTCAAGGCGCAGGACCTCGGAAACGCGGTCGTCCTGACCGGCATCGCAGCCATCAGCGTCGACTCTAAAGGCAAGTCGAATTCGTTTCGTGTGCGGTTCACCGACGTCTATGAAAACCAGAACGGCACCTGGCGGATGATCACCTGGCAGTCGACGAAGCTTCCGGAATAGATCGCTACCGCGGGCGCTGTGT
>JAQGMV010000468.1 GCA_028292225.1 Betaproteobacteria bacterium
CGGTCTGCTTGATCGAAAAGATGAGGTTGCGGTTCTTCGGCGGGCTGAAGCGGAACAGGAGGTGCGTCGACGCCGGCGTCATGAGCGTCATCGAAAGCCCGAGCAGCATCGAGGTCGCCGCGAGCGCTGCGATCGACGAGGTCAGCGCCAGCGCCATCGCAGCCACACAGCAGCCCAGGCCCACCTGAGTCGCGCGGCACGCGCCCCAGCGCGTCACGGCGAAGCTCATCAGCGGCGAGAACACGGTCGCGGTGCCGAAGATGAGGCTGATCTGGTAGCCGACGAGCGCCGACGGGATGCCCATCTCCACAGCGAGGCGCGGCGCGATCACCGGAAACACCGCGATCCCCATCACCGAGGCGACCTGCGCCATCGTCGTCACGAAGACGACGGCGATCACGCCGACTCGCGGAATCGTCGCGGGATTCGCTTGCTCCGCCGCCATCAGCTCAGCTCAGCCGCACGCTGCAGCGCAGCCCGTACGCCGTGACGCGCGATGAGCGCGAACGTGTCGACGACGGCGACCACGGCGATGATGAGCGAGCACGACGCGTGAGCGTCACGCGGCGAATCCATGGCGTTCACTTTGTGGACGGGGTCTGCCCCGTTTTATGGGGTCAAACCCCGGTTTCGTCCGCAATGTAAGCGACCCTCGCTTGCTTGCGCAACCGCGCGGGAGTGTGCACATCGCAGATCCAGGAGGACGGTCATCGAGGGGAGCCGGCAAATGCGACGCGGCGACCTCGTGGCGCACGAGCAATCTGCGGCAAGCCTCGAGCTTGCTTCGTCGCATCGCTCGTCGCAATGACAACCGACCCTTGACGCTTCACCCTCCGAGGCTTTCATTGCCATGTCACCGCCCGCTCTTTAAAATTCCACCATGGGCGTGACCATCCCTTTACTGACCGAGCGCGCGTACGAGCGTGTCCGCCGCGACATCATCAGTTGCGTGATCGCGCCGGGCAGCGAGATCTCCGAAAGCCACTTGTCGACGCAATACAAGCTCGGCAAGGCCGCGGTGCGCGTGGCGCTCACCAAGCTTGCCCACGACGGCCTCGTGCGCGCGATTCCGCGGCGTGGGTACATGGTCATGCCGGTCACGCTCAAGGACATCAACGATGTGTTCGAGCTGAGGCTGATGCTCGAGCCGAGCGCCGCACGCATGGCCGCGGGCAAAGTCAGCACCCAGCGCCTGCGGACCTATGACGAAGTCTGCCGCGAGGGTTATCAGCCGGGCGACGCGAAGACGATCGCGCGTTTTCTCGAGGCCAACAAGGCTTTTCACATCGAAATCGCCCACGCGACAGGCAATGCGAGGCTTGCCGCGGCAATCGAGCAGTTGCTCGACGAGATGACGCGCCTCCTGCACCTCGGCCTTGGCCTGCGCAAAGGCCCGCAGCAGACCGTGCACGAGCACAAGACGCTCGTCAAAGCCCTCGCACGCGGCGACGGCGAGACCGCCGAGCGCATCTGCCGCGAGCAGATCGAAGCTTCGCGTAACATGGTTCTCTCCGCGATCCTCACCAGCCGGTCCGTGATGAACCTCCCGATCACGGTCGACGCTTGAGACACCTGCGCTGCGCAAGCGCTGCGCGCCGGAACAGCAACGAGACGCCGCGGTAAGCGCGCGGCGAACATCCCCCGGAGAACGAAGCATGAGAGCAGTTGTATTACGTGAACACGGCGGCCTGGACAAGCTGCAATACGTGACCGATTTTCCGGATCCGGTGGTAATCGAAGGCCACGTGGTGATTCGCGTAGGTGCGACTTCGTTCAATTATCACGACGTCTTCACGGTGAGAGGAATGCCCGGCATCAAAGTGCCGATGCCGATGATCATCGGTCTCGATCTCGCTGGTGAAATCCTCGAAGTCGGCGCGAGTGTCAGCGGCTGGAAACCGGGCGACCGCGTGCTCGTGAACCCGCTCAATCGAAAGAAAGGCCTGATGGGCGAGATGATGCACGGCGGGCTCGCCGAGAAATGCCTCGTCGCCGCGGACCAGCTCCTGCGGATGCCCGAAAAAGTCACCTACGAGGAGGCGGCGTCGCTGCCGGTCGCGTACGGAACGGCGCATCGGATGATCGTCACGCACGACACGATCCAGGCCGGCGAGAAAGTGATCGTCCTCGGCGCGAGCGGCGGCGTAGGCACCGGCTGCGTGCTCCTCGCGAAGCTGCGCGGCGCCGAAGTGATCGCGTGCGCGTCCAGCGACGACAAGATCCAGCGCCTGAAAGACCTCGGCGCCGATCACGTCATCAATTACAAGGAAGTCGATTTCTCCAAGTGGGCAATCGAAAAATACGGCAAGCCCCAGCGCCGAACCCATGAAGGCGGCGTGGACGTCGTGATCAACTTCACCGGCGGCGACACCTGGGCGCCGACCCTGCGCTGCGTGAAGCGCGGCGGCAAGATCCTGGTCTGCGGAGCGACCGCGGGTCATGACCCGAAGGAAGACCTGCGCTACGTCTGGAGCTTCGAGCTGAAGATCATCGGCTCGAACAGCTTCTACGACGAGAACCTCACCGCGCTGATGGACCTCGTCCAGCAAGGCAAGATGAAGCCGGTGATCGACGAAGTGCTTCCGCTCGAGCGCGCGGTCGAAGGGTTGCGGCTGATCGAAGAGCGCAAGGTGTTCGGTAAAGTGGTGGTTAAGCCCTAGCAGGAAAACCACCCCCATCCCGGTCTTGCCCCCGAAAGGGGAAGGAGAGTTATCCCCGTCGGGGTCAGCTCGACATTCCCTTCCGTTCAGGGGGAGGGTTGGGGTGGGTGGTTTTGACAACCCATGACCATTCCTCGTCCCGACCCCAAAGGCTATCCCGGCAACCTCGGCTCCCTCTTCGCCGAGCACGCGGACGACGCTCGCACGGCCATCGTCGATCTGCGCGACGCCGACGCGCCCCGGGAGATCAGCTTTCAGGCGCTAGCCGCGCAGTGCAATGCGCTCGCGCGGGGGCTGCGCAAGGCCGGCATCGAACCGGGGGAACGCATCGCCATCCTCTCGCTGAACCGGTACGAGTTCATCGCAACCGTGCTCGGCGCGATGCGCGCGGGCGTGGTGCCGGTGCCGATCAACGTGAAGCTCGCCGCGGAGACGGTGCGCTACATCGTCGGGGACGCGGGTGCGCGCCTCATCTTCGCGGAGCCTGCGCTGCGCCGGCTGTGCCCGCCGGAAGTGGCGCTCGTCGAGTACGGCAGCGACGCGGACTCGGGCTTCGGGCGCTTCCTCGATCACGGGGAATTCACGCCGTACGAGCCGACGCCGGAGTCGGTCGCCATCCAGCCTTACACCTCAGGCTCGACCGGCCGCCCCAAAGGGGTGCTCCTCAGCCACTACGGCCAGAACTGGAGCCGGCGCATACTCGCGCACACGCGCGGAACCCTCCCCGGCGACGTGATCCTCATCGCGGCGCCGCTGTACCACAAGAACGCGCTGAACGCGATCAAGCAGGGGCTGACCGCAGGCGCGAAGCTCGTGCTGCTGCCGCAGTTCAATGTGGAGCGCTATATCGAGGCGATCGGGCGCTATGGCGCGACGGTGATCTCCGGCGTACCCACCATGATGTCGATGGTGCTCGGTCGCCGCGACCAGCTCTCTCACACCGACACCTCTTCGGTACGCACCATCATGATGGGCTCGGCGCCCTCTTCGCCCCAGTTGCTGTCGCAGTTGAGGTCGGCATTCCCGAACGCCGAGCCGCTGGTCGTCTACGGAGTGACCGAAGGCGGGCCGGTGCCGCTCGGGCCTCACCCTGAGGGAAAACCGCGGCCGGAGGGTTCGATCGGCGTGCCGTATCCGGGAACCGAGGCGAAGTTGATCGACACCACAGGCGTCGAGCGCGACGAAGGCGAGCTCCTCGTGCGCAACCCTGGCGTGCTCCTTGCGTATCACAACCTGCCTGAGGAAACGGCGAAGCGGATCAGGGACGGCTGGTATCACACCGGAGACATCGCGCGGCGCGACGCGGAAGGCTTTTACTATTTCATCGGGCGCAACGACGACATGTTCGTCTGCGGCGGTGAAAACATCTTCCCGATCGAAGTCGAGCAGGTGCTCGAGCGCCACCCGGCGGTGCACCAGGCCTACGTCATGCCTTTCGAGCACGAGATGAAAGGCCAGGCGCCCTATGCGTTCGTCGTCCTGCGTGCCGGCGCCGCCGCCACTGAAGAGGACCTGAAGCACTTCGCGCTCGCCAATGGGCCCGCATACCAGCACCCGCGGCGGGTGTTCTTCCTCCCGCAACTTCCGCTCGCGGGAACCAACAAGATCGACCAGAAGCAGCTCCGGCAGTGGGTTGCGGACGGCACTCTCGAACCGGAACAGGACAGGAACAGAATATGAGCGAAAAACCCGACACCCGCATCGGCGTCGACAAGCTGCAGCAGTTGATCACCCGCGGGCCTTTCAACCAGTGGCTCGATTTCACGGTGGTCAAAGCCGACGCCGACGGGCTGGAGATTCGCGCCGCGTGGCGTGACGAGTGGGTCGTCAATCCGGATCGGCGCTACACCCACGGCGGGATACTCGCGGCAATCGTCGATGTCGCAGCCGACTACGCGATCGCCGCGGAGCTCGGCCGTCCGGTGCCGACCATCGATCTGCGCGTCGACTATCACAAGGCCGCGATGCCCGGCGATCTCACGGCGAAGGCGAAGGTCGTGCGCATGGGCAGCCAGTACTCGACCGCCGAGGCCTATGTCTACGACAAGGACGGCGCGCTGGTGGCAAGCGGGCGCGGGACGTACTACACCGCGGCGCCGAAATGACGCGCCGAAGTGGAGTGTTTAATGTTGAGTGTTTAGTGGTTAATGAGGGCAGCAGGCGCTGCCCGGCGCACTTCACTAAAAACTCAACACTTCATACTCACCACTAGCGCAGGCGCGCCATGCCGCAGGTCCTCGAACAGCAAATTCACGCACGCGCGCCAGGGCGCAAGTGGCGGGTGGATCTGCTCGGCCAGCGTCTGGCGCTCGTCGCCATCCTCGTCGGTATATGGTGGCTCGCGTCACTGCCCCTGCCTCACTTCGTCCTGCCGGGGCCGCCGCGCGTCATGGACGCATTGATCGGCCTTTCGGCGAGCGGCGACCTTTGGAGCAATCTCGGGATCACCCTCGGGCGGGTCACTTCGGGCTTTGTCATGGCCACGCTCATCGGCCTGCCGCTGGGCATCGTGCTCGGCGCGAACCGGCGCCTCGGCGAGTTCTTCGAGCCGATCATCCCCGTGATGAACACCGTGTCCTCCGCCATCTGGGCGATCTTCGCGATCATCTGGTTCGGCATCTCGAACGCGACGACGATTTTCGTCGTGTTCATGACCGCGATGCCGCTCATCATCACCAACGTGTGGCAGGGCACGCGCTCGGTGAACGCCGATTTCATCGAGCTCGCGCACACCCTGCGCATGCCGCAGCACAAGGTGATGGTGAAGATCTACCTTCCGACGATCCTGCCGTATTTCTTCTCCGGCGCGCGTCTCGCATTCGGTTTCGGCTGGCGCGTGTCGCTCGTGGCCGAGACACTCGGCTCCTCCAGTGGTGTAGGCTACCGCCTCCGGCAGGCCGCTGATCTCATACAAACCGACCAGGTATTCGCATGGACGATCGCCCTCGTAGTGATGATGGCCGCGCTCGAGATGGGCGTGCTGCGTCCGCTCGAAAACCATCTGTTCCGCTGGAAAAAAGAAGCAGAGAGCTCGTGACATCCCAGGCATCGGGCTCTGCACCGAAGAGAAGGCTGATCGTCGGAATCACCGGCGCGACGGGCTCGATTTACGGGCTGCGCATACTCGAAGCGCTGCGCGCGAGCGGCGGCTGGGAAACTCACCTCGTCGTGTCGGAGGCCGGGATGCTGAACGCGTGGCAGGAATACAAGCTCGCGCGCAAGGACATCCAGACGCTCGCCGATGTCGTGCACAACGTGCGCGATATCGGTGCATCGGTTGCGAGCGGATCGTTCATCACCGAAGGCATGGTGATCGCACCGTGCTCGATGAAGAGTCTGTCGGGTGTGGCTCACGCCTATTCGGACAACCTGATCACGCGCGCAGCGGACGTCGTGCTCAAGGAAAGGCGCAGGCTCGTCCTGCTCACGCGCGAAGCACCGCTCAATCTCGCGCATCTGCGAAACATGGTCGCCGTGACCGAGATGGGCGGCATCGTCTTCCCTCCGGTTCCCGCCTTCTACAGTGGCGCGAAGACCATCGACGATCTGATCAACCACAGCGTCGGACGCGTGCTCGATCTGTTCGGCGTGGAGCACGATTCGATCCAGCGGTGGAAGGGAATCACGAGCGAGGCGCTGGAAAATAGCGAAGCGGGAAACGGGAAACGGTGAACCGTCAGCCGTTGAGCTGGCGTGGATATCGCTTTGACGTTGGATGAGACGCTTACAGCGCCTCGATCACTGCCGATCCTTACGACTTACCGTTTATCAGTTACCGTTCACCGTTTACGACAGGATTTACCATGAAAGAGAACTTCCGTGAGTTTCTCGAACGTCTTCGCGAAGCCAAAGAGCTCATCGACATTCGCCAGCCGGTGGATATCCGTCACATCGCCACGCTGGTCGACCAGTCCGACAAGGCGCTCCTTTTCCATGACGTAATCGGCTACGAGGTCCCCGTCGTCTCGGGGATCATCCGCACGCGCGAGCGCTCGATCATGGGCCTGGGGTGCAGGGAATACGGTGAGATCGAACAGAAGCTGCGCCACGGTATCGATCACCCGATTGCGCCGCGCTACGTCGAGAACGCGCGCCACAAGCAGGTGATCAAGGTCGGCGACGAAGTCGATCTGTTCAAGCTGCCGATCCCGATGTCTTCGATCTACGACGGCGGGCCGATGATCACCGCGGGCGTGGTGATCGCGAACGATCCCGAGTACGGGCTCAACTCCGGAATCTACCGGTTCATGGTCAAGGAAAAGAACCTGACCGGTATCGACATCGTGACCCCGAACAACATGCGCATGTACGCCCAACGCGCCTACGAGCAGGGCCGCCCCTGCCCCATCTCGATCTCCATCGGCACCCACCCGATCGAGATCATGGGCGCGGGCTTTCGTGCGCCGATCGGCGTCGACGAGATGGCGATCGCCGGCGGCCTGCGGGGCGCGCCGGTCGAGCT
>JAQGMV010000473.1 GCA_028292225.1 Betaproteobacteria bacterium
TTCAGCTCCTTCGCGAGGCTTTTCAGCGACCGCGAAATCTCGGCGATCTCGGTGGCGCGGTTCTCGCCGCTGCTGTTGCTGGTACCCGACATGAGCTGGAGATAGTCGATGACGATGAGGCTCAACCCCCCGCACTGGCGGTGCAGGCGCCGCGCCCTGGAACGCACTTCGAGCACGTTCAGCCCGGCGGTGTCGTCGATATACATCTGAGCTTCGTTGAGCTTGCCCACGGCCTCGACGAGCTTGCTCCAGTCGTCCTCCTTGAACGTGCCGGTGCGCAGCTCGTGCTGATCGACGCGTCCGACCGAGCCGATCATCCGCATGGCGAGCTGCGGACCCGACATCTCCATGCTGAACACCGCAACGGCTTTCTTGTCGACGAGCGCGACATGCTCAGCCATGTTCATGACGATTGTCGTCTTGCCCATCGAGGGCCGGCCTGCCACGATGATGAGCTCCCCCGCCTGCATACCGGAGGTCATCCGGTCGAGGTCGACGAACCCGGTCGCGGTGCCGATCACATCGTTCTTGTTCTCGCGGCTGTACAGCATGTCGATCCGCTCGACGGTTTCGGTCAGGATCGGGTCGATCTTGATGAAGCCCTGCCGCGCCTTGGACCGTGCTTCTGCGATCTGGAAGATCTTCCCTTCGGCCTCGTCGATCAGAATGCTCGCATCCTTGCCCTGCGGGGCGTATGCGGATTCGGCGATCTCGGTGCCGATCGACGCGAGATTGCGCATGATCGAGCGCTCCCGCACGATTTCGGCATAGCGGCGGATATTCGCCGCGCTCGGCGTATTCAATGCGAGCGAGCCGACGTACGACTGCCCGCCGACTTCGGCGAGCTTGCCCGAAAGCTCGAGGCTTTCGGCGACGGTGAGCGCGTCCGCCGGTTTGTTCTGCTCGATGAGCTGGGCTATGTGCCTGAATATGACGCGATGGTCCGAGCGGTAAAAATCCGCTTCGCCGACCACGTCGCCGATCTTGTCCCACGCTGCGTTGTCGAGCAGCAGGCCGCCGAGCACCGACTGTTCGGCTTCGATCGACTGGGGAGGCACGCGTGTGGCCTCGAGCTGTGCGTCCCGGACGATCGAAGTGACAGCCTGTGCCATAGTCTCGCGCTTATGGTTATGGTGTTACGTGCAAAGCCGGTCAAGCCCGGGCCACGCCGGCCAGAGGCCGCGTGTGCAACGGCGAATGCGTCGAACCGATGCCGCAGACAGGATGCTGGAGTCGGAAGGCCGCAGACACAGCGTAGCGCTCGAACGCTGCAGACGACGTCGATAGATTTGAAGCCGGAACGAGTTTCAATTTATCGAAAAAAAAGGGCTGTTGCCAGCCCTTTTTATCGGTGATGTTTACAAATAGAACATCACCTTCTTACCGAGACGCCGCTTGACTTCGCGGGCGCGTATCCGGGGATTATGGCTCGGCTACGACGGTCACCGTCACGGTCACCACGACGTCGGTATGCAGCGCGACTTTCAGCGGATGCTCTCCGATGTTCTTGAGCGGACCTTGCGGCATGCGCACCGCCGCCTTCGGCACTTCGAAGCCCTGCTGCTTGAGCGCATCGGCGATGTCGGCATTGGTCACCGAGCCGAACAGCTTGCCGTCGACGCCGGCTTTCTGCGCGATCTGCACCGCGAGCCCTTCGAGCTTCACCGCCCTGTCCTGCGCTTCGTTCAGCTGCTGCGCCTGCGCTTTTTCGAGCTCGGCGCGCCGCTGCTCGAACTGGGCGAGGTTCTCGCGCGTCGCGCGCTTCGCCTTGCCCTGCGGGATCAGGAAGTTACGCGCGAAACCATCGCGCACTTTGACGACGTCGCCCAAAGACCCGAGGTTCGTCACTTTTTCCAGCAATATGATCTGCATCGCTCCGCTCCTTAGTGCACGTCGGTGTACGGCAGCAGCGCGAGGAAGCGCGCGCGCTTGATTGCGACGGAGAGCTGTCGCTGATAGCGCGCCTTGGTCCCGGTGATACGCGCCGGAATGATCTTGCCGTTCTCGTTGATGAAGTCTTTAAGGATACCGATATCCTTGTAGTCGACCTGCTTGATGTTCTCCGCGGTGAAGCGGCAGAACTTCCGGCGACGGAACAGCGCGCCGCCGCGCTTGTCCTTGCCCTTGCCTTTCAGCTTCGCTTTAGCCTTCGCCCTCGCCCGGGCGGCTCTGCTCATCATTGCCATGGTTCGTATCCTTCAGTAGATCGGTTTTCGTTGCGTGCAACACCAGTTGCGCGCTCATTCGATTCTTGCGATTCAGGAAGCCTGTCACGCTGATCGGCGTCCCCGCCGTGATGCGCGAGAGCTGGGTTGCAGCTTCACCCAGCGCGACACAGTTCACTTCGCACTCCACCTGGCGCTTGAAGCCGGCCTCGATCTGCACCGACTTGTGCGCCAGCTTGAACTGCAGCAGCGGAAGACCTGCCGGGGTGTGACGCAGCGGTTCGACCTGGGCCACCGTGCCCTCGAGCGTGACCGCGTTCGCGTCCACTTCGACCGGGGGTTCTTACGCGCCGGCGGGCGTGGCTGCGGGTGCTGGCGCGGGAGCCGCTGCGGGAGCCGGAGCCGGAGCCGAACCTGTCGCAGGCGCGCCTTTAGCTGCGTCTTCGGTGGTGGTCATCGAGCGTGACTTCTCTTCCTTCATCATCGCCGAAGGCGCCGTTGCCGCCTCGCTCATGACGACGGTGAGATGACGCAGAACCGCGTCGTTGAACTTGAACGCGTGCTCGAGCTCGTTGAGGGTCTCGTTGTCGCACTCGATGTTCATGAGAACGTAATGCGCCTTGTGGATCTTCTCGATCGGGTAGGCGAGCTGGCGCCGACCCCAGTCTTCGAGCCTGTGGATCCGGCCCTCATGGCTGGTGACCATCTGGCGATAGCGTTCGACCATCGCGGGAACCTGCTCGCTCTGGTCGGGGTGAACGATGAAAACGATTTCGTAATGTCGCATCAATGATGCTCCTTTTGGATAAGCCTCCCGCCATGCGCGAGACGGTGAGGCAAGGATGATGTCCGCAAAGCCGCAGCGAACGAGCGAGGCAGCCGTGAATGATGTGCAAGCGCCGGCAGCCGGTGCGGCCAACCGGTGCCCTGGCTGGCCGAAGGCGCGGATTATACGCAGCTTCCGATAAAAAACAAACCCTTAGACCGATTTCGGCGGTAACTGGCGCTGCCGCCGGGACTCCGACAGGCAAATGCCTGCCGAGACCGATACGTTGAGGCTCTCGACGGTGCCGAGCATCGGAATCCGCACGAGCTCGTCGCAATGCTCGCGGGTGAGCCGGCGCATGCCTTCGCCCTCGGCGCCGAGGACCCACGCGAGCGGGCCCTTCAGGCGGACCTGGAAAAGATCCTGCTCGGCACGCTCGTCGGTGCCCATCAGCCAGATCCCACGGTCCTTCAATTCGCGCATCGCGCGGGCGAGATTGGTCACCGCGATGTAAGGCACGGTTTCGGCAGCCCCGCTCGCGACTTTCGAGACCGTCGCATTGATCCCGACCGCACGGTCTTTGGGCGCGAGCACCGCGTGCACACCCATCGCGTCGGCGACCCGCAGGCACGCGCCGAGGTTATGGGGGTCGGTCACGCCGTCGAGGATGAGCAGCAGCGCAGGCTCTTCGAGCGTTTCAAGCACGTCCTCGATATGGGTCGGCAGCCGGGCGACCTCGATGCGCGCGGCAACGCCCTGGTGCCGGGCATTTTGGGTCATGCCGTCGAGGCGTTTTTCGTCCACCCGCATCACGCGGGCGCCGCGGGTTTCGGCCGCTTTCAGGAGATCGAGCGAACGGCGGTCCTCGCGTGCAGCGTCGAGGTAAAGCTCTTTCACGCTGTCTGCGCTTTGGCGCAGGCGGCTCGTCACCGCGTGAAACCCGTAGATGATTCGCGTTTCAGCCATCGTGGTCAGCGCCGGCGTCTCGGCCCGGAGGCCTTGCCGGATGGCTTACCCGGGGACTTGCCGCTCGTCGGCTGGTCCCTCGGCGCCCTGGCGCCTGTGCCTGCACCCTCGCCGTCCGCCAGCACGAAATCGATCTTGGTCGTATCGAGATCGACGCGGACGACTTTCACGCGCACGCGGTCGCCGAGACGATAGCGCTGGTGGGTGCGCTCGCCCATGAGCTCGTGCTTCGCTGCGTCGTAATGGTAGTAGTCCTTGCCGAGCTCGGAGATGTGGAGCAGACCTTCGACGTACAGCTCGTCGAGCGCGATGAAGGCACCGAAAGCGGCGACTCCGCTGATCGTGCCCATGAAGGTCTCGCCGACCTTGTCCTGCATGTAGTAGCACTTGAGCCAGTTGGTGACGTCGCGCGTCGCCTCGTCCGCGCGGCGCTCGCTCTTGGAGCAGTGCGCGCCAAGCGCTTCCCAGTTGCCGGGCTCGTAGCGCTTGCGCTTCAACACCGCCTTGATTGCGCGATGGATGAGCAGGTCGGGATAGCGCCGGATCGGCGAGGTGAAGTGGGTATATGACTCGTAGGCAAGGCCGAAATGCCCTGCGTTCTTCGGCGTATATACCGCCTGCTGCAGCGAGCGCAGCATCACCGTCTGCAGAAGCTGCGCGTCGGGGCGGTCTTTCACGCGGGCGAGCAGCTTTGCGTAATCCTTCGCGGTCGGCGTGTCTCCGCCGGAGAGGGTCAGTCCGAAGCCTTTGAGAAACTCGCGCAAGGCGGTGAGCTTCTCCGGGGTGGGGCCTTCGTGCACGCGATAGAGCATCGGCTGCTTTTTCTTCAGCAGGAAATCCGACGTCGCGACGTTCGCCGCGAGCATGCACTCCTCGATCAGGCGGTGCGCGTCGTTGCGCCGCACCGGGACGATGCGCTCGATCTTGCCCTTGTCGTCGAAAATGATCTGAGTCTCGATCGTCTCGAAATCGATCGCACCGCGCTCCTGCCGCGCGTCGAGAAGCAGCTTGAATACGCGGTTGAGGTTTTGCAGGTGCGGCACGAGCTCCGGCTGGCGTTTGGATGCATCGCCTTCGGGGTTTTCGAGGATTTGCGCGACCGTCGTATAGGTCAGGCGCGCGTGCGACAGGATCACAGCCGGGTAGAACTTGTAATCCTTCATCTGGCCATCGGCTGCGATCTTCATATCGCACACCATGGCGAGACGCTCTACGTGAGGCACCAGCGAACACAGGTCGTTCGACAGGCGCTCGGGCAGCATCGGTATCACCCGCCGCGGGAAGTACACCGAGTTGCCTCGGGCCTGGGCCTCGCGATCGAGCGTGTCGCCATGAGTGACGTAATGACTGACGTCGGCAATGGCGACGACCACGCGAAAACCGCCCTTGCCGCGCCCGAAGAGCCTGGCAGGCAGCGGCTCGCAATACACCGCGTCGTCGAAGTCCCTCGCGGTTTCGCCGTCTATCGTGACCAGAGGTAGTTCGCGCAGGTCGACGCGGCCTTCACGGTCCGCAGCGGTCACGCCGGACGGAAAGAGCTCGCACTGGCGTTCGACTTCGCGCGAAAACACGTACGGCAACTCGTGCTTGCGCAGCGCGATCTCTATTTCCATGCCGGGGTCGGCATAATTGCCGAGCACTTCGACGACGCGCCCCACCGGCTGCACGTGTCTCGAGGGCTGCACCATGATCTCCACGTTGACCACCTGCCCGGCTTTCGCGCCGAGGCTCTGGTCGGGCGGGATGAGGAAATCGCGGTTGATGCGCTTGTTTTCGGGAACGACGAGGAGCATCCCATGCTCGCTGCGAATGCGGCCCACGATCTGACGCTGGGCGCGCTCGAGCACTTCGACGATCTTGCCTTCAGGCCGTCCGCGGCGATCGGTCTCGCCTACGCGCGCCATCACGCGATCGCCGTGCAGCACTTTCTGCATTTCATTGAAGCTGAGAAAAAGGTCCGGGCCGTCCTCGTCACGTATGAGAAAGCCGTAACCTTCGGGGTGCCCCTGCACCGTTCCGCGCACGAGATCGAGCTTGGAGACGACGCACACGTCCCCGCGCCGGTTACGCATGACCTCGCCGTCGCGCTCCATCGCGGCAAGACGCCGCTGGAACGAGGTGCGCTCGTCGGGTTTGATCTCGAGCAGATCGGCGAGCTCTTCCTCGGGCATGGGGACGCCCTGCTCGGTCAGCACTTCGAGGATGTACTCGCGACTCGGCAAAGGCTCGTCGTAGCGTTCAAGCTCGCGCTCGTAGTGCGGGTCGCGCGATCGACGTCCGGTCTTGGTCGGTGAGCGCCTCACGCGCCGCGCGGGTCCTGCTCTTTTTGGCTGAGTCTTCATTTGTGTCCGTGAACCCGTTCAGTTAAAATTGCGCTCGCGCCGAGGTGGCGGAATTGGTAGACGCACTAGCTTCAGGTGCTAGCGATGGCAACATCGTGGGGGTTCGAGTCCCTTCCTCGGCACCAGCACTTTCAATGCGGAACGATGAATCCGGAATGCTGAACGAGCTTTCCGGATCTGTCCTTCCGCATTTTTCATTTCAACGATGGACGGGCACCGGATGGGGCGTCTCATCCATCGTTTCCGCATCCCTCGTTCACTCGAACGGATGCCTGCGCACTATCGTCTGGTCCCGGTCCGCGCCGGTCGATATGAGGTCGATCGGCACACCGCAGATCTGCTCCATTCGATTCAGGTAAGCCTGTGCGGCTTGCGGCAGCGCCCCGAATTCGGTCACACCGACGGTGCTTTCGGTCCAGCCGGGAAGTGACTCGTAGACCGGCTCGCATTCTTCCAGCATCTCGGCGCCGAACGGCAGGATGTCGCTCTGCCGGCCCTGACAGCGGTAGCCGATTCCGAGCATCACTTCTTCCATGCCGTCGAGCACGTCGAGCTTGGTCACGCACAACCCCGAAACGCCGTTGATCTGTATCGAGCGCTTCAATGCCGCGGCGTCGAACCAGCCGCAGCGCCGCGGCCTGCCGGTCGTCGCGCCGAATTCATTACCCCGGCTTGCAAGCTGCCTGCCTACCTCGTCCTCGAGCTCGGTGGGGAAAGGGCCCGAACCGACGCGGGTCGTATACGCCTTGGTGATGCCGAGCACGTAGTGCAGCCCGCCGGGCCCGACACCTGCGCCGGCTGCGGCCGCGCCCGCGACGCAATTGCTCGACGTGACGTACGGATAGGTGCCGTGGTCGATGTCGAGCAGCGTGCCCTGGGCGCCTTCGAACAGCAGGCTGTTACCCGCCTGCTGGGCTTCATACAGCAGCCGGGGAACGTCGCCGACCATCGGCGCGATGCGGTCGGCGAGCGCGAGGCTGTCGTCGAGCGTCTGGTTGAAATCCACCACCGGCGCCTTGTAGTAATTCTTCAGCATGAAGTTGTGGTAATCGAGGACCTCCCCCAGCTTCGCGGCGAAGCGCTTGCGATGAAAGAGGTCCTGCAGCCGGATCGCACGGCGCGCCGCCTTGTCTTCGTATGCCGGCCCGATCCCGCGGCCGGTCGTGCCGATCTTGGCCGAGCCCTTGGCGGCTTCGCGCGCCCGATCAACCGCCGCGTGATACGGGAGGATGAGCGGACACGCTTCGCTGATCTTCAGGCGTGTAGCGACGTCTACGCCCGCGGCCTCGAGCATTTCGAGCTCCTCGATCAGCGCCTGAGGCGAGAGCACGACCCCGTTGCCGATGTAGCACGCGACTTGCCCGCGCAGTATCCCCGAGGGGATGAGGTGCAGAACCGTCTTCCGCCCCGCGATGACAAGCGTGTGGCCCGCGTTGTGACCGCCCTGGAACCGCACGACGCCCTGCGCGTGATCGGTGAGCCAGTCGACGATTTTTCCCTTGCCTTCGTCCCCCCACTGGGTGCCGACGACGACTACGTTCTTAGCCATAACTGGAGTCCTAACTCTTGAGTTTCTCGAGCAGCCATTTGCCCTGGCGGTGAACCAGCCGGCGGTCGCAGCCGCTGCCGTCGCCCGCCTGCGAGTGGCCCGGAAGATCGACCACGACTGCGGTGCCGCCGCCGCGCAATGCCGCGATTCTCCGCTGCAGCGCTGCATCGTTCGGCGCGTACGGCGCAAGCACACACACGCGCGCACTCTCGCCCGGACTGACCGCGGCGAGCTCGCGCAAATCCATGCTGAACCCGGTGGCCGGACGCGCGCGGCCGAAAGCCTTGCCGACCTCGTCGTAGCGACCGCCGCGCCCGATCGCGGAAGACTGTCCCTGCACATACGCCGCGAACACGACGCCGCTGTGATAGTGATAACCGCGCAGCTCAGCCAGATCGAAGCAGCGGATCTGCGCGACTTCGCTCAAGCGCTCCGACAGCGCTTTCAGATCCTTGAGCGCAGCCTTGATCTCCGGATGCGCGGGAAGACGACGCGCCGCATCCTTCAGCACTTCGGCCCCGCCGTAGAGCTCGGGGAGCGCGGCGAAAGCTTCCGCTGCCGCGCGCGGCAGTTTTCTGGTGAGCTCGCGCACCGCAGGCGCATCCTTGACCTGCATCGCGCTGAAAAGCTCGGCTTCGGTGTCCTGCGGCAGCCGCGCGCGGCTCACCAGCGCGCGGAATATGCCAACGTGGCCGATGTCGAGATACACGTCCGACACACCGGCCGCCTCGAGCGAGCGCATCATGAGCTGCTGAATCTCGACATCGCTCTCGATGCCGGGGTGCCCGTAGATTTCCGCCCCGATCTGCAGCGGCTCGCGGGTGCGGTTCATGCCGTTCGGGAGCGTATGGAGCACGCTTCCGGAGTAGCACAGGCGCGTGACTCCGCCGCGATTGAGCAGATGCGCGTCGATGCGCGCGACCTGCGGCGCGATGTCCGCGCGCACGCCGAGCATGCGTCCGGAAAGCTGGTCGACCAGCTTGAAGGTCTGCAGATCGAGGTCGTGCCCGGTTCCGGTCAGCAGTGAATCGACGTACTCGAGCAGCGGCGGCATGACGAGCTCGTAACCATGCGCCTGGAACAGATCGAGTATGTCGCGTCGCAGGCGCTCGATCCTCCCGGCCTGGGGCGGCAGAATATCCTCGATGTACTCCGGCAGGAGCCAAGCGCGCATGAGCTGAAAATCCAGGGTGAAATCGCGGAATTATAGAGGAAACGGCGACTACGCTTTTAGCGTCACTGCCGGACGACGTAGAGCAGCAGCAGGCCGGCAAGCATCGAGGTGAGCCCGATGAAACGGATCTGCCCGTCGCCCATCTCAGTCAGGCGCCGAAAGGTGTCGCGCCACAATGCAGGCAGGAGAAAGGGCAGCAGGCCTTCGATCACCAGCATCAGAGCCAGGGCGGTCAGCAGGGTGTTGCTCATGGGCGCTGCTTCCCGTCGACGACGAACGTGCGGCGGTGGATGCCTTCGAGCTGCGGATCTATTTGCCCGCCTTGCCGCCCGACCTGAA
>JAQGMV010000479.1 GCA_028292225.1 Betaproteobacteria bacterium
CACCCTCGCTGAGCGCCTGCCCGGAAGCGAGCGCGCGGGCGCTGGTGAGGTAAGGGCCGGTCACGCGCACGGTGACGGTCACGTAAATGGTCCACGGGGTCGGCGCGCCGCAGCGCACCCCCACCGAACTCGTGCCCCACAGGCGGCTCCCCGGCGGGCTGAAGACGTCCATGGATCCGCATGCGGCCAGCGCAAGCCGGGGATCGATCGCGCCGGCAGTGTAAGTCGCCTTGCCGGGCAGACCGCTCGTCTGGACCCGCAGGAATTCCTCGATCGCGCGCTGGATCGTGGCGTGGGGCTGCTGGGCCTGGACGGGAAGGGCGCTCGCCGGTGCAGATTGCGCCTGTGCCGCCGCGATCCACGCCGCCAGCAGTGCGAAAACGGTGATTCTGAGGAGTCGTTTCATCGTCTGTCCTGGGCTCGAAGCCGACGCCGCTACGGGTGCAGCGGGTCTGGTAAGGGTTGCATTCTCCCGGAAAAAACGCACTCGCCAGCTTCGAAATTGAACCGGTTTTCCCTGCCTTATCTGCCGATCGTTATCGCGCCTCTCCTCCTACTATTCGATCCACGCCAAGAAGCGGGAGCACTAGAGATGACCAAGCTCGATGGACTGTTTCAATTGCACCAGGCCGCGCTGGGCCTGCACGCCGAGCGGCAGAAGTTGATCGCGTCCAACATCGCGAACGCCGACACGCCGGGCTACAAGGCCCGCGACATCGATTTCGTCTCCGCGCTGAAGAACGCGCAGGCCGCACAGGGCAAGCTTCAGGCGCCGCTGCATCCCGCGGGCGCGGACAACGGCGCGCCGCTCGGCGCCGAGCTGATGTATCGCAGCGCGGTGCAGCGCAGCGCCGACGGCAACACCGTCGACATCGACGTCGAGCGCGCGCAGTTCGCCGAGAACTCGATCCGCTACGAAGCGCAGATCATGTTCGTGAGCAGCCAGATCAAGTCGATGCTCGCGGTCATACAGGGATAACCGCAGATCAAACCGGGTCAGCCCCCAGGGTAAACGCCATGTCACTTTTCAGCATACTCGACATCTCGGGCAGCGCGCTCACCGCGCAGTCGCAGCGCCTGAACACCACCGCGAGCAATCTCGCGAACGCAGACAGCGTGACGTCTTCTACGGGACAGCCGTACAAGGCGAAGCAGGTCGTGTTCTCGGCGCAGCCGGTGACGCCGGACAACGCGGTCGGTGTGCGTGTCTCAGAGATCGCCGAAGACCAGACTCCGGGCCGGCGCGTGCACGACCCGCGCCACCCGCTCGCGGACAAGGACGGTTACGTGAGCATGCCCAACGTGAACGTGATCGAAGAGATGGTCAACATGATCTCGGCGTCGCGCTCCTACCAGACGAATGCCGAGCTCATGAACACCGCCAAGACGCTGCTGCTCAAAACGCTGCAGATAGGCCAGTAAGCGGCCAGGCCAGCCCCGTAACGCCCCAGACCAAGGAAACGCCACATGCTTCCCATACTCGCTGCAATCGGGACCGGTCTCTCGGTCCTGAGCTCGCTCAAGACACTGACCAGCTCGTCCGGCAGCACGACCGGCACGGACGCCAACGCGACCAATGCCCCGGCCACGAACGCCTCTGCGCTCGCGGGAAGCTCGTCGTCCGCGACCGGCGCCACCAGCAGCACGGAGCAGCAGGACCGCTTCCTCAAGCTCCTCGTCACCCAGATGAAGAACCAGGATCCGCTCAATCCGCTCGACAACGCGCAGGTCACTTCCCAGCTCGCGCAGATCAACACCGTGAGCGGCATCGAGAAGCTCAACACCACGGTGCAGGGACTTTCGTCGTCGCTGCTCGCGTCGCAGTCGGTGCAGTCCGCGTCGATGATCGGCAGGCAGGTGTACGCGACGGGCTCGTATCTCAACCTCGAGAACGGCAAGGCGACCGGCGCGGTGAACCTCACGCAGCCCGCCGACCGCGTGTACGTCGCGATCGCGGACTCGGCCGGCACCGTGGTTCGTCGCATCGAGCTCGGCTCGGCGAACACCGGCGTGTCCGGTTTCGAGTGGGACGGCAAGACCGACGCCGGAACGACCGCCGCGGCGGGACAGTATGTTTTCCAGGTGACCGCCGCACGCGGCAACACGGCGATCCCGGCAGAGCCGATCACGCTCGGCACGGTCGACGGCGTCTCTCTGGGCGCCGGCGGCATGACTCTCAACCTCAAAGGCGGCGGCAGCATCGGCATGTCCGACGTCAAACAAATCCTTTAATCGGAGCTTGCAAACATGGGTTTCCAATCAGGACTGAGCGGCCTCAACGCTTCCGCCAAGAACATCGACATCATCGGCAATAACGTCGCGAACGCGAACACCGTCGGCTTCAAGAGCTCGCGCGCGATCTTTGCCGACGTGTTCGCGAGCTCGCTCGCAGGCGGAGGCGCCGGCAACGTCGGCATCGGCGTGAAGGTTGCGCAGGTGCAGCAGGAATTCACGCAGGGCAACATCACGGTGACCAACAGCCCGCTCGATCTCGCGATCAATGGGCGCGGCTTCTTCCGCTTCGACAGCAACGGCAGCGCGGCGTATTCGCGCAACGGCCAGATGCACCTGGACGGCAGCGGCTACATCGTCAACTCCGACGGCCTGCGGCTCACCGGTTACACGGTCGACAACCTGAACAACATCGTCGCGTCCGCGCCGGTGCCGCTGAAACTGGCCACTGCGGACATCGATCCGTCGGCGACCACCCAGATGGCAGGCACGCTCAACCTCGATTCGCGCTCGACTCCCATCGCCGCCGCGTTCAACCCGACCAACGTCGCGACCTACACGAGCTCGACCTCGAGCGCGATTTTCGACTCGCTCGGCAATTCGCACGCGCTCACGATGTATTTCGTGAAAACAGCGACGCCGGGCCAGTGGAACATGCACGCGACGGTCGACGGCGGCCCGGTCGCCGGTGTGGACCTGGGCGCCGGTGCGGGCAACCCTGTGACCCTGAACTTCAACAGCAGCGGCACGCTGACGACCACACAGCCGATGACCGGTGTTCAGCTCACCGTGGGCGGCGGCGCCGTGACCCCGCTCGCGATGCAGATGGATTTCACCGGCACGAGCCAGTTCGGCGCCGACTTCGGCGTGACCACGCTTTCGCAGAACGGCTACACCTCGGGACGCCTCACCGGCTTCGACGTTTCAGACAATGGGCTCGTCTCCGGACGCTACACCAACGGCCAGGCGAACACCCTCGGCCAGGTCGTCCTCGCCAACTTCGCGAATCCCCAGGGCCTGCGCAGCATGGGCGACAACCTCTGGCAGGAGACCTCCGAGTCGGGTGGGCCGGTGATCGGTTCGCCGCAGAGCGGCAGCCTGGGCTCGCTGCAATCGGCGTCGGTGGAAGACTCGAACGTCGATCTCACGCAGGAGCTGGTGGCCATGATCACCGCGCAGCGCTCGTATCAGGCGAACGCGCAGACGATCAAGACGCAGGACCAGGTGCTGCAGACCATCGTCAACCTGCGTTGATGACGGCTTGAATGCTGAGTGAAGGGTAGACCATGGATCGCATGATTTACGTCGCGATGAGCGGCGCGAAACAGATGATGCAGCAGCAGGCGGCGGTGTCGAACAACCTCGCCAACGTCGCCACCACGGGTTTCCGTGCGCAGGTGAGCGCTTTTCGCGCCGCGGAGACGCAGGGCGACGGCGCGGCGACTCGCGCCTTCGTGGTCGACTCGACGGCGGTCCCGGATTTCAACCCGGGTCCGATCCAGCAGACGGGACGCGATCTGGACGTCGCGATCGAGGGTGCGGGCTGGATCGCGGTCCAGATGGGCGACGGCTCCGAAGGTTACACGCGCAACGGCAGCCTGCAGGTGAACGTCAACGGGGTTCTGCAGACTCGCAACGGGCTCTCCGTGCTCGGCGACGGCGGTCCCATATCGGTTCCCGAGAACACCCGCATCACCGTGGGCAGCGACGGCACCGTGTCGACGGTACCGAACACGAACCAGGCCACACAGGTCATCAGCATCGGCCGCATGAAGCTCGTGAACCCGCCGGAGCAGGCTCTGGTGCGCGGCGACGACGGTATCTTCCGGGTGAAACCCGGCGTGACGGTGGATGCAGACCCCAAAGTCAAAGTGCAGGGCGGGGCGCTCGAAGGCAGCAACGTGAACGTGGTCGAGGCGATGGTGAGCATGATCTCGCTCGCGCGCCAGTTCGACATGCACATGAAAGTGCTTCAGAACGCCGACGGCAACGATCGCCAGGCGACCCAGTTACTTTCGATGAATCGCTAGGCCAGCACCGCAACCTCAGAGGCTAGACCATGATCCGATCGCTTTGGATTTCGAAAACGGGGCTGGATGCACAACAGACCCAGATGGATGTCACCGCGAACAACCTCGCGAACGTGAGCACGAACGGCTTCAAGAAAAGCCGCGCGGTGTTCGAGGATCTCCTGTACCAGACCATACGCCAGCCCGGTGCGCAGTCGTCGCAGCAGACCCAGCTCCCTTCGGGCCTGCAGCTCGGCACCGGCGTAAAACCCGTCGCCACCGAACGCCTGTTCTCGCAGGGCAACCTGCAGCAGACCTCGAACCCCCTCGACGTCGCGATCCAGGGCAACGGTTTTTTCCAGGTGCAGATGCCCGACGGCACCGCCGCGTATACGCGTGACGGCGCTTTCCAGGTGAACGCGCAGGGCCAGCTCGTCACGGCGAGCGGTTTCCAGGTCCAGCCCGCGATCACGATTCCGCCCAACACGCTTTCGATCACGATCAGCCGCGACGGCGTGGTCTCGGTCACGCGTTCCGGCCAGACCGCGCCGACCCAGGTCGGCTCGCTCCAGTTGAGCGGCTTCGTCAATCCGGCGGGCCTGCAGAGCATGGGCGAGAACCTGTACATCGAGACGGCCGCTTCGGGCACACCCGGGACGAACGCCCCCGGCACCAACGGCATGGGCCTGCTCAACCAGGGCTACGTCGAGACCTCGAACGTGAACGTCGTCGAAGAGCTCGTCGGCATGATCCAGACCCAGCGCGCCTACGAGATCAATTCCAAGGCGATCCAGACTTCGGACCAGATGCTGCAGAAGCTGGCGCAACTCTAACCGGCGCGTAGCGCGTAACTCGGGGTCTGTCCCCGGTTTTTAGGGGACTGACCCCGGTGTACTGCCCGGACATATACGGGTTCGAAAGCACAGGATTAGGACTACGATGACCACCAAACTGATACTCACCGCCGCGCTCGTTGTCACCGCAACCACCGGCTGCATCACCGCCACGCCGCCCACCAGCGTGCACCAGCCGATCAGCGTGCGCCCTTCGGCGCCGGCTGCGGTCGCGCGCACCGAAGGCTCGATCTACTCCGCAGGCTTCTCCAGCGGGCTGCTCTTCGAAGACCGCCGCGCGCGCAACGTCGGCGACATCATCACGGTGCAGATCACCGAGAAAACCGACGCGAGCAAGAAGTCGAACACCAACACCGCGCGCGGGAGCAACAACAAGTTCGGCGTGACGGCTCTCCAGGGTCTTCCGGGCAAGTCGTTCCTGGGCTCGAACCTCGGCGCCACGTCCGATTTCTCGTTCGACGGGAAAGGCGAGAGTGCCAGCGCCAACGGCTTCACCGGCATCATCACGGTCACCGTCACCGAAGTGCTGCCCAACGGCAACCTGCTCGTGAGCGGTGAGAAGCAGGTCGGCATCAACCAGGGCTCGGAGTTCATCCGGCTCTCCGGCGTCATCAACCCGATCCAGCTCACCGCCGGCAACACGGTGCAGTCGACGCAGATCGCCGACGCGCGTATCGAGTATCGCGGCAGCGGCGCGGTCGCCGAGAACCAGCAGACCGGCTGGCTCACGCGCTTCTTCCTCAACGTACTGCCGTTCTGACCGGAGTCGTTCGCATGCACGCGATAGCACAATTTATGATGAGGGCGGTACTGCCGTCTCTCGTGTTCGCCGGGCTCGGGCTCACGCCGCCTGAGGCCTACGCCGAACGCATCAAGGACCTCGTCTCGATCCAGGGCGTGCGCTCCAACGCGCTGATCGGATATGGCCTCGTCGTCGGTCTCGACGGCACGGGCGACCAGACCACGCAGACCCCGTTCACGATCCAGAGCCTGGTGACGATGCTCTCGCAACTCGGCGTCACGCTTCCGGCCGGAACCAACCTGCAACTGAAGAACGTCGCCGCGGTCATGGTGACTGCGTCGCTCCCGGCGTTCGCACGCCCGGGCCAGCAGCTCGACGTCACGGTCTCGTCTCTGGGCAACGCGAAATCACTGCGCGGCGGTACGCTGCTCCTGACGCCGCTCAAGGGCGCGGACGGACAGGTCTACGCGCTGTCGCAAGGCAACGTGCTGGTCGGCGGCGTCGGCGCCTCCGGCGGGGGCAGCAGCGTCACGGTCAATCACCTGAGCGTCGGGCGCATCAGCGGCGGCGCGTCGGTCGAGCGCGTGGTTCCGACGGGGCTCGGACGTGACGGCACCATCACGCTCGCGGTCAACGCGACAGACTTCACGACGACCGAACGCATCGTCGGCGCGATCAACGGCGCTTTCGGCGACATCGCGACCGCGATCGACGGACGCACCGTGCAGGTGAGCGCACCCGAGGACGCGACTCAGCGCGTGGCGTTTCTCTCGCGCATCGAAAGCCTCAACGTGACGCCCGGAAGCGCGTCGGCGAAGGTGATCGTCAACGCCCGCACCGGCTCGGTCGTCATGAACCAGACCGTGACCGTCGAAACGTGCGCGGTCGCGCACGGCAATCTGTCGGTGTCGATCTCGACCGAGCCGGTGATCAGCCAGCCCACCGCGTTTTCGCGGGGCGGCCAGACGGTCGTCGCCGAGCGCACGCAGATCGAGATCAAGCAGGACAAAGGCCAGCTCATGATGGTGCGCGGCGCCAACCTGGGTGAAGTGGTCAAAGCGCTCAACGCCATCGGCGCGACGCCGCAGGATCTGCTGTCGATCCTCCAGGCGATGAAAGCCGCCGGCGCGCTGCGCGCAGAGCTCGAGATCATCTGATGAAGCCCGGTTCCGGCGCAGTCTCCTCGGCCCTCGCGCTCGACCCGCGCAGCCTCGAGCGGCTGCGCTCGGACGCGGGCGCAGCTCCCGACAAGGCGATCAAGGACGCTTCACGGCAGTTCGAGACCCTGTTCGTCAACATGCTGCTCAAAGGCATGCGCGATGCGACGCCGCAGGATGGAATGATGGACAGCGAGCAGACCCGCATGTACACCGGGATGCTCGACCAGCAGCTCGCGCAGGCGATGTCCGCGCGCGGTATCGGTCTCGCCGACGTCATGGCGAAACAGCTTTCGAAAAACGCGCCCGGCGCGAGCGGCAGCGGCAGCGCGGCGGCGGAAGCCGCGGGCATGATCGCGCCTGCGCTCAACCTGAACGGCGGTGCGCAGCGCAACCAGCAGACCGCCCCTGTCGGTGAGACCGGCGCAGCCGCGCCTGCGCCTCCGGTGGGCGCGACCTCGAAAGCGCGCGCATTCATCGACAAGATGTGGCCGCACGCGGTCGAAGCCGCGAAAGAAACCGGGCTGCCGCCCCATTTCATCATCGGCCAGGCCGCGCTGGAGTCCGGCTGGGGCAGCCGCGAGATCAAGGCGCACGACGGCAGCACGACCCACAACCTTTTCGGCGTGAAAGCCGGGCGCTCGTGGGATGGCGGGACCGCGGCGGCGAAGACGACCGAGTTCGTAGCCGGCGTCAAACAGAAAGTAGTCGACAAGTTCAGGCAGTATTCCTCGTACGGCGAAGCGTTCAAGGATTACGCCAATCTGCTGAAGAGCAATCCGCGCTACGCCTCGGTCCTCCAGGCGGGAAACGACCCCCAGGCGTTCGCCAAAGGACTCCAGAAAGCCGGCTACGCGACCGATCCGGCGTATGCGAGCAAGCTCACGCGCATCATCACCGGCAGCGTCATGCGGCAGGGGCTTTCGGCGTGAGCGCGAAAGTTTTGCGGCCGCGTGCCGTTAACGTCAAAGAGAACGTCTAAAGGCACCCCATGTCCAGCGGGTTATTCGGCATTGGTATTTCAGGTCTGACCGCCGCCCAGGCAGGGCTGGTCACGACCGGGCATAACATCGCCAACGCGAGCACCGCCGGATTCCACCGCCAGCAGGTGGTGCAGAGCAATGCGACCCCGCTGATGACCGGCAACGGTTTCATCGGGACGGGCGTCAACGTCGAGACGGTGCGTCGGGTCTACAGCGATTTCCTCGACGGCCAGGCGAACCGTGCACAGTCGCAGGCGAGCTACTACGCCGCGTACAACTCGCAGGTGGCGCAGATCGACAACCTGCTGAGCGACCCCAGCGCAGGGCTCGCGCCCCAGCTCCAGACTTTCTTCTCGAGCGTGCACGAGGTCGCGAGCAATCCCGCTTCGGCGTCCTCGCGGCAGGCGATGATCTCGTCGGCGAATACGCTGGCCGCGCGCTTCCAGTCACTCGACAACCGCCTGGTCGAAATCAACCGCGGGGTCAATGCGCAGATCGACAGCACGATCTCGAGCGTCAACGCGTATGCGCGCGAGATCGCGTCGCTCAACGCGCGCATCTCCGCGACCGGCGCCAGCCCCGACAATCAGCCGAACGACCTGCTCGACAAGCGTGATCAGTTGATCGGCGAGCTCAACTCGATGGTCGGCGCGACCGCGGTCACGCAGCCTGACGGTAACGTGAGCGTCAGCATCGGTTCGGGGCAGGCGCTCGTGGTCGGCACCCAGGCCTACAGCCTCGCGGCCGTGCCGTCCGCGGAAGTGCCGGACCAGACCGACGTCGTGTATCGCACCGGCGGCACATCGGTGTTGATGACGCCCTCGACCTTGAGCGCCGGCAGCCTCGGCGCGCTGCTTTCGTTCCGCTCCACGACGCTCGCGGATACCCAGAACCAGCTCGGACGGATCGCGGCGGGCCTGACCGAAACCTTCAACGCGCAGCACCGTCTGGGCCAGGATCTGCAGGGCGGGCTCGGCGGCGACTTCTTCCAGCCGATGCAGGGCACCGTGACCGGTAACGCGGGCAATGCAGGAACCGCGACGATCACCGCCGGCCTCGCCAGCGCGTCCGCGCTGACGTCCAGCAATTATCGCCTCGTGTTCACCGGAGGCGCGTATCAGCTCACGCGTCTTTCGGACAATACGATGACGAGCTATGCGACGCTGCCGCAGACGGTCGACGGCATCTCGATCCAGTTGAGCGGCGGCGCGCCGGCGAACGGCGACAGCTTCTTCATCGAACCGACGCGCTACACCGCGCGCAACCTGACCGTCGCCGTCACCAACCCGAACGCGATCGCCGCCGCCGCCCCGATGCGCACCGCGTCGGCGTCAGCCAACACCGGTGCGGCGCGGATCGACGACGGCATCGTCAACGGCCCGCTCAACGCGAACGTGCAGCAGCCGGTGTCGATCGTCTTCACCAGCCCGACGACTTTCAACGTGACCGGCACCGGTACCGGCAACCCGGTCGGTGTCGCGTACACCTCCGGCGGCAGCATCACGTATAACGGATGGACGGTGAAGATCACCGGCACGCCGGCGACGGGAGACACGTTCAACGTCACCTCGAACAGCAACGGCACGGCCGACAGCCGCAACGCGGCCCGTCTCGCCGATCTCCAGCTGGCCAACACGCTCAACAACGGAACGACCTCGTATCAGGGCGCCTACGGCCAGCTCACGAGCTCGGTCGGCAACACCGGGCGCGAGATGCAGATCGCCTCCGATGCGCAGGACACGATCGCCGTGCGCGCGCGTGAATCGCAGCAGTCGCTCTCCGGCGTGAATCTCGACGAGGAAGCAGCGAACCTGCTGCGCTACCAGCAGGCCTATCAGGCTTCTAGCAAAGTCATCGAAGTCGCGTCCACCCTGTTCGACACCATCCTGCGGCTCGGAGCATAAGCATGCGTCTTTCCACGAACATGATGTACGAGCTCGGCATGCGCGGCGTTCAGCGCCCGCAGACCGAGCAGCTCCAGTTGCAGCAGCAGATTTCGGCGGGCCGGCGCGTGGTCAAGCCTTCGGACGATCCCATCGCGGCGGCGGGGATCGTCGGGCTGAATCAGGCGAAGTCTGTCAACACCCAGTACGGACTGAACGCGGAGAACGCCCAGTCGTCGCTGCAGCTCGAGGTCGATGCGCTCGGCGATGCGACCCGGGTGCTGCAGGACGTGAAGACGCTCATCGTGAAGGCGGGAAATCCGGGCCTGCAGAACCAGGACCGCGCGAGCATCGCGACTGAAGTCGAGGGGCTTTACAACGAGCTCCTCGGTATCGCTAACCGCACCGACGGCAACGGCCAGTATCTCTTTTCGGGCTTTCAGGCGTCGACTCAGCCGTTCGCGGAGACGACCCCGGGCGTCGTGGCTTTCTCCGGCGACGAAGGCCAGCGCCTCGTGCAGATCGGGCCGCAGCGCCGCATCGCAGTCGGCGACAGCGGTGTCGAAGTGTTCCAGCGCGCGCGCGAAGGCAACGGCTCGTTCGTCCCCGAGCCTGTTCCGACGAACACCGGTGGCGGCATGGTCGGCCCCGGCATCGTTCGCAACGCGCAGGCCTGGAACAATCCCGCGAACAGCCGCGACTACACGATACAGTTTGACGTGAGCGGCGCGACCCCGCCGGTCACGACTTACGACATCGTCGACAGCACGAACAACGTTTCGATGCTGACCGGCGCCGCGCCCGCGGCAGGTCCGTATGCGAGGGTCTACAAGCCCGGTGTGGCCATCGACCTGCAGCGTCAGGCGGGCGACCCGATCGCCACGCCTTTCGATGCGGGCATACAGGTCGACATCAGCGGCGCGCCTTTGAGCGGCGACAAGTTCACCGTGCGCCCGGCCGATACGAAGGACGTGTTCTCGACGGTTCACGACCTCGTCACCCGACTGAAAAACGGCGTCGCGATCGGCGAGGCGCCCAAGGCGATTTACCAGAGCGGGCTCAACGCGACCTCGGCGAGTCTCGACCGCGGGCTCGACCAGATCCTGACCACGCGCTCCGCGGTGGGCATCCGCATGCAGGAGCTCGACAACGTCAAGCTCACGACCGAGGACATGAACCTGCACTACGAGGAAGACCTGTCGCGGCTGCAGGACCTCGATTACGCGCAGGCGCTGTCGACCCTCGCCCAGAAACAGTTCAGCCTCGAAGCCGCGCAGAAGTCGTTCGTGACGGTGACGAGCCTGAAGCTTTTCGACTTCCTGCGATGACTGCCGTCGCGATGTTTTCCGTCAGGGCGACGGCACGTGCGCTGATCGGCGCGCTCGCTGCGGGCTCGGTGCTTTGCGTGTCCGGCTGCCACAGCATGGACGATTACTCCGGACCTCGCACCCTCATTCCCGCGCGCACGCTCAACGTGAGCCCGTCGCTGACGATACCGGCCGAAGCCATCGTCGCCGGCGGGATCATCTATGCGATCATCGATCCGCTCGCTCCGAACTGGAAAGTCGAAGTCGAGCCGCTCGGCACGCGCCGTTATCGCGTGAACATGACCATGAAGCGCTTCTTCACCGGCGGCGAAGGCGAGAGCAACTGGGTCTTCAGGCGCGCTGCCGAGAAGCTGCAGCATGAAGGCGGCTTCGCCGAGTACGAGATCCTCTCGTACTCCGAAGGCATCGAATCAAAAGTCACGATCGCGCAGCGCGTCGCCTCGGGCGTCGTCGAACTCCGGTAAATCGGGGACAGACCCCGATTAATCCCGGCTAAATCGGGGACAGACCCCGATTTTCGTTGGTGCGCGGGCGTCGCCTTCTCTGGCCGGATTCACGACGATCTTGTTACTCCCCACTGCGCTGCCGTCTGCGTAGCATTGTCTTGCGGCCCGATCGGGTGCGCCCCACAAGGAACCAGACGATGAATGACAAGAGGTCCGGCCGCCGCTGCTTTAGACTTGTGCATCTCTTCGACAACCGGAGCGCGTCATGAATTACAACGGAAGCTGCCACTGCGGCGCAATCGCCTTCGAGGTGGAAGGCGAAGTGACGCAAGTCATGGAATGCAACTGCTCGATCTGCTCGAAGAAGGGATCGCTGCTGTGGTTCGTCCCGCGCGCCGATCTGCGCCTGGGCACGCCTGAAGAAGGCCTGAGCACCTACACCTTCAACAAGCACGCGATCAAACACCACTTCTGCGCGACGTGCGGAATCCACCCGTTCGCCGAGGCTGCCGACCCCTCGGGCAAGCCGATGGCGGCCGTGAACGTCCGGTGTCTGGACGACTTCGATTTTTCCTCGCTGCCGGTCAAGCAGTTCGACGGCCGGTCGCGCTAAATCGGGGACAGACCCCGATTTTCCTGACCCGAATCGGGGACGGCCCCCGATGTTTGGCACCGCTTAATCGGGGTCTGTCCCCGATTTGAAGGGCGGCCTGCGGAGCCCGGCTCGACGCGCCGCTGCAGCACTGCCGCGACCGCCGCGCGGAATCCACGACGTCCGAGCACGTATCCACCACGCGCCGCGCCGCGGATTTCCTCCATAGCCTCATCATCGAGCTTCGATTCGAACAGCCCGCGGTACGCGGCTGCGCGTCTCGCGTCATCGCCGGCGAGTTCCAGGTATTCCGAGTGGGGCGTGACAATCGTGGATGGCGCCTGCTCAGCATTGGTTCGATAGCTGGACCACACGTAATCGCGAGGATGAGCGACCATCCCGGCGCGCACCGGATTGAGCTCGATGTAGCGATAGCATCGCAGCAGGTAAGCCTGCTCCTCGACGATGCTCGACCTGAAGCGGCCTTCCCACAGCGTGCCGCTGCGTCCATGCATGCGGTTGAAGTACTGGACGTAACGCTGCCCCAGATGCTTCATCAGTTGGGACCCGCCGCTCGCATCCTCAGGCGTGATCAGCAGGTGCACATGATTTGTCATGAGCGCATACGCATGGACCGTGCAGGCGTACTTCCCGGACTGCTCGGCAAGGTTATGCAGATAGAACAAGTAATCGCCGTCGCCGTAAAAACACGCAGCCCGGTTGTTTCCGCGCTGGGTGACATGAATCGGACGATTGGCGAGTCGCAACCGCGCCTGGCGTGCCATGGCTTACCCCCCTGTGGCAGTCATTTACGGCTTCAACGCCGAACCGACGCACCAGGTGGACACCATAGGCCAAAAGAAATCGGGGACAGACCCCGATATTCACAGATGTGAATATCGGGGTCTGTCCCCGATTAGCCGTGGCAGTGCTTGAACTTCTTGCCGGAGCCGCAGGGGCAGGGCTCGTTGCGACCGACTTTCTGCACGTCGCGCGTGAAAGGCCGCACCTGCTGCTCGAGCTCGATCGAAGTCGGCAGGCGCTCGGCCTGGCGCACGTTGCCTTCGAACGCCGCGGCTTTCTCGTGTTCGTCAGGCGGCTTTCTCGCGATGTTGAAGAAAGTGTAGGCGCGCGGGCCGTGGGCTCGCACGTAATGAATGAAGAGCTGCATGTGGCTCCTGCCGGTGTAGCGCTGGCGCCAATGGTCGGTGTCGCACCCCAGATACATCACCGCGTCACCCGGGGCGAGGGCCACCGCGACTTCTTCACCGCTGGGCTTCTGGATGTAGATCGGCCAGTCGGCGTCCTGCGCGAGATTGAGCGTAAAGCTGATCTCGCACGCGTCGCGGTCGCGATGACGATGCAGGATCTCGCCGTGCTTGTAGCTTCTCGCGTAGGTGTAGGTCGGGAGCACCGGCTCGCCGCACATCTCCGACACGCGCGGGACTTTCTCGACCATCAGCCGTACGAACGGCAGGAAGTTGTATACCGCGGGCGAGTTCGGCGCCTGGGCGTCCTTGGTGTAGCGGCCCTGCCGTTCGGCTTCGGCGAATTCGGCGGCGAGCGCTGCGGCGCGCTCCGGCGGGATGAAGCCGGGAGCGAGAACGTAATGATCTTCGGCGAGTGCTGGATTCATCGTGATGCGTTTTCCGCGGTGACCGGCGGATTTTAGCATCGACGTCGAGCGTTGCTCGTAAATGGTAAATCGTAAATCGTGGGCGGCGGCTCCAGTGAATCGAGCGATTCACGATTCGCCATTTACCCTTTACGGCTTTTCAAGGCCTCAGGCTCAACAGCATGTTCACCACTTCGCCGACGAGGTGCTCGAAGATCGGCAGGAAGTAAGGCACCGAAAGGAAAGCGGCGACGAGCCCGATCATCAGCGTGATCGGAAAGCCGACCGCGAAGATGTTGAGTTGAGGCGCGGCGCGGGTGAGCACGCCGAGGCCGAGGTTGGTGATGAGCAGCGCGGCGATCACGGGCATGGCGAGCGAGAGCGCCGCGTAGATCATGTAGCCGCCCCACGAGGCGAGGGTCTTCCAGAAAACGGCGCTCGTGCCGCTGCCGACCGGCATCGTCGTGAAGCTGTCGGCGAGCACCGAAATGAGCAGCAGGTGTCCGTTGATCGCGAGGAAAGTGAGCGTCGCGGCGAGGCCGAAGAAGCGGCCGAGCACCGGGACCGCGGCCTGCGCCGATACGTCGTAGAACTGCGCGAAGCCCAGCCCCATCTGCAGGCCCATGAGCTCGGCGGCCATTTCCACAGCGACGAACACGAGGCGCATCGCGAAGCCGATCGCCACGCCGATGACGAGCTCGTGCGCGAGCATGAACAGCCCGGCCCACGAGCCGGGATCGATCTTCGGAAGGCCGGTGATCGTCGGCGCGACGACGAGGCTGATGAGGACCGCGAGGCCGATCTTGCCGCGGGCGGGAAACTGCGCGCCGCCGGTGACCGGCGCGACGGCAAGCAGCCCGAGTATCCGCGTGAAAGGCCAGATGAACGCGACGAGCCACGCGTCGAGCTGCGCTGAAGTGAAGGAAATCATGGAAACAGTTGTGAGTGTTTAATGTCGAGTGTTTAGTGGGCGAGCGCGGCATCGCGCTTTACCGTCCGCAGCCCCGAAGCCATAGGTCCACTTGATTAAAAACTCAACACTCAACACTCAACACTGCCCTTTCTTCACCCCACCATTCCCGGAATGCCCGCAAAAAGCCTTTGCGTGTAGTCGATCAGCATTTGCAGGATCCACGGACCGGAAATGACGATCGCCACGAACACGCCGAGCAGCTTCGGGATGAACGAAAGCGTCATCTCGTTGATCTGGGTCGCGGCCTGGAAGACGCTGATGAGCAGGCCCACGGCCAGCGCGGTGAGGAGCAGCGGTGCGGAGATGAGGAGCGTCAGCTCCAGCGCCTCGCGCACCATCGCGATTACGGCAGTCGAGTTCATGTGAGTTTCCCTGGGGTGGCGGGTTCGTCAGACGCCAAAGCTCTGAGCGAGCGAGCCGATGAGGAGGTTCCAGCCGTCGACGAGCACGAAGAGCATGATCTTGAACGGCAGCGAAATGAGCACCGGCGACACCATCATCATGCCCATCGACATCAGCACGCTCGCAACGAGCATGTCGATGATGAGGAACGGGATGAATACGGCGAAGCCGATCTGGAACGCGGTCTTCAGCTCGCTCGTCACGTAGGCGGGGATGAGCACGCGCATCGAGACGTCTTCGACTTTGGGCGGTGCGGCCTGGTGCGAGAGCTTGAGAAACAGGCCGAGGTCGGCTTCTCGAGTCTGGCGCAGCATGAAGGTCTTCAGCGGAACCGCGCCGCGATCGAGCGCTTCTTCCATCGTGATGCGGTTCTCCGACAGCGGCTTGTAGGCCTCGGTGTAAATCCTGTCGAGCACCGGCGACATGACGAAGAAGGTGAGAAAGAGCGAAAGGCCGAGGAGCACCTGGTTCGGCGGCGAGGCCGGGGTTCCGAGCGCCTGGCGCATGAGCGAAAGCACGATGATGATGCGCGTGAAGCCCGTCATCATCAGCAGCGCCGCAGGCAGGAACGAGAGCGAGGTCAGCAGGAGCAGCGTCTGCAGGCTCAGCGAAAAATTCTGCCCGCCGCCCGCCGCGGGCGTGCTGGTGAAAGCCGGAAGGCCGCCCGTCTGTGCGAGCGCCGGCATTGCGAAGGCGAAGAGCGCCGTGCCGATTCCCGCAGCGACCGCCACGGAGGTTTTCTTATCGGGCATCGCGTTTTTCCATCTTTTCCTTGAGCCATGCGGCGAAAGCCGCAGGGGTTGCCGCAGGCTGAGCCTGCGTCGTCGTCGTGACCTGGCCTCGCGGCATCGTGTGCAGCGCGTTGACGCGGCCGGGTGCGACGCCGAGCACCATCCAGGTCTCGCCGATCTCGACCACCACCACGCGCTCGCGCTGGCCGACCGCGGTGCCGGCAACGACCTTGAGCGTGCCCGCGGCCGCGGGGCCGATCGAAAAGCGTTTCATGAACCAGCCGGCGGCAACGATCAGCCCCAGCACGATCGCGAGTCCGAGACCGAACTGCAGCAGGCTGCCCGCGCCGACCGCGGCAGGCGGCGCGACGTTGTCGGCGGCCTTCGCGGCTTTTGCCAGCACGAGGGATGCGCCGATGACTCCGGCGCACACGAGCAGCCGCGGGTACGGCGTCGTGTGCAGGCGCCGGATGTCTACTTCACGCTTCATCGTTTCAGTTTCCGGATGCGCTCGGACGGGGTGATGATGTCGGTCAGGCGGATGCCGAACTTCTCGTTCACCACGACCACTTCGCCCTGGGCGATGAGGCAGCCGTTCACGAATACGTCCATCGGCTCGCCGGCGAGGCCGTCGAGCTCGACCACCGAGCCCTGCGCGAGCTGCAGCAGGTTCTTGATGGCGATCTTGGTGCGGCCGAGCTCGACCGTGAGCTGCACGGGAATGTCGAGGATCAGGTCGATGTCGTTCGCGCCTGCGGCTTTGGTCGGCTCGGACGAGAACTGCTCGAACACGGCGCTCGGCGCGCGATGCGCGGGGGTCGTCGGGTCGATGCTCGCCTGCTCGGCCATTGCGGCGGCCCAGTCGTCGGTTGCGGCGGCTTCGGCGGTTGCGTTGTCGGTCATGTTGGTCTCCACGTTGAATTAGTGATCGTTGCCTGAAGCGGGCAGCAGGCGTTCGACCTTGAGCGCGTACTGGCTGTTGAATACGCCGCATTTGCATTCCATTACGGGCACGCTGTCGACCTCCGCGACCAGAGGGTTCGCGATGTCGAGCGCTATGACGTCGCCGGGCTGCATGTTGAGCACCTGCTGGAGCGTGAGCTCGATGCGGCCGAGGTTCACGATGAGCTCGACCTCCGCCGCCTGAACCTGCTTGGAGAGCAGCTTTACCCAGCGCTTGTCGACGTCCATCTGCTCGCCCTGCAGGCTGCTGCACAGAAGGTCGCGGATCGGCTCGATCATCGAGTACGGCATGCAGATGTGGAATTCGCCGCCGACGCTTCCGAGCTCGATGTTGAAAGTCGTGACCACGACCACTTCGTTCGGCGTGGCGATGTTGGCGAACTGGGTGTTCATTTCCGAGCGCACGAATTCGAAGTTCATCGCGTGCACCGGCGCCCACGCTTTCTCGAGGTCTTCGAAAACGACCGCGAGCATGCGCTGGATGATGCGCTGCTCGGTTTGCGTGAAGTCGCGTCCTTCGACCCGCGTGTGGAACTGCCCGTTGCCCCCGAAGAGGTTGTCGATGATCAGGTAGACGAGATCCGGGTTGAAGATCATCAGCGCGGTTCCGCGCAGCGGCTTGCAGTGCACGAGGTTCAGGTTCGTCGGCACCACCAGGTTGCGCACGAACTCGGCGTACTTCAGCACGCGCACCGGTCCGACCGAGATCTCGGCGGTGCGCCTCACGAAGTTGAAGAGGCCGATGCGCAGCAGGCGTGCGAAACGCTCGTTGATGATCTCCAGCGTAGGCATGCGCCCGCGGACGATGCGCTCCTGCGTCGCGAGGTTGTACGGCCTGACGCCGGACGTGTCCTTTACTTCTGCGGGCTCGTCGGTCGCGCCGGTGACGCCGTTGAGCAGCGCATCGACTTCGTCCTGCGAGAGAAAATCCTTGCCCATGGCGCAGCGCCTTACTGGATGATGAACGAGGTGAACAGCACTTCGACCTGCTGCGAGGCTGCCGCTGGGTGCGTGGCGGCCTCTGCCGCCGCAGCGGCTTTCGCGTCGTGGGCGGGAGGCGTGGACGCCGCCGCGGCTTCGCCGGACGAAGGCTCGGCCGGCGCGGGCGCGGCGTGCGCTGCGGCCTTGCCGAATGCTGCCGGGCCGACCACATCCTTCACCGATTGGGCGATCTCGGCCGCGAGCTTGTTTTTGCCGCTGACCGGAAGCAGGTCGCTGGCTTTCTTGCCCGAGAGCACGAGGAGGATGCGATTGCGAATCTCGGGCATCCGGTCCTTGATCGCGTCGGCCTTGACCTCGGCGCCGAGCTTCAGCGTGAGCCCCGCCTGCAGGTACTGCTGCTGGCTGTCCGGGCCCACGAGGTTGACGGTGAAGCTCTCGAGCGGGAGGAACACCGCGGGCTTAGCCTCATGCGCCGCTTTGGGCGCGTTCGGGTCTGCAGCAGGGCGCATGACATACCATGCGCCCGCGCCGCCTCCGCCCAGCGTTACCACGGCGGCGGCAATGATGAGCACGAGCTTGCTTTTTTTCTTGGGCGGTTCAGCCCCTGCGGCGGCCGTATCTTTGGGTGGATTTGCCATGCGAGCTCCGGGTTCGTAGAGACAGCATTATGCGAAGCCGGGCTCCCAAACGATGCCGGAATAAACGCCGGGAAAAGGGGCTATCTCTGATTTACCCGCGCCGGGCGCGGGTGCCCGCCGGTGAACGACTCAGAGGCAAACCACGATTTCCCTGATTGCGCCCCGCCTTTCCTTGCGCCCGCCACAGCTCGCGGCACATCCCTAAATCGGGGACAGACCCCGATATTCACATCTGTGAATATCGGGGTCTGTCCCCGATTTAGGTCAGGCGAAGAGGTCGACGATTCCGCGCTGGACGCGCAGCGTCGCCATCGGCGCTTCGGCGATGACCGGGCCGGTAGAGGGTCGGCCGTGGTGGGTCTGGCGCGCGCTCTCGCGGGCGTCGTTGGAGAACTGCTCGCGAGCGGCGCCGGAGTCGGCGCTGACGCTGGCCTGGCCCAGCGTGAGTCCGCGGTCGTCGAGCGCTGCGCGAAGATCGGGAAGGCTCGCCTCGATCGCGTCGCGCACCGCGGCGTGCGGGGAGCAGAAAGCGATGCGGGTGCCTTCGTCGGACAGGTTGAGCATGACTTCGACGGGGCCGAGATGGGGCGGATTCACGTGAAGCTCGGCGTTGCCGAGCTGGCGATCGACGAGCCAGACGATCTTCTGCTGAAACGCGTCGGCCCAGCCGCTCGTGCCCAGCGGCGTGTCGACGCGGGCTGTGACGGGTGCGGGAGCGGGATCAAAGATGCCGGGCGTGCCGGGGGCGGTCCATTTGGCCGCGAGGCTCGCCGCCGAGAGGCTGTCGAGGGCGGAGACCGCTGCAGCGACGGGCGCAGGCGCCTCGGCGGCTGCGTTGCGTTCGGCGCCCAGTGCGGCGAGAAACGATGCGGTCGGCGTGTCGGCAGCGGATTTGTCGCGGCGCGCGCCGGGCAGATCTTGGTCATCGCGAACGCCTGCGGCTTCGCGCACCTCGCCGGGCTCGCGCTCGGCGCCTGCGCGGCCGGCGGCGAGCCGCTCGAGCGTGCCGCGCTCGAGCGTCGAGCGCTCGGCAGTCGCGCGATCCACGACGGTGCGCTCGGGAGCCGCGCGATCGGCGGCGAGTCCCCGCTCGATGCTTTTGCGGTCGGCCGCGCCACGCTCAGTGGCCGCGCGCTCGAGACCGCGGCGCTGACCGGCGCCTGCCGCAGCCGCGATCGCCGGGTCTGCCTCGGTGTTGGCGGCGGTTTGCGTGGTCGTATCGATCACCGGTGTCGCGACCGGCTGCTGCATGACAGCGGCGGCCAGAGGCTGCGCGGCGTCGCCGATGAGCGCTGCAATCGCCGCGTCGGCGGCGGCAGCCGGGTCGACAGCCGTTGTAGCGTCCCCGGACACGAGCGCCGCGTCGCCGACGCTCTTCGCTTCGTCGGCCGGCTTTTCGCCTTCGGGGGAAAGCATCGCGAGCTCCTGCGCGAGCGCTTCGTCGAAGCCGCCGGCTTCCGGGGCGTCGCCGTTCCTCGCGTCTCGCGCGTTTTGCGTGTCGGCAACCGGGGTCGCGGGGGTGGGCATTGCTGCGATCGGATCCATGATTTTTCTCTAGCCTTTTGCGTTGCGCGAGCGGGCGGCGAATTCGTCGGTGACGAACTGGTCGAACTTCTTCACGCGGTCGGCCTGCGCCGACTGGTGGCGAAGCGCGAGCGTGTCGTACGCCTTGACCTGTATCTGTTTGGATTGCCACTCGCTCTGCCCGCGCAGAACCGCCTGGCGCGTGGCTTCCCACGCGGCGCGCTGCTGGTCCACGGCTTCGTCGAGCTTCACCAGGAACTGCTGGAAGTTCATCCAGCCCGCGCTGTGCACGTCCTGGTTCATCGTGCCGCGAAAGCGCGCGCGGTAGTCCTCCCGGTACTCGAGCAGCATGTTGAGCTTCTGCTCGGCCTTCGCCGCTTCCGCGTTGAGCAGCCCCAGGCGCGTCGCCGCGCTGTCGCTCTGCTTTTGCGCGAGATCCTGCACCACCTTCAACCTGAATGTGCTTTTCATGGTGTTTTCTTCTTTTCAGCAGCGGTTATTCGGCGCCGCCCGAGACGATTGCCGACATGTCTGCGAGCGATTGTGCGTACACGGCTTTTTCGTTGATGTTCTGCTGCAGGAACGCTTCCATGTGGGGCTGTAATGCGATTGCACGGTCGAGCATGGTATCGGTGCCGGGTGCATAGGCTCCGACGGTAATGAGGTCGCGGTTGCGCTGGTAACGCGAGTACAGCGACTTGAAGCGCCGCACGATCGAGAACTCGTCGGTGTCGATGAGGCTCGTCATCGCGCGGCTCACCGATGCTTCGATGTCGATCGCAGGGTAGTGGCCCTGGTCCGCAAGCGAGCGCGAAAGCACGATGTGGCCGTCGAGTATCGCGCGCGCGGCGTCTCCGACCGGGTCCTGCTGGTCGTCACCCTCGACCAGCACGGTATAGAACGCGGTGATCGAGCCGCCGCCTTCGCCGGCATTGCCTGCGCGCTCCACGAGCTGCGGGAGCTTCGCGAAGACCGAAGGCGGATAGCCTTTGGTCACCGGAGGCTCGCCGATCGCGAGCGCGATCTCGCGCTGCGCCATCGCATAGCGGGTGAGCGAGTCCATGATGAGCAGCACGTGCTTGCCCTGATCACGGAAAGATTCGGCGATGGCGGTCGCGTAAGAGGCGCCCTGCAGGCGCAGCAGCGGGCTCACGTCCGCCGGCGCGGCGACGACGACCGAGCGGCGCAGCCCGTCCTCGCCGAGGATGTTCTCGATGAATTCCTTCACCTCGCGGCCCCGTTCGCCGATCAGGCCGACGACGATCACTTCGGCTTCGGTGTAGCGGGCCATCATCCCGAGCAGCACCGACTTACCGACGCCCGACCCTGCGAACAGGCCCATGCGCTGGCCGCGGCCGACCGTGGTGATCGAGTTGATCGCGCGAATGCCCACGTCGAGCACCTTCGTGATCGGCGCGCGCTCGAGCGGATTCAATGCGCGGCCGTGCAGCGAAACATTGCGCTCGACGAGCAGCGGGCCGAGGCCGTCGAGCGGCTTGCCGGTGCTGTCGAGCACGCGACCGAGGAGGCCCGGTCC
>JAQGMV010000188.1 GCA_028292225.1 Betaproteobacteria bacterium
CCCGAAGAGGCCTCTTTGGCGTCGCCGGCATGCTTTTTTCTGCTTTCGATGATGGCTTCGAGCACGGGCGCCATCGTATCCGGTTCCCGCGCGCCGAAACGCTCGCGCAAACCCATCGCCTCGATGCTCTGCAGCGTCTCACGCGTGCTTTTCGTCATGCGCGTGGACGCGCCGAGCGATTTGAGCAGCGCCATCGCCTCGCTCACTTCGTGTACTCGCCGTCCCGCGTGGATCGCGGTGCCGCACACGAAGCGCTTCATGACGTCTTCGAACGGACGCCCGTTGATGAAGCGCGCCATGTCTGCCGTGAGCGCATCGGCGATGCCGTAGCGCTGCGCCGCTTCGAGCGACTCGAGCAGCAGCGCCGCGAGCCCTTTCATGCAGACGCTGCGCAGGAGCTTCATCGCGCTCGCCGCCCCCGCTTTTTCCCCGACCACCTGGATGTTCATCCCGTAAGGGGCGAGCAGCGCGCGGAACTTTTCGGCGTGAGAGCCGCTGGCGACCGTCAGCACCTTGATGCCGTTCATCGGCACCGGATCCATCACTGCGGCGTCGACGAATGCGGCGCCGCCCTCGAGCATCTGCGCGGCGCGCTCCATGTCCTTGACCGATGCGGTGCTCGCGTCGACGTAGATGTGATGGGCTTTCAGATGGCGCCGCACCTTGCGCAGGACCGGCAGCGCGAGCTTGCCCGGCGTAAGCGACACGACGAGCGTCGAACGCTGGCAGAGCGCCTTGAGCGTGGGCACGAGCTCGACGCCCGCGTCCGCGGCTTTTCGTCTCGAGGGGTCGTCGGCGCCGGCGTTTGCAGCGGAAGGGCTGTACGCGGCGATCGGCTGCAGACCTGCCTGCGAAAGATCCTGCGCGAAACGCGACGCGGCCTCACCGAAGCCGATGAAACCCAGGCGAAGCTCGGAGGCCATCATCGCGTCTCCACGCGCGCCTCATGGGGCGTCATAATTACAGCTTCCGACTCCAGCAATCGCTCAAGTGTCCACATCATGATCAGATTCCCCGTGCTTGAAGCCGCCGATTATAGTCGTGCGCTTACATGGTTGAGCGCTGTGCTGTCGCTGTGCGCCTCGTGTGCGGGCGCGCTCGCGCAGACACCGATGACCACAAGTGCCGTGGAAGAGCGGGTGCTCGCGCTCACCAATGAATTTCGCGCGCAAAACGCGCTGCCGCCGTTGCAGACGGAGGCGCGGCTCGACGACACGGCGCGCTACTTTGCAGCGTATGTCGCGAACAGCGGCAATCTCGAGCACGACGCCGACGGCGCTACGCCGGCCGAACGCATCAAAAAGCGCGGCTACAACTACTGCATCGTCGCCGAGAACCTCGCGTTCGAGTACAGCTCCAGCGGATTTACGCCGGACCGGCTCGCGCGCAATTTCATCGAAGGATGGAGCGCGTCTCCGACGCATCGCGCGAACATGCTCGAGCCCGCGGTCACCCAGATCGGCATCGGCGTCGCGGCGAGCAAAACGAGCGGCGAGTACTACGCGGTCCAGGTGTTCGGGCGCCCGATGTCGCAGATGATCAAGTTCAGGGTGACCAATCGCACGAATGCGACGGTGCGCTACGAGTACAGGAAACGCACGATCGCCCTCGGCCCGAAGCAGGCTCGCAACCACGAGAGCTGCGCTCCGGGCGAGTTACGCGTCGACACCGCGACGCAGGACGCAGCCGCCCGCCCGAAAGACGGAGGCCGCTACTCGATCGTCGAAGCCGCGCAGGGGGTGTATCGCGTGACTGAGGAATAGCGTCGGGATTCAGGCCTGCACCGGAACGACGGTCGCCGTAAATCGGGGACAGACCCCGATTTCGCAGACTGGAAATCAGGGTCTGTCCCAGATTACCCGCGCGGCCTACTCCGCGGGAATGACGATCAGCCGCGCTTTGCTCTGGGGCGCGGAGTGAGCGCCAGCGAGCCGAAGGAAAGGAGATTCAAGGAGGGAAACCTTGGTTTCCCTCCTTGGCGTTACCGGGCGCGCCCGCGGGCTTCAGCCCGCACGGCTTCATCGCCGTGCCAGGGAGGCCTTGGTTTCCTTCCGCGTCGTTTTCCGAAATCAAGCTCCGTTAATTATTAACGGAGCTTGATTTCAACGCGTCTGTTCCTTTCTTCCGCAATGCCGTCCGCCGTCTGCACGATGGTCTCGCGCTCGCCGCGGCCGACGATTTCGATAGCCCCGCGCGCAATCCCGATCTGCACCAGCAGGTCGCGAATCGCCGCTGCGCGCTTGAGCGACAGCGCGTCGTTCGATTCGACGCTTCCCACGCGGTCGGTGTGGCCGATGACCGAGACCTGCGCTGCGGGAAATCCTTTGATCTTCTGGCGGACCTCGTTCAGCGACTGCCTCGACTGCGCCGTGAGCTCGGTCGTCCCGGTGGTGAAGTACAGCGTGTAGGTGAAAGGCCGCGCCGGCTGCGATCCAAGCATTTCGCCGTATCGCTGCTCCACCTGCTCCTTCGCGAGCTCGGTGCGATGTTCCTTGCCGCCGACGAGCTCGACCGACCCGTAAGGCGTGGCGATCTCCTGCTCGCCGGTCGCGCGCTTTACGACCACGGCCGATTTGCGGCCGTCCCGGTTCGGCAGCAGGGTGATGCGTTCGGTATACGTCGGACCTTTCTTCGGCGGTTCAGCGCAGCCGAACAGGGACACCGCAATGAGCAGACCGAATAGGACTTTCATGCTTTTATTCTTCACTCGCTTCGATGATGAATTCGGTTCCTCGAACACCCATCGTCGAGACGCGGGTCTTCACGACGAACGACTCGGGCTTCTGGCGCGCGATCAGGCCGGTGACCACCGAAAGCATACCTTTGCTCAGCGACGCGAGGAAATTGCCCTCGTGAGTCTTTGGATCGAACGCGTAACCATCGAGGCTGAGGGAGCTTCCCGGCCCCAGGGTCAGCAGCGTGTCGTCGCGCATCGTGATGCCGACGTAGCCATTGTTACCGGTGATGACGCGATCGCCCTGCTGGAGCTGCACGCCGGGGGTGAGCGCGACCTGCTTGCCCGCGCGATCCACGTTCGCGGTGCCTTTGCTGGTTTTGATCACACCCGCATAGTCCTGGGCGAGCGCGGGAAGGGCGCAAAGCGCCAATCCGATCGTGAGGAGAAGGGTGCCGAGTTTTTTCATTGGATCTCCGTTAAAGCCATGGACGGATGGCTCCTTACGTAGTCTATCGTCCCCGGCCCGCAAATCTTAAGCGCGGGCACGCTATTTCACTCCTGGTGTGATCGATGCCACACCCCCTGCGCACGCCCTGTGCACCGCACAAATAAACGCGGCTGCCTCTGACGAGAGGACAGCCGCGTCGGTGCTGCTACATGCTACTGCTTGCCGCAACTGCGTGCTGCTCGTATACGGCCGTACTACACACCTGCCACTACATGCTGCCACTGCTTGCTGCCACGCGGCGGCACGGCTCTGTTTCCGCCGTGAGGACCGCGGCTCGAGCGGACGGCGGCATGACCACCGGCGCCCGCGGGAGACTGGAGCTG
>JAQGMV010000499.1 GCA_028292225.1 Betaproteobacteria bacterium
TTGCAGGCAGGCAATGAAGTCGGACTCACGGGCCGGGTCGTGGACGTGCCGGTCGGTAACGAGCTCATCGGACGCGTGATCGATCCGCTCGGGCGTCCCCTCGATGGGAATGGGCCGGTGGTCACCGGCGCACGCCTGCCCATCGAGCGCCCTGCCGCGCCGATCATGGATCGCGCGCCGGTCACCGTGCCGCTTCAAACCGGCATCAAAGTCATCGACGCGCTGATTCCCATCGGTCGGGGTCAGCGAGAGTTGATTCTCGGCGACCGCCAGACCGGCAAAACCACTATCGCGCTCGATACGATCCTCAACCAGCGGGGCCACGACGTCATCTGCATCTACTGCGCGATCGGCCAGCGCGCCTCCGCTGTGGCCAAGGCCGTTGCCGTCCTGCGCGAAAATGGCGCGATGGAATACACCGTCGTGGTCGTGACGGAAGGCAACGATCCGCCGGGACTCGCATACATCGCTCCGTATGCGGCGACGAGCATTGCGGAGCACTTCATGGAAGCGGGGCGCGACGTGCTGATCGTCTACGACGATCTCACCCAGCACGCACGTGCCTATCGCGAGCTTTCGCTGCTGCTGCGGCGCCCGCCCGGCCGTGAAGCGTTTCCCGGCGACATTTTCTATATTCATTCGCGATTGCTCGAACGTGCAACGCATCTCTGCGCGGAGCGCGGGAGCGGCTCGCTCACCGCTCTGCCCATCATCGAGACCGAAGCCCAGGATATTTCCGCGTACATTCCGACGAACCTGATTTCCATCACGGATGGGCAGGTCTATCTTTCGCCCGCGCTCTTCGAGCTTGGCGTGCTGCCTGCGGTGGATGTGGCGAAGTCGGTTTCGCGGGTCGGCGGCAAGGCGCAACGGGCGACCTATCGCGCGGTAGCGGGGGATCTCAAGCTCGCCTACGCCCAGTTCGAAGAGCTCGAGACCTTTGCGCGCTTTGGCGCACGCCTTGATCGGGCGAGCCGCAGTGTTATCGAGCACGGGCGGCGGATCCGCGCGTGCCTCAAACAGCCGGAATTTTCACCGGTGCCCGTCCCGGCACAGATCGCGATCCTCCTCGCGTTGGGCGCAGGACTCTTCGATTCGGTGCTCATCGACCAGATGACGCAGGCGGAGCGCGCCGTGCGCGAGGCGGCGGCGAATATTCCCGCGGAGCTGTGCGCGAGATTCGAAACGACCGAAACATTGAATGATGCCGACCGTAAAGCGATGGTGGATATCGCTCGCACAGCGTTGGCCTCTTTTCAGCCCAAGGGTGACGACGAGACGCAGCGCGAGCGCGAACGGGCGACCGAGACTCAGGGCCACGCAGCGGTGAACGGAAAGTCATGAGCGACAGCACCGCCAGCCTGCGTCGGAAGATCGCCAGCGCGGGAGATCTCCAGTCCGTCGTGCGTACGATGAAAGCCCTGGCCGCCTCGAGCATCGGGCAATACGAGAACTCGGTGCGCGCGTTGGCCGAGTACTATCGCGCTGTGGAACTGGGCTTGGGCGCGTGCTTCCGGCAAAGCGAGCCGGCTGCCTCGATTGCGCAATCCCAGCGCCGACTCGACAGGAGTGCAATCGGAGCCATCGTGTTCGGCTCCGACCAGGGTCTGGTGGGCCAGTTCAACGATGTCGTCGCCGACTACGCGATCAAGACGCTCTCAGCACTGCCGGGAAAACTCGAGGTGTGGGCAGTCGGCGAGCGCGTTCACGCGCACCTGGCGGACGCGGGCGTCCCGCTGACGGGACTCTTCAGCGTGCCTGGCTCCGTCAGAGGGATCGCCGCGCTCGTCGGACGGATTCAAATCGAATGCGAAGCGCATCGCGCATTGAGCGAGGCCGCGCATCTTTACGTCTTTCGCAACCGCCCGGCATCAGGGGCGCTCTACGAGCCGGTCAGCCAGCGCCTTTTGCCGCTCGACGCACAGTGGCAGCAAGGTCTGGCTCGGGTGGCCTGGCCGACCGGAAACCTCCCGGAGGTGTTGGGCGGGGGCACGGGGACGCTGCGGGCGCTCGTACGGGAATATCTTTTCATCTCACTGTTCCGTGCGTGCGCAGAGTCCCTTGCAAGCGAGAACGCGAGCCGGCTCGCCGCGATGGAGCGTGCAGACCGAAACATCGATGAGTTGCTCGTGAACCTCCACGGCACGTTCCACCGCCTGCGCCAGAGCTCCGTGGACGAAGAGCTGTTCGACGTGATCTCCGGGTACGAAGCGCTGTCCAAGGGCCCTGAGGGTTCCAAGGGTTAGCCCCGTGCGCGCCGCTCACAGGTTGCTCGAAAATTCAGCGTGCCGGGAATGCTGCACGGGGCAATGAGTTTGGAACTGAAGCGCGCCTTACCGAACTCATCGGTCCGCGCGCGCTGACCTCGCGGGCCTTCACCCACCGACACCACGCTCGCACTCCCAGGAAACGTATGAGCGCAACACCTTCAATGAACCCGCCGCTCCTCGAGGCGCGACGGCGCGACAGGGTGCCGAGTGATTGGGCGCCGGTAACCTGGCGAGCTCAGAACTCGCTTTCTACCAAATTGGCATGGGTCCAATGCGCGTCCGGCCGACGCAGCGTCTCCCATGGTTAAAGCGGCTACCGCTTCTACGCTGGCGGCCGCGCTCACGGGTTCAGAGTGCTACCCACACGCCGCCAGAAACGTCGAGCTCATCGAGACGCACATCTCCTGGGTTTTCCTCGCCGGGCCGTATGCCTACAAAGTCAAGAAGCCCGTGAACCTGGGCTTCGTCGACTTTTCAACGCTGGCGGCGCGTAAGCATTACTGCGAGGAGGAGATCCGTCTGAACCGTCGGTTCGTAGCGGACTTGTACCTCGATGTTGTTGAGATCCGTGGATCGGCACACGCCCCACGCATCGCCGGCAAAGGAGCGGTACTGGACTATGCCGTGAGAATGCAGCGGTTCCCGCAGGAGGCGCTGGCCGACCGGCTGCTTGCCCGCGGCGAGCTGACCCCGCAGCTCGTTAAGGAGTTTGCGGCATATCTTGCGCAATTCCATCAGAGTCTGCCGGTCTTTCATCCCCCCGAATTGCATGGGACACCGAAAGCTGTGCTCCAGAATGCAATGCAGAACTTCGAGCAGATCGCGTCTCTGCTTACCGAATCGAGTGACCGGGAGGCGCTCGACGCCTTGCGCAGCTGGAGCGAACGTGAGTTCCGTTCGAAGAACAGCGAGATGCAGGCGCGTTACTCAGCGGGCATGATTCGCGAGTGCCATGGCGACCTGCATCTCGGGAATATCTTGGCGCTGAAGGGAAAACTGGTGCCCTTCGACTGCATCGACTTCAATGCGGCGCTGCGGTGGAATGATGTGATGAGCGAAGTCGCGTTCCTCGTCATGGATCTGATGGACAGAGGCGCGCCTCGACTGGCATCGCTCTTCCTCAGCGCATACCTCGAGGCGACGGGCGTTTATTCCGGGCTGTCAGTCCTGCGCTGGTACCTCGTCTATCGCGCACTGGTGCGCGCGAAGGTTCTTCTCATCCGAGCCCGGCAGCCGGCGACAACCGCCGCCGAGGCATCGCGGCTAGAGCACGCCTATCAAGGTTATCTGTCGCTGGCCGAAGGTTGTTCGCACACGGGACAGCCTCGGTTGCTGCTCATGCACGGGTTCTCCGGGTCCGGCAAGAGCACCGTCGCACAGGAGCTGGTGCAAGCGTATGGCGCCATTTGCGTGCGTGCGGACATCGAGAGGAAGCGGCTGCACGGACTACCGGCACTCGTCCGCAGCGGCTCCGCAGTGGGGGGCGGCTTTTATGGGCAGGAGTCGACCGATGCCACTTACACATGCCTCGCCGACGCGGCGTGCACCATCGTTCAGGCGGGCTATACCGCGGTTGTGGACGCGGCCTTCCTGCGGCGCGCCCAGCGCACGCAGCTGCGAGAAGTGGCCGCGGCTCTCAATATACCGGTCGCGCTGATCGACATAGAAGTACCGGACGAAGTGCTCCGCACGCGTATCGAATCTCGGACGGCACATGCGATCGATCCCTCGGAGGCGACGGTCGAAGTCCTTGGACATCAGATCGCGACTGCGGAGGCGGTGACGTCGGATGAAGGATTGCCGATTATTACAGTAAACGGCCGTGAAGGCCTGACGCTGGCGACGATCATGGACTTGTCGCGCGTTCGTGCCGCCGCCGCCGCCGACTGAACACGCTCGGGCCGGATGGGGCGCCGTCAAGGGTGACGGCTCGATGTGGAATCGCAGCGGTCCGGCCTTGCACAAAGAACGCGCGCTTATAACGATCGATACTTCTCGTCTGTGGGTTGGCGAACCGTGCTGTTACGATGAGCGCTTCGTTGGGTCGTAGATGCCCGCAGTTAATGCACACCGCATCTCGAATCCTGTCAGGGTGCTGACCAGACAACTGGAGGCCGTTTGTGAAACGGGTTCCTCCATGTCGTCGAGCAACATAGCCTACTCAGCATCTCCTGCCCCCGGCAGGACCTCCTTCTCTTCCTCTGCGTTTGTCGCGCCCGGCTGTCGATGTCAGCGCGCGCCTCGAGTGCCGGCCTGTCCGGCGTTCTGAACTTCTTATCCAGGGACACTCGCATCGCCTGTGACTCGCCGTGATGACGGCGACGTCGAGAGCGGTGGGCTGCTGTGCGGCCACGTGCGGCGCCGCACATATAGCGGCGGAAGTCGTGCGTTGGCGGGATATCGCCCGTTCGATGGGACCGAGACCCGAATGACCCCCGGCGCTCAAGCCGAACTACTGCGTGGAACAAACATTCATGACTGATTCAAATCGTTCATCCATACAGCGCGTGAAATGGCGTGTCATCGCTGCATCCCTCGCTGCTCAAGCCTTGTGGCTGTCCCCATCCTCTGCCGCTGCGGAAAACTATCCGACACGGCCGGTGCGTTTTATCGTGCCCTCGCTGCCTGGAGGTGGCGCGGACATCGTCGCGCGCGCGCTATCGCTCAAGGTGGCCGAGCAGTTCGGCCAACAAGTGGTAGTGGACAATCGGGCGGGGGCGACGGGCACGATCGCGCTGGAACTGGCTGCGAGCGCGATGCCCGACGGCCACACGATTGTTTTCCTGAACGGCTCTGCGACCGCGGGCAGTACACTGCAGCGGACCGCACAAGTGGCTCTCACCAGATTGACCCCGGTCACGCAGCTGACAGAGCAACCGTTCATCATGCTCGTGTCGAACAGTCTGCCGGTCAAAACGCCCGCGCAGCTGATCGCTTACGCAAAAGAACGGCCGGGCGTCCTCGCCTACGGATCGAACGGCGTCGGTGGCATGCAGCACTTGGCCTGGGCACTGTTCCAGCAGCGCACCGGCATCGATATGCTGCATGTGCCGTATAAAAGTGGTGCGCAGATACTGACTGACCTCGGTGCGGGGCAGATCCAGGTTGGTTTCACAAATCCCATAGCCGCGCGTCCCCACATCAACGCCGGCAGGCTACGCGGCATCGGCGTGACCACGCTGAAGCGCGTGCAGAGTCTCCCGGAGCTACCGGCCGTGGCTGAAACAGTTCCGGGATATCAGGCGACCAACTGGTACGGTGTCGCCGCACCTCCTGCCCTTCCCACGGCGATCACGCGTGTCCTGCACCAGGCGTTCTCGGCGGCGCTGAATTCGCCCGATGTCCGGAAATGGCTCGAGAGGGAGGGCTCGGAAGTACGCGCAAGCTCTTCCACGGAGTTCGGCATCAAGGTGGCCGCGGAGGCGAAGCGCTGGGGCGACGTTGTGGCGAGGTCGCGGATCGACCTCTACTGACGGTGCGCTGCGACTAACTGCGTCGGCTACAGCGCAGGGCGGGCGGCGCGCCAGCAGTCGTTACTGCGACAACAACCCGTCATGCCCAGCGCGCGGCACACGTCGCGGTACGCGGTTATAACGATCCTACTTATCATTCTTTGTGGAACCAGGGCGTTCGCGTTAATGTAAGCGAAACACCCCTGACGCTGACCAGACAACTGGAGGCTGCCTTTATCGAAAGGAGCCCAGTTGTCGAAGAGATCCAGGTCCTGCGGCGTAGCGTCCGCCTTTGCTTTGACCGAAAGCGTTCTGGCGGGCGCGTTAGCTATCATCCTGTTCGTGTCCGCAGCGCCCTCCGCCGCTCAGACCTATCCGAGCAAACCGGTGCGGTTCGTCGTGCCTTTCTCTCCGGGCGGCAGCAGCGACATTCTCGCTCGCACCATCGCAATCCCGCTGGAACGGCAGTGGCGCCAGACGGTAGTCATCGATAACCGTGGCGGCGGCGGAACGCTCGTCGGAACCCAGCTTGCATCGCGAGCCGCATCAGACGGCTACACGCTTCTCATCACGAACATCGCCTACACGCTCGTCCCGAGTGTGCACGCAGAGCAGGGCTTCGAGGCAACGCAGCGGCTTCGCGGCGTGGTGCAGCTGGTGTCGCAACCTACGGTCATCGCGGCGCATCCGACGGTTACGGCGAAGACCGTCGCGCAGCTCGTCGACTACGCAAGGGCGAAGCCCGGCGCGATCAACTTCGGCTCGAGCGGTGTCGGCAGCGTCGGCCATCTCGCCGGCGAGATGCTCAAGCAAAAAACCGGCATCGACATTACGCACGTGCCATACAAAGGGGGCGCGCCCGCGGCGGTCGACACGATTTCCGGTCTGACGCAGCTCGTCATCGTCGGATTGCCGACGACGTTCGCACACGTGAAAGCAGGGCGGTTGAAGCTTCTGGCGGTGACGGATCCCAGGCGTGCGGCAGCCATTCCGGACGTGCCGACCGTGAGCGAATCCGGCATTCCCGGCTACTCGGTCAGCAACTGGGTCGGCGTGCTTGCGCCCGCAGGGCTGTCCGCGGCGCTGGTTCAGCGTCTGAATGCGGACATCAACGCGTCGTTGAAGGCCGGTGATACGGGAACGAGGCTGGAGGCTCAGGGCTTCGAGCTCGTCGGAGGCGACGCGGCGAAGTTCGACCAGTTCATATCACATGAGATCAGACAGTGGACGGCCGTGGTGAAAAAGGCCGGGATCACTTCGCTGTAAGGCGTGCTTCAGCAGCTTTTCCCATCCATGAAGCGAGACATGGCACGACTGATACAGCAGATCACAGGCGATTTCGACCGGCTCATTGCCGCTTTCAACGCGGCTCTGCCGCGGGACCGCAGGCTCCAACGCGGGCTCGACGGCCGCGTGCATGCAAAGTGGTTCAACGCCCTGCTGACGAGCGTATACCAACCGGTAGTGCAGGCCGCTTCAGGCCGGGTCATCGGTCATGAGGCGCTCGTCCGATGCAAAGGCGAGGGCGACGTATCGATATCGCCGTGGGGCGTCTTTTCTCTCGCCGGAACATCCGCGGATCTGGTCGCGCTCGACCGCCTGTGCCGCACGCTGCATACGCTCAACTACTTCCGTGTCGAGCGTTACCGGCTTTCACTATTCGTGAATGTGCAGATGAGTTTGCTTACGGCCGTGCAGCGTGGGTTCGGTCTGGATTTCGTGGAACGTCTTTCCCATTTGGATTTGTCTCCGAGCGGGATCGTAATCGACCTGCCTGCCGAGGCATCGGCGGAGCGCAAGCTACTCGCACAGGCCGTGGAGGATTACCGCGCGCGCGGTTACCGCGTCGCAGTCAACCGGGCACAGGGTTCGCTGGAATCGCTGTCCGGATTGATGCGTTTGCAGCCTGACATCGTCAGATTCGATCAGCGCGATCTGCGGGACGGCGCTGAGGCGAGCGACGCGGTAGCGGCCGTCCACGAGGGCAAAGCGCTCGCGCTGGCCGAAAAAATAGAAACTCACGAGCAGGCGGAGCGTGCACGCTCCGCAGGGTTCGATCTGCTGCAGGGCTACTACATCTGCTCGCCCGCTCCCGAAGCGCTGAAGTCCGTGCGACGCGAAGTGCGGCTTTCTCCCCTGATGATCTGAGCGACGCCGCCGGGTTGCACACCCCTCCACAAAAAAGTTGATAAGGAAAAACTGCTGATGGCGTTATCGATAGTCAGAACCGCGTTGGGTGCGATGCTCTTCTTGAGTGCTGTGCAGGCGTGGGGTCAAACCTACCCGGCAAAGTCGGTGCGCATCATCGTGCCCTTTGCGCCCGGCGGCGCAACCGACATCGTCGCGCGCATAGTCGCCCAGAAGCTCTCGGATGCATGGGGACAGACTGTGCTGGTCGAAAACCGCGCGGGTGCCGGCGGCAACATCGGCGCCGAGCTCGTCGCGAAGGCCGCGCCTGACGGTTATACGCTGCTCTTCCCTTCGGGGTCGGTGCTCACGGCGAACCGCCACATTTACAAAACGCTCCCCTTTGATTCCGACAAGGATTTCGCACCCATCACGAATGTCGCCAGCGGACCGCAGGTTCTGGCGTCGGCGAACACCGTCGCGGCGAAGGACCTCAAGGAACTGATCGCGCTCATCAAAGGCAAACCCGCCACATTCGGCTCGGCGGGAGTGGGCTCACAGGTACACCTCGCGGCGGAAAGCTTTCTCTACAGCGCGGGGATCAATGCCACTCACGTCCCATACAAGGGCGAGGGCCCGGCGCTCACCGACCTCGCGGGTGGGCAGATCGAGTTTCTCGTGCCGAATCTTGCCGCAGCGATAGGCTTTGTCGGCGCCGGCAAGATACGTGCGCTAGCGGTTACGAGCCGCCAGCGCGCGCCGCAGTTGCCGAATGTGCCGACTGTGGCCGAGACCTTGCCCGGATTCGAGAACCTCGGCTGGTTCGGGCTCGTCGCACCCGCCGCCACGCCTAGAGCTGCCATCGCAAGAGTGCACGGCGACACGGTGAAAGTGCTCGACAGCGCCGAAGTCAGGAGACGCCTCTACGACCTGGGCATGGCGCCTGTAGCCAATGCGCCGGACGAATTTGCCAAGGCGATCCGGGACGAATCGCAGCATTGGGCCCGAATCGTGCGCGTACGCCAGGTGAACGTCGACTGACTGCTGCATCCGTTCTTTTTCCTGCGGAAGACTTCAGTAGGTGGAACACCTTCAAGCCGGAGTAAATCCGATCGATCGGACCTGGTTATAACTATCCTCCTTCTGATTCTTTGCGGAACCAGAGCGCTCACGTTACTGTAAGCGAACACGAAAACAACCGCTGCTGACCAGACCACTGGAGGCCGCCTTCACTAGAAGAGGCCTTCATGCGCAAGCAAGCAGAATTGTTTAACTTCCTTCCGCGCGTTGTCGCGGCAGTCGCCGTCGCGGGATTCCTGCTCAGCGCCGGCCCGGCATTCGCCAAGAGTGGCAAGCTCAACGCGCTGGCGGTGGTCGGCCCCAAGCGCGCCGCGGTGCTGCCTGAGGTGCCGACGGTCGGTGAGACCGTCGCCGGTTTCGAGGTGACATCATGGAACGGCGTGCTGGTGCCGAGCGGCACTCCCGCGGCCGTCGTCGGCCAACTCAATCGCGACGTCGTGCGCGTGCTCGCAGAGCCTGACGTGCGCGCACGACTCGAGGCCGCCGGCTTTGAAATCATCGGCAACTCGCCCGAGCAGTTCGGGCGGACGATACGTGGAGATCTCGCGCGCTTCGCAAGCGTGATCCGGGTCTCGGGCATCAAGCCTGAATAGAGGGGGGCGCCATGCATTCCATGTCACATGAGGATCACGCGGTGCTGCTGGTGCCGGGCCTGCACGGAAGCGGGCCGGATCACTGGCAGACGCACTGGCAGCGCGAGCATCCCGAGTACGGATGCGTGACGCAGAAGGACTGGGATATCCCATCGCTCGAGGATTGGGTGTCTGGTCTGGGTCAGGAGATTCGCGCAACACGCAAACCGGTGTTGCTCGTCGCGCACAGCTTCGGTTGCCTCGTGGCCGTACGGCAAGGCGTTCTCGATCCCCGCGGCATCCTGGGCGCATTACTGGTTGCGCCTGCGAATCCGGACCGGTTCGAGGTGACGTGGATGCTGCCGATCCGGGCGCTTGGATTTCCCACGATCGTGGTCGCCAGCGACAACGATCCCTGGATGCCGCTCGTGAGCGCGCAGTGGTGGGCAGAGCGCTGGGGCAGTCGATTCGTCAACGTGGGGGCGGCCGGTCATATCAACGCGGAGTCGGGTGTTGGCGCCTGGCCGCTGGGCGCGAAGCTGTTTGCGGACCTGAAGTCGGCCGCGCTGACCCGTATTGCCAAGGGGGCGGACGGGGCTGGCGACGCGCGCGACGCGTCTACCGGCGGACGCGGTCGGCAGGCGCCTGATGATGCGCGGACACAAGCCGCCGCGTTCCGATCGAGCCAATAACAGCGCACGTCAGCGCAATCCGGAGAGGGCTGACCAGACAACTGGAAGCTTCCCGAGTCAAAAAAGGGAATCAACCATGTTGTCGAGCAGGACCTTAGTTTTCTTCGCGCGTGCTGCGGCCGTGGCTGCGGTGCAAAAGCCATTGCCCAGGGCTGCCGTCGCCGCGGCTGCCTTGATCATTTCGGGTAATGTCCCCGCAGCGGCACAGCAGGATTTTCCAAAACGGCCTGTCCGCATCGTAGTGCCTTACGCCGCCGGCGGCGGGACCGACATCAATGCACGCAACGTCGCACCCAGGCTTGCCGAGCGTTGGGCGCAACCGGTCGTGGTCGACAACCGCGCCGGCGGCAACGCCATCATCGGCACCGACATCGTGGCCAAGGCGGTGCCGGACGGTCATACCATTCTGCTCAGCGCTTCGTCCGAAATTGCGACGAACGTCAGCCTGTTCGCGAAGATTCCCTACGACCCCGTCCGGGACTTGCAGCCCGTGACGCTGGCTTCCAGCACGCCGGTCATCATTGTTGCGCATCCTTCCATACAGGTCCGATCTGTCACCGAGCTGGTCGCGGCAGCCAGGACGCGCAGCCTCGCTTACAGCTCGGTGGGTACCGGAAGCCCGCAGCATCTGGTGGGCGAATGGCTGAAGAGCGTTTCACGGATCGAGCTGACGCACATTCCCTACAAAGGCGCGGGACCCGCGTTGATCGACAACCTGGCCGGACACGTGCCGCTCGGCTTTCAAGCGTTGCTGCCCGCGGTGCCGCATGTGAAAGCCGGACGGCTGCATGGTTTGGCCGTGACCGGCGCGGCGCGCTCGATGACGCTGGCCGACGTGCCGACTCTGAAGGAAGTCGGCTACCCGAACATCGAGCTCGTGCAGTGGTACGGGGTCTTCGTCCCGGCCGGCACCCCGCGCTTCATCGTGGAAAAGATCAACAGGGACTTCAACGCGGTTCTCAATCTGCCGGAGGTCAGGGAACGGCTTACCTCCAGCGGCGCCGACGTCATCGCCGATACGACTCCGGAACAATTCGGACGGTTCGTTCGCGCGGAGATCGATAAGAACCGGCACGTCGTGCGTATCGCCGGCGTGAAAGGCGAGTAGGGAGCGCTGAATCCCGTGCCGACCGTAAGCCGCGCGTCGATTCTCAACATCCAAGACTATATGAAATTCATGAACACAAGAACGAGCTCTTATCTATTAGCGGTTGCCCTGGCCATCATGGCGGTCGGCCCGGCGGCGGCAGCCGCCGGGTACCCGAGCCGGCCCATACAGATCATCGTGCACGTGGATCCCGGTTCCGCCGCGGACATTTTTGCGCGTGAGCTGGGCAAGGTACTCGCGCCGGTCGCCGGGCAGCCGGTGATCGTGGTCAATCGTGTCGGGGGCAATGGGGCCATGCAGATGGCCGTCTTGAAAGCCTCGACGCCGGACGGATACACGATCGGCGTGAACACGACCTCGCACCTCGCGCTGTTCAATACCTCGGCCAAAGGCCTTTACCGGCGCGAGGACTTCGCGTGGATCGCGCGCCTGCAGCTCGATCCGTTCGCGATTTACGTGTCCGCCGGCAGCCCGATCAGAACGCTCAGGGACTTCGTGGATGTCGCGCATGCCAGGGCCAGGGGGCCGGGTCCGAAGATGTCGGTGGGCGGCAGCCTGGGCATCGGCGGCGCGCACAACATTGCGTTCAACATCTTCGCAAAGGCGGCAAGCGTCGAGCTCAACTGGGTGGCGGTGCCCGGCACTGCCGCGACCATGGTGATGGGCGGCCACGTCGACGCCGGTCATGGCAACCTGGCGCCGATCGATCAGCTGGTGAAGGCCGGCAAGCTGCGTGTCCTGGGTATTTCCACCGAAAAGCGGCTGGGAAGCTTTCCGGACGTTCCCACCTATCGAGAAGCGGGATACGCCTACGACACGCGCTGGATCCAGGTTCGCGGGCTCTACGCGCACAAGGACGTGCCCGCGCCGGTGCAGGAACGCCTCGTCAAGATGATCCGGGAAGCCACCAGGAGCGACGCATGGCAGAAGTACATGCGCGACTCGAACCAGCTCGACGGCTTCCAGGGAACGCAGGAATACACGCAGTTCGTGGCTGCACAGGAAAGCATCACCGCCGATTGGCTCAAACGGCTGGGAGTCGTGAAATGAGGCGGGGATCCGGGTTCCTCATGAACGGCACAGCATCGGCCTGCATGCTTATTTCCGGGCTCGCACTCCTCGTCCCCGGCGTGTCGGCCCAGACCCCGACGTATCCCGTCAAGCCGATCCGTTTGATCATCGGCTTCACGCCGGGCGGCGCAAGCGACCTCGTAGCGCGCGTATACGCGCCCAGGCTGTCGGCGGCGCTGGGCCAGCAGGTCCTGGTGGAGAATCGCCCGGGCGCCAACGGCATCATCGCGCGCAATATCGTCGCCAAGGCCCCGCCGGATGGCCATACCCTCACCCTGATCAGCCCGTCGACGCTGGTCCTGAATAGCGTCGTGGAGGCCACGCCCTTCGACGTTGCGCGCGATTTCGCACCCGTCGCGCGCATAGTGGATCTGCAAAACATCCTGATCACACACCCGTCGCTGCCGGCGCGGGATCTCCGCGAGTTCATCAGGCTCGCCAAAGCGCAGCCCGGCAAGCTCAACTACGCGACTTCCGGCGTAGGCGGCGCCGGCCATCTGGCGGCTCAGTTGCTGTCGACGATGGCGGGGATCGATCTCGTGCACGTGCCGTATCGGGGCGGCAGCATCGCCATCAATGACCTGCTCGCGGGCCATGTCGACTCATTCATGGCCATCATTTCCACGGCGGTGCCGCACGTACAATCCGGCAAGGCAAGAGCTATCGCCGTCAGCGGCGCCAGGCGCAGCTCCGCGCTGCCCGATGTGCCCACCATGGCCCAATCGGGTCTCACCGGATACGACGCGACGACGTGGTACGGATTCGTGGTTCCTGCGGGCACGCCGAACCCGATCATCCAGCGGCTTTACAAGGAAATCATCGCGATTACGAACGATCAGGCGATCAGGCAGCACTTGGAGAGTCGTGGCATCGAGGCCTTTCCCGCCGCACCGGAAGTCTTCGCAGCGTACATCAAGGCGGAGACTCCGAAGTGGACACGGTTGGTCCAGGCGGCCGGCGTGAAGGCCGAGTAGCGCGAGGCCGGACGCGATGCTCAGCAACCCATTTGGCGGAGCTGGCGGGCAGGATGC
>JAQGMV010000516.1 GCA_028292225.1 Betaproteobacteria bacterium
GCGCCGGCTCGATCTGGCCGGATGACCCGCGCGTCGCCGCCGACGCCGACCGCTGGATGGACTGGTATCACACGACGCTCTGGCCGAACATGGGCCCGGTGTTCTGGACCCTGATCCGCACCACACCCGAGAAGCGCAACATGGCGCTCGTCGAAGAGAGCCGCCAGAAGCTCGCGACGAGCTTCGGCATCGTCGACGCCTGGCTCGCGGACCGCGACTACCTCGCCGGCAAGAGCTTCACCATGGGCGACATCCCGATGGGCATCGCTGCGTGGCGCTGGTTCGAGCTTCCGATCGAGCGCCCGGCGGCTCCGAACTTCGAGCGCTGGTACACGCGCATGTGCGAGCGGCCGGCGTATGCGAAGCATTGCATGCTGACGCTCACCTGAGGGATGAAGGCGAAGGGATGAGGGATGATCGGCGGGCTCTGACGCCCGCGCTCTTCGCATGACACAGCGAAGCAGCTACCGCTATTACGAATTCGTGATGGCGGCGTTCGTCACGGTGCTGGTGTGCTCGAACCTGATCGGTCCCGCAAAGATCGCGCAGCTCGAGTTGCCGCTCATCGGCGCAGTCACTTTCGGCGCGGGCGTACTGTTCTTCCCGATCTCGTACGTGTTCGGCGACGTGCTGACCGAGGTCTACGGCTACGCCCGTGCGCGTCGCGTGATCTGGTGCGGCTTCGGCGCGCTCGCTTTCGCGTCGCTCATGGCGAGCGTGGTCGTCGCCCTCCCGCCGGCGCCGTTCTGGCAGCACCAGGCAGCGTATGAAGTTGCTTTCGGCTCGACGTGGCGGATCGTAGGCGCGTCGATGGTGGCGTATTTCTGCGGCGAGTTCGTCAATTCGTTCGTGCTCGCGAAGATGAAGATCGCGATGCGCGGGCGCCGGCTGTGGGCGCGCACGATAGGCTCGACCATCTTCGGGGAAGCCGTCGATTCCGCGCTGTTCTACCCGCTCGCTTTTTACGGCAGCGGAATCATTCCCGACGACAAGCTGCCGCTCGTCATGGTCGCGCAGTTCGTGACGAAGGTCGCGGTCGAAGTGCTGTTCACGCCGCTCACCTACAAAATCGTCGGCGCGCTGAAGAAAGCGGAGAACGAGGATTACTACGATCGCGACACCGAGTTCACGCCGTTTACGTTGAAGGCCTAGGCCGTAAGCGGTAAACGGTCAGCCATACCGGGCGACACCCACACCCAACGCCGTCCGCGTACCAATCACGGTTCACGGTTCACGGTTCACCGCTCACGGCCCTAATCCCCCGCCGGCGTCAGCGTGAAAGCCAGGATGTCGGCTTTCGAGGTCAGCGCCAGCGCCAGGCGTCTTTCCGCATCCGCCGTCCGGCTTTTCATCACCATGCGGTACTCGACATAGCCGAGCGCTTTGTCGAGGTGGTAGCTGAACTCCGAGATCCTGAAATGCTGATCGGCGATGAAATCGGTGTATTCCGATTCCGGAACCGAGCGATCGACGGCGAAGCGCACCGTATGCCGCAGATACAGCCACGTCGGCATGCGCGCCTCGATCCAGCGGAACATCGAGAGCGTGCCGAGCGTGAGGACGGTGACCAGCACCACCGGATAATAAAAGCCGACGCCCGCGAGGATGCCGATCGCGGCCGTGATCCAGATCGACGCTGCAGTCGTCAGGCCGCGAACCGTCGCGCCTTCCTTCACGATCACGCCCGCACCGAGAAAGCCGATGCCGGTCATGATCCCCTGCGCCATGCGGGTCGGATCGACGCGAACGACTTCCGCGCTCGCGATAAACCACGTCGACTGGAACACCGTGAGCAGCATCAGCAGCGCGGAGGCCATGCACACCAGCGTGTGCGTCCGGAAACCCGCAGGCCGTCCCTGATAACTGCGCTCGTATCCGATCAGCGCGCCGGCCACGAGCGCGACGAGTAGATGGCTGGTGATCGTGACGTAATCTGTGTTCATGTCCATGGTCAAATGTGTATCACTTCTCAACCTTTGACGCAAAGCACCTGCTTCAGGGTATGCACCACGTCGACCAGGTCGCTCTGGTTCTCCATGACTTCGTCGATCGGTTTGTACGCGCCGGGGATCTCGTCGACCACGCCTTTGTCCTTGCGGCAGATGACGCCGGCAGTCTGCTCCACGACGTCGGCTACGGTGTAGCGCTTCTGCGCGGCGGAGCGGCTCATGCGCCGGCCCGCGCCGTGCGCGCACGAATGGAAGCTCTCTTCCGAGCCGCGCCCGCGGACGATGTACGACTTGGCGCCCATGCTGCCGGGGATGATGCCGAGCTCGCCTGCACGGGCGCTGATGGCGCCTTTGCGCGTGAGCCAGACGTCCTTGCCGAAATGGCGCTCGCGCTCGACGTAATTGTGGTGACAGTTCACGGCTTCCTGCGTCACTTCGAACGGCGGCAGGTGACGATGCATGCCGTCGAGCACCAGGTCCATCATCGCCTGCCGGTTCGCGGCCGCGTAGCGCTGGGCCCAGTCGACCGCGGTGACGTAATCGTCGAAGTGCGCCGCGCCTTCGGTGAGATACGCGAGATCGCGATCGGGGAGACTCGCCACGCTGCGCTCCATGTCGCGTCGTGCGAGCTCGATGAAATAGCTGCCGATCGCGTTCCCGATGCCGCGGCTCCCCGAGTGCAGCATGACCCACACGCGGTCGGACTCGTCGACGCACACTTCGATGAAGTGGTTGCCTCCGCCGAGCGTTCCCATCTGCTGCGCCCAGTTCTGCGTGCGCTTGAAGCGCTTCTCGATCTCCGGATGGGCGCCGAGTATGCGCCGGAGCTCGCGTCCGAAAGGTGCCGCCGCGTGCTTCAACTCGCGTCCCGGCTTGTGCTGATCGCGTCCCACCGGAACGTCGCGCGTTATCTGGTCGAACACGCGCCTCAGATTTTTCTCGTCGAGCTGAGACGCGGCCAGCGACGTTCGCGCCGCGATCATCCCGCATCCCAGATCGACACCGACGGCCGCGGGAATGATTGCTTTGTCGGTCGCGATGACGCTGCCCACCGTCGCCCCGATGCCCACGTGCACATCCGGCATCGCGGCGACGTGGTGGTGAATGATCGGGAGCTTCGAGAGATTGACGAGCTGCTGTCGCGCCCCGTCGTCGATGTCGTCGGTGAAAATCTTCACCGGCACCGCACCCTGCTCGATGATTTCCTTGACCGGCATGATTACGCACGGGCACCTTCTGTGCCCATTCAAGATGGATTCCGGATCACCTCGCGCCGCGCGCGGTCCAGAATGACGTTATCGGCAGCGGCGGATTCAGGCGTGGCTGCCGGTCGCCTCGCTTCAATGCCGCGGAGCGAGCGCAGCGAGCCGAAAGGGAGGGAGGTCCAAGGAGGGAACCGCCAGGTTTCCTCTTTGGCGTTAAACGGTCACCCCGAGCAGCCACCGCGAACGCGGTGGCTGGTCGGGGTGACAGGATTCGAACCTGCGACATCTTGCTCCCAAAGCAAGCACTCTACCGGGCTGAGCTACACCCCGACGGTGAGCACGATAGTTTACCTCACCGCGGGCGGTGCCTCAGCTTGAACTGAGACCCACCTCTTACTGCGCTCACGTTCGGGACCGCCTGCCGCTCGTCTACAATGAAACGCGACACGCAACGTCACGCACAGGAAACACGATGATCGCAGCCCGCTGGCGCACTCCCAACATGGTTCTCTTCTGCGGCGGCATCATCCTGACTATCGCGCTGGGCGTGCGGCACAACTTCGGGCTGTACCTCCAGCCAATGACTCAGGATCTCGGCATCGGACGCGAAGCCTTCTCGTTCGCGATCGCCATCCAGAACCTGATCTACGGTTTCGCGCAGCCTTTCACCGGCATGATCGCGGACAAATTCGGCACCGCGCGGGTGCTGATCGGAGGTGCGATTCTCTATGCCGTCGGACTGGCGCTGATGTCGCTCTCGAGCACGAGCTGGGAGCTGAACCTGAGCAGCGGGCTGCTCATCGGAATCGCGCTCGGCTGCAGCGGTTTCTCGATCGTTTTCGGCGTGGTCGGCCGCGCGGTGCCTGCAGAAAAACGCAGCACCGCGCTCGGCATCGTCGGCGCAGCGGGATCGTTCGGGCAGTTCATCATGCTGCCGTACGGTCAGACGCTCATCACCCAGCTCGGCTGGCACACCGCGCTGCTCATACTCGCGGCGACGGTGCTGATCATCGTTCCGCTCTCGGGTGCGCTCGTCGAAGACAAGAAAGCGCAGGCGCAGCGCTTTCACAAGCAGTCGATCCGTGAAGCGCTGAGGGAAGCATTCAGCCATCGCGGCTACATACTGCTGTGTCTGGGCTATACCGTGTGCGGGTTCCAGCTCATGTTCATCTCGGTCCACTTCCCCGCCTACCTGCTCGACCAGCGCATGACCCCGCAGGTCGGCATGACCGCACTCGCGCTGATCGGCTTGTTCAATATCTTCGGCAGCTATACCTGGGGATGGCTGGGCAACCGCTACCGCAAGCACTACCTCCTGTCGCTGCTGTATTTCATCCGCGCGGTGGGCATCGCGATCTTCATCGCGCTGCCATTGTCGCCGCTGACGGTGTTCGTGTTTGCGGCCACGATCGGCTTTCTCTGGCTCGGCACGGTACCGTTGACCAACGGCCTCATCGCGCAGGTGTTCGGAACCCAGTACCTGTCGACCCTCGGAGGCTCGGCTTTTTTGTTCCACCAGGTCGGGAGCTTCATGGGCGTGTGGCTCGCCGGCTATCTCTACGACACCACCGGCTCGTACACCCTGATGTGGACGCTGACGATCGCGATGGGCGTGCTCGCGGCGCTGCTCAACCTGCCGATCGACGAACGACAGATCACCCGCCCCGCCCCAGCGACCGCGTAGAGTCCCCTCTCGGGAAACCGAGTGAGTAACGCGAGCCGAAGGAAGGGAGGTTCAAGGAGGGAAACCTTGGTTTCCCTCCTTGTCGTTCACCGGCGCGTGCGCGAAGCGACCTGCCATCAGGCAGGCCGCGCCTCGCGCGTAGATTCTTCCAGCAGCCAATCCCGGAACAGCCCCACCGCCGGCCTCGTCGACGCGCTCTCATGGCACACCAGGTAATAGGCCGAATCCAGGTGTAGCTTCAGGTCGAAAGGCACCACGAGGCGTCCTGCCGCGATGTCTTCGGCCGCGAGGACCGGCATCGAGGCGACGACGCCCACCGCGTCGATCGCCGCTTCGAAAGCGAGCACCGCGTGGCTGAAATGCGGTCCCCGGCCCGAGTCGATGCCGTCCACACCCGCCGCCCGCAGCCACACATCCCAGAACGGCTCGTTGTCGTAGAGGTCCCCGGTATCGTCGTGCAGCAGCATGTGGTGCACGAGATCCTCGGGGCGCTTCAGCGCGTGCTCGCCCTGTAGCAACTGCGGGCTGCAGATCGGCGCGATCGTCAGGTCGAGCAGCTTCTTCACCCACAGCGACGGATAGTTGCCGCGGCCATAAAGAATCGCGATGTCGGAGTCGTCGAGCCACGCTTCCACCGTCGCGCGCTCGGCCACGTCGCCCTTGCCGTCGACGCTCACGCGCCGCATGCGCGCCGAGACCCGAACGTCGACTTCGGGGTGCGCCGCGATGAAGCGGTGCAGCCGTGGCATCAGCCAGCGCGCCGCGAACGAAGGGGCCGCGCTGACCGTCAGCACCCCGCCGCTGACGTGCGAGCGCAGGCGCTCGACCGCCTGGACGAGACAGTCGAAGCCTTCCCGGAGCTTCGGCAGCGAAGCGCGGGCGGCGTCGGTCAGCTCGAGCGCGCGGTTGTACCGGTGGAAGAGCTGGATCCCGAGGTAATCCTCGAGCATGCGGATCTGGTGGCTGACCGCGGCCGGGGTGACGTTGAGTTCTATTGCCGCTTTCTTGACGCTCAGGTGACGTGCGGCGGCTTCGAAAGCTCTGAGGGCGTTCAGTGGAGGGAGTCGGCCTGCCATAGGGATAGCATACGCTTCAGGTGAGAATTATTGCCAGATCGCAAGACAATATATCAGCTATTGCATTGCAACAAAACGCTTTAGGTGAAGTCTATAATTACAGCCGAAGTCATTGAGACTTATAGCAAGTATGTTGGTTTGCTGTCGGGCGCCAGCGACAAAACATGAAAGGACAATATCGTGAACAAAGACATGGAAATTAAACTGGGATCAACCGTCGTCGGGCGGATTAACGCCGTGCGGATGTCCGATGCAGAGCGTCTGGTTGCAATCGGCGCGATGCACGACGCCGATATGCTGGTCGACGGTTTCGCGTGGGTCGCAAAAAAGATTGAGCAAATCGGCGAGCGTTTGTTCCTCAGACCTCAGCTGAAGCACTAAGTCTCTCCCTCGGCCGGGGGTCCTCCTCCCCTCGAGCCGATCGACCGCCCAGCGCGGTCACCTGACGCCACGGGCTTCCGTGGCGTTTTTTTTGCCTCCGGCACCCTTCAGGTATCACGCTCCACCCGCGTTTTTTTCGCCGCTTTTGGCTCGCATCGATGGTAGACCGCGCTACACTTGCGCTCAATAGCGAGTGTGCATTATTACCGAGTCGCAGGAGCCGCCGGTTTCCGGGTGGCCCGCCGACCGGCCCAGCCCCTTCAACGGCAAAAAGGAGACGCATGTGTTCAATCGAGACGGCCTTTTCGGCAAGAAAGACGAAAACCCGCGCAGTGACCTGCGCCCCGTCAACGTGACGCCGAGCTTGAGCGGCAGTGGGGGCGGCGGGCCTCTTCGGCCCCAGCCGCAACCGCAACCGCAGCAGCAGCCGCACCTTCAGCCTTCCGCAGAAACGCCCAGGCCCGACCTGCGTTTCACCGAGACGCCCAAGGCGCCGGTACGCGTGGAAGAGCCTGCGGGCAGCCGGCTCATCGTCGGACCCGACATCAAGTTGAAAGGTGTCGAGATCACCGATTGCGACACCCTCGTCGTCGAAGGCCGGGTCGAAGCATCGATGGACAGCCGCGTCGTGCAGATCGCGGAAAACGGCGTGTTCTCGGGCACCGTCAGCATCGACGTCGCCGAAATCCGCGGCACTTTCGAAGGCGAGCTCACTGCGCGCAAGCAGCTCGTGATCTA
>JAQGMV010000531.1 GCA_028292225.1 Betaproteobacteria bacterium
GCCCGACGAGGTGCTCCGGCAGCGCGCTGAGCGCCCACAAGCCGATGACGAGCAGGCAAAGCGCGCCGGCGTGCATCGTCTGCGAGGTGTATCCGGACGGCGCAGGAAGAAAGAAGATGATCGCCGCAATGATGACGAGCACACCAGTGGCGTAGGTAACGAACGGGTTCTTTGCGGGCACTTTCGCGATTGCGGAGGAAGGAGCTCGTCACACCGGCACACACCGGAACGTGTAACGGCGCGTCTCGTTTCTGGATCCCGGCGCGCGCCGGGACGACGTCAGCGTGTCACTCTGCCGGGTGGCCGAATCACTCCGGTCTCGTCACTTCCTGAATTTCGCCGCCAGCGCATCCGCGCCGCGCGCGAGCATGACCAGATCGCTGCCGACCGCGACGAAGGTGTAGCCCATGTCGATACAGCGCTGCCCGTCAGCTTCACCTACCAGGATGCCGGGCGCCTTGCCAGCTTTGCGTATGCGCTTCGCAGCATCTTCCATCACCTTCCACACTTCAGGGTGCTGCCAGTTGCCGAGATATCCCATGTCCGCCGCGAGGTCGTTCGGCCCGATGAAAATCCCGTCGACGCCGTCGATCTCGGCGATCGCTTCGAGGCTTTTGAGCGCGGTCCGGGTCTCGAGCTGCAGCAGCAGGCAGACTTCATCGTGAACGCGCTTGAAGTAATCGGGGATGCGCCCGTAGCGGTTGGCGCGCGTGCAGCCCGACACGCCTCGCATGCCCTGCGGCGGGTAGCGCAGCCCGGTCACCGCGCGCTGCGCCTCTTCGACGTTCTGCACGTACGGGATCAGCAGGGTGCGCGCGCCGACGTCGAGGTAGCGCTTGATGAGCACGATGTCATTCCACGCCGGGCGCACGATGCCTTCGGTCGTGCCTTTGCCGTAGGCGAGACCGTCGAGCTGGTTCTGCACCATCGGCAGCTCGTTGGGCGAATGCTCGGTATCGAGCAGCACCCAGTCGAAACCGGCATCGGCGAGCACCTCGGCCGAAATGTAGCTGCACAGGCTCGACCAGATTCCGATCTGCGGCTTGCCGGCCTTGATGTTGGCTTTGAATTGATTGGTTGCGAGTTCCATTCTTACCCCCGGTAAATGGTCAATCGTAAATGGTGAATCGTTCCCGGTATGCCTCGGAAGTGCGGGATCGTCCTGCACTTGCACGATTTACCATTTACGATTCACGCGAATCAGTGAATCTCCGGATCCGGCGTCGGCGCCCCGCCGTGCAGGAAGTCGAAGTCGCAGCCTTTGTCGGCCTGGGTGATGTGCTGGGCGAAAAGCGCGCCGTAGCCGCGGGTAAAGCGAGGCTCGGGCTGCTTCCATGTGGAGCGCCGCCGCGCGAGCTCCGCGTCGCTCACTTTCAGGTCGAGCTTGCGTGCTGCGACGTCGAGCTCGATGAGGTCGCCGTCCTGCACGAACGCGAGCGGGCCGCCGATATACGACTCGGGCGCCACGTGCAGCACGCACGTGCCGTATGAAGTCCCGCTCATGCGCGCGTCCGAAATGCGAACCATGTCGCGCACGCCTTTTTTCAGGAGCTTCTTCGGTATCGGAAGCTGCCCCCACTCGGGCATTCCGGGGCCGCCGAGCGGACCGCCGTTCTTCAGCACGAGCACCGAGTTCTCGTCGACGTCGAGCGCGTCATCGTCGATGCGCGCGTTCATGTCGTTGTAGTCCGCGAACACCACCGCACGCCCGGTGTGCTTGAGCAGATGCGATTCCGCAGCGGTCGGCTTGATGATCGCGCCGTCAGGCGCGAGATTGCCTCGCAGCACCGCGAGCCCGCCGGTCTCCGACAGCGGCTTGTCGCGCGTGCGAATCACGTCGTCGTTGTAAATTTTCGCATCACGGATGTTCTCGCCGATGGTCTTGCCGTTGACCGTCATGCTTTCGCGTTTGAGCCGATCGCCGAGCTCGTTCATGAGCGCGCGCAGCCCGCCCGCATAGTAGAAATCTTCCATCAGGTACTTGTCGCCGGCGGGCCTCACGTTCGCGAGAACCGGAGTCGTGCGAGCGATCTCGTCGAAGCGCTCGGGCGTAAGCTCGACGCCCGCACGCCCGGCGATGGCGGTCAGATGAATGATCGCGTTGGTCGAGCCCGAAAGCGCGTGGATCACCGTGATCGCATTGTCGACCGCATCGCGAGTGACGATGTCCGAAGGCTTCAGGTCTTCCCACACCATCTCGACGACGCGCCGGCCGCTGTTCTCGGCCATTCTCGGGTGATTGGCATCGGGCGCCGGGATCGAGGCCGCGCCGGGCAGGGTCATCCCGAGGGTTTCGGCGACCGAGGTCATCGTCGAGGCGGTGCCCATCGTCATGCAGTGACCGAACGAGCGCGCGATGCCTTCCTCGACTTCCTGCCACTCGCCCTCGTCGATGTTGCCCGCGCGAAGCTCGGCCCAGTATTTCCACGCGTCGCTGCCCGAGCCCAGCGGCTGGCCGTGCCAGTTGCCGCGCAGCATCGGTCCCGCCGGAACGAAGATCGTCGGCAGGTTCATGCTCAGCGCACCCATCAGGAGCCCAGGGGTCGTCTTGTCGCAGCCGCCCATGAGCACCGCGCCGTCGACCGGATGCGCGCGCAGAAACTCTTCGGTCTCCATCGCGAGAAAGTTGCGATACATCATCGAAGACGGCTTGAGATAAGTCTCCGACACCGAATGGGCCGGCAGCTCGACCGGAAATCCGCCGGCCTGCCACACGCCGCGCTTCACTTCTTCGACGCGCTGCTTGAAATGCGCGTGGCACGGGTTGAGATCGCTCCACGTACTGACGATCGCGATGATCGGCTTGCCGGTGAAATCCTCGCGCGTGTAACCCATCTGCAATGCGCGTGAGCGATGGCCGAACGAGCGCAGGTCTTTCACGCCGAACCACTTGTGACTGCGCAGATCCTCGGGACGCTTGCGTTGCGCCATGCGTGTCCCCTCCTGGGTGAGATGCCGGACTATCGGACGGTGACTTCCGTGTTTAAGTTATTCTAGCGCACACGACTATGCAGCACCCGAGGGAGGAGAGCATGAAAAGCATCGTGCGCCGTACCGCGTTCGCGCTGTGTTCAGCGGCGATCGCGGCGAGTGCGTCCCAGCTTCACGCGCAGGCCAGTTCGTCCTTCGACAAAAGCTCAGGAGGCCCAGGACAGGCTTATCCGACAAAGCCGATCCGCATCATCGTCCCTTATGCGCCCGGAGGCTCGACCGACGTCGTCTTTCGCATACTCGCGCCGCGTCTGACCGAAATACTCGGACAGCAGATCATCATCGACAACCGGCCCGGTGCCGCGTCTACGATAGGCCTCGACATCGTCGCCAAATCCGCGCCGGACGGCTATACCGTCGGCGTGAACAACATCGCGTACGGCGCGAACCCGACGATCTACAAGAAGATGCCTTTCGATTCCGAGAAAGATCTCTTGCCGGTGACGCTCGTCTCCATCGTGACGCTGGTCATGACGGTGCACCCTTCCGTCCCCGCGCGCTCGATCAGGGAATTCATCGCGCTGGCGAAAGCCAAGCCTGCAACGCTCACTTATGGCTCCGCAGGCAGTGGCAGCGCGAACCATCTCGCGACCGAGCGCTTCGCCCACATGGCTGGAATCAAGCTCCTGCACGTGCCGTACAAGGGCGGCGGCCCCGCGGTCGTGTCGGTCGTGCAGGGCGAGACCAGCACGCTGCTCGCGACGATCCCCTCTTCGATCCAGCACTTCAAGACCCGCAGGCTCATTCCGCTCGCGGTCAGCAGCGCCAAGCGCAATTCGGCATTACCCGACCTGCCGACGATCTCCGAAGCGGGCGTTCCCGGTTATGAAGCGATCGAGTGGCAGGGGTTGGTGGTCCCTGCGGGAACATCGCAAAACGTCATCAGGACGCTTTACCAGGCGACGACCAAAGCCTCGCAAGGGGCGGACGTGCGCGAGAAGGTTTCGGCCCTCGGCGCGGACTTCGTGAACACCACACCTGAAGAGTTCGACCAGTTCGTGAAGCGCGAGCTGTCGGTATGGTCGAAAGTCGTCAAGGAGGTGGGGATCAAGATCGACTAGCCGTTCATTGCAGCCAGTATCCGCTCAGGCGTGATCGGCAGGTCACGCACCCTCACCCCGAGCGCGTCGTAGACGGCATTTGCAATGGCGGCCGCGGTGGGGCCGGCCATCCCTTCGCCGACGCCGAGTGAAGGCTCATCAGGCCGGTCGATCAGCACCGTCTCGACGTGCGGGGCTTCGCTGAAGGTCAGTATCGGGTAATCGTCCCAATTGCGGGTCGTGATGCGCGTGCGATCGAAGCGTACCTGCTCCTTGAGCGTCCAGCTCGTCGCCTGTATGACCCCGCCTTCGGCCTGGTTGCGTATGCCGTCCGGATTGACCACGCGGCCGCAGTCGATCGCGGTAATCACGCGGCGCACCCGCACCGTCTGCGCGACTTCCACTTCCGCGATCACCGCGACGTAATCGCCTGCATTCTTGTAGCGCGCAAAACCGATGCCGATTCCCGTCGATACGTCCGCACTCGCGGCGCCCGCACTCTTTGCCTTCGTGCGCCAGCCCGCCTTCTCTGCGGCGACCTCGATGACCGCGCGTGCCCGCGCGTCGCTCAAGTGCCGCAGGCGAAATTCCACAGGATCGACGCCGGCCGCATGCGCGAGCTCGTCCATGAAAGACTCTATGGCGAACACGTTGGCGTACGCGCCGAGTGCGCGCAGCGTGGACGCGCGCACCGGCATCGGCATGACTGCGTGGTTGGTCACCCGCTGGTTGGGAAAGTCGTAGAGCGGCACCGCATTGCGCTGGCTGCCGCCGCCCGCCGCGAGCGGCATATCGACCGCCGGCGGCGGCTGATGGCCTTCGCCCCAATGCCACGCGGCCAGCAGTCCCGGGCTCGAATGGCGCCCCGGCCGCGAGATGTGTCGATTGCCGTGAACGTCTTCCTGCCAGTCGACGACATGTCCGGCTGAATCGAGCGACGCCTGCACGTTAACCACCATCGCCGGCCCGAAAGGCTCCCAACCGAACTCGTCCTCGCGCATCCATTGCACGCGCACCGGCGCGTGGCCCACCGCTTGCGCGAGCAGCACCGCATCGAGCGCCACGTCGTCCGCGCCGTTGTGGCCGTAGCAGCCGGCGCCTTCCGCGTGACGCACCACGACGTCGGTCGGAAGCAGCTTCAGGATCTTGGCGAGCTCGTCGCGCAGCGGATAGCACGCCTGGCTGTGGGTCCACACTTCGAGCCTGCCGCCATTCCATTTGGCTATGGCGCACGAAGGCGCGATGGACGCATGCGCCAGATAAGGCCGCGTGTACCTCGCAGTGAGTGTCCGGACGGCTTCGGCGGTCGCAGCGCGCTTATCGCTGAGCGGCTCGTCTTCGGCAGGTTGTGACACCAGAAACTGCGGCATCGAGTCGACGTCCGGCAGATCGGCGTGCTCGTCCCATTTCGCGCTCGCGGCAAGCGCGCGCATCGCCTTGATCGCCTGTTCCTCGCGCTCGGCGACGACGCCGATGAAGCTCCCGCGGCGCACGACCGCGCGAACGCCGCTCAGGCCTTGCGCGTGCTCCAGATCGATGGAAACGAGCCGTGCGCGATACGAAGGCGGGCGTACCACGCGCCCGTGCAGCATTCCTGGAAGCTCGATGTCGTGAACGTAGGCCGCGCCGGTGAGCTTGCGAGCGATGTCGAGCCTCGGCAGCGACATTCCCACGAGCTTCAACTCGGCGGCAGACTTCGGGTGCACTTCGCCGGTCGCTTCTCGCGCGAGATCGACTCCGGATGCGAGCTCCCAGTAGGTGACGCTCGCAGAGCCGTCGCGCACACGGATCGTGCCGTCGTCTACGCTGACGCGCTCGAGCGTGACCCCGAGTGCGCGGCACCCCGCCTGAAGAAAGAGATCGCGAACTTCGGCGCACGCATAGCGCAGCGCGGTGCCGCCTTCCTCCACCGAACGGCTACCCGAAGTCGACCCTTCGTCGGGGCTCACCGTCGTGTCGACCGCGACCATGCGTATGCGCGAGTAATCGACGTCGAGCTCGTCGGCCGCCATGTGCGCCATCGCCGAGACGATGCCCTGACCGATCTCGACTTTTCCTGTAAATACCGTGACGGTTCCGTCGCCGCCGACGCGCACCCAGCGGTCGAGCCGACGGTTGACGTCGAGCCCGAAAGGCAGCTTCGTGCGATTCCCGCTCATGGCTCCGACGCCTCGCGCAGATAGCGCGCGGCGCGCTCGACCGCGCGAACGATGCGCGTGTGGGTGCCGCAACGACAGAGATTGCGATCGAGCGCCGCGCGGATCGCCTCTTCGGTCGGCTGCGCGTTTTCGGCGAGCAGTGCCGCCGCGCTCACGATCGCGCCGTTGATGCA
>JAQGMV010000534.1 GCA_028292225.1 Betaproteobacteria bacterium
GTATGCGCAGCGCGCGTAACGCGCGCGGGAGGATCTGGTCGGGAGACACCGACTTGGGCGTCTTGTCCTCGACCAGGAAGTTCAACATCAGTATTTCGTTCGGTGCCGCAGACATGGGCCGCTTCTATTTATGTGAACCGCTGCCGGGACGCACGTGACGCCGTGTGTCAGCAATCTAACACACCATGAACGCGAAGACGCGGTGAAACGCTACTCGGCAAGCCGGGCGAGGCACGCGGCGATCTGCTCGCGCGTCTCGCTCGTGAGCTCAGGCGCGCCGGCGTAGACCGACGCCGTCGGCTGCCCCCAGCGCTTGATGCCGATGCTCACGGGCCTGCCCGACGCAACCGCCTCGAAAAGCGCAAGCGCGTCATCGAGAACCAGGGTGTAGACCAACGTCTCACGTCTCTCGGTGTTCTCGCCAAGCCTGGCGCTGCCGTCGCCGACTTTGAGCCACGTGCTCTGCACCGCAACGCGCGCCGGGCGGCTGTCGCCCTGGTAAGCGGACCTGCGGATTTCGTAGGCGATCGACTGCGCCAGTGCAATGCCGCGCCTGAAGACATTGAACGATACGTCGAACCACGTCGACGCACCCGTGGCGCTCGGCGCGCCGCCGGTGAGGCGCACGCCGCAACCCTGGACCGCGCCGTCGCGGTCGTAGACCAGCGACTGCGCAGCGAACGGAATCGATCCGGTTTGCGCCAGGATGGGCTGCGACGCAGCGACGGCGCAACAGACGAGACCCACGAGAACGGCAGCTTTCATGTCGGCGACAGGTGAATGGCCAGACATCGATTATCGCAGCGTGCGAGCGTTCATGCTTCCTGCTGAAAGGTCAGCATCCAGCGTCTGACGACGAGGACGAGCGTGACGAGGATCGAGACCACCACGGCCACCACCCAGTAGTTGATGCGCGAAGGATTTTCGAGCGCCGCTTCGATCTGTCTTGCGAATATCGTCGTCGCGAGTGTCCCCGGCGTCATCCCCATCATCGTACCGAGGACGTAATGCCACAGCCTGATCCTCACGGCACCGGCGACCATGCCGACGACTGGAAACGGCGCGACCGGGGCCACCGACACCGCGAACACCGAGAGCAGGCCTCGCTTACGGATCGCGCGCGTGGTGCGGCCGAGATTGCGGCCTGCGAGCTTGTGCAGGGCCTTCTCGGGCAGGCTGCGGCCGACGAAATAAGTGGCGAGCGCGGAGCCGATGATGCCGCTCATTGCGATCGCGAAACCTTCCCACGGTCCGAACGCGATCACCGCGAAGAGCGTGATCAGCGGGCGCGGAAACATGAGAAATGCCGCCGGCGTATAAATGGCCATGACCGCGAGCGGCGCCCACGGCACGTCGCGTAGGCCCCTCGCCCACGCCATCACGTGCTCGCCAGTGATGATCCCGGCGAGCGGCGTGTAACGCCACGACACGAAGCAGGCGAAGAAAACGACTCCGAGCGCGACGATTTTTTCCCATGCGGGCCGGGGGCTGCCGGGATTGCGTCGCTTTCGCGTCACTACACAGGCTCAGGTGAGGTCGGACCTGCAGCTTACGCAATGCGCGTGCCGTGTTTTCGCCTGGTCAGCAACCTCGGCGCCGGTGCGGCGCCGTCCAGCGCTGCGCGAACACGGTCAGGAATGGCCGTGCCGCGCATGCAGGACAACGTGGACGATCAGGCGGCAGAAAGTGCGGCCACCACGAGCTCCTCGGGCTGGGCCTTGCCGGGCTCGCGCGAAGTCTGCTGATAGTAATCGCTGTACCGCTTGAACTCTTCGAATATGCGGCGCAGCTCCGCGACGGTCTTGTCGTGCATGTCTACCCGCAAATCGAATTGCGGCCAGTCCAGTCGGTCGACCACCCGCAGCCAGGCGGAACGCTCCGGCCGGTGGCGGCCATTCGAGCGTTGACCTCCCGCATCCCGCCCCCCTTCGATGCCGCGCAGCAGGCGCTCTTCGAGCGGTGCGTCCGGGTCCGAGAGAAAACCGGACACGATGCCCTCGACCGTTTCCGGCCCCGCCAGCCCGTTGCCATAGGCGGCGTAATACGGCCCGGTCTTCTGGCCCGCCCATTGACCGATCTTCGGCCCGGTGTATGCGAAGACATTGCTCTCGCGATCGATGATGCCGAACTGCCGATACTCGAAGTCGGGATCGTCCACCTCGAGCAGCCTTGCGATATGCGCCGGCGTGTGGCCTTGTGCGAGCATGTTGAGCGCGAACGGGTCGACACGTCTCAGGTAGAAAGCCTGCGACTTGCTGACTCCGACGTTGGGACGCAGGCTTTCGTTACGACGGCCGCACGCGAGGGAAAACGTCGTCGTGCAGACGCCGAAACGTCCCGTATTCGGGCAGCGGGCGATGATGGAGTAGGTCATGAGGTTTCCTTTTGCTGGCCTTTCAGCATGTCCGCAAACTCCATCGCCGGAATGGCATTGCGCGGATGCCGGGCACGCTCTTCGTAATACGCGCCTGTGGGCTTGAAATCGATGTAGATGCGCCGCAGCTCGGCGATCGCATCGTCCTTGAGATCGACACGCAGGTCGAGGTCGGAGTAATCGCGCTTGTCCCATATGATCAGCGCTACGGAACGCTCTTTCAGGGCGCCCTTGCTTCCCTTCAATCCGCCGGCATCACGTCCGTGTTCGAGCGCCGCGAGCAGGCGATCCTCGAGGTCGAGGTGCTTGTCTGCCTCGAACCCTGCGACGAGCGCGTCGAGCACCTTTTCGCTCGCGAGCATCGTCCCCAGTGCGACAAATCCGCTGCCGACGCGCTGCGCGCACACCGGCCGCACTTTCGACCCGGTGTGCGCGACACCGGCCCCTTCGCGGTCGATGACCGCGATCTGGCGAAACTCGTGATCGCTGTCGTTGGCTGCAAGCTCCGCCATGACCTGGCTGGGCGTATAGCCTTGCGCAAGGAGGTTGACCGCGAGCCTGTTGTTGCGCGGCAACGGAAAGCCCTGCGTGATGGTCACGCCGACGTTGGGGCGTACTGCGCCGTCGCAGTGCGCACCGATCGCCATCGTATAACTTGCAGTGCCGATGCCCAGCCGGCCGGTGCGCGGGCAGCGGGCGATAACGCTATAGGTCATGAACTACCTCCTGGTTGATTAATCGGCCTTGGCGCCCGAGATCTTTACGAGCTTCGCATATTTCGGCGCGTCCTGCCCGATGGCCGCAGCGAATTGCTGCGGGGTATTTCCGACGGGCTCGCCGCCGCCGTTCTCGAGTGCTTCCCGCACCGCCGCCGATCGCAGTGCTTTTACGATTTCGGCGTTGAGCGCGGCGATGATCGGAGCAGGCGTGCCCGCCGTGGTGAAGTAGCCATGCCACTGGCTCGTCTCGAATCCCGGAAACTGCGACGCGAGCGGGGGGACACCGGGAAGCGCGGGTATGGATTTCAGACTGGACACGGCAAGCGCGCGCAGACGTCCGGCTTTGATGTGAGGCGCCGCGGAGAACACCGTGGCGATACCCAGCCCCACCTCATTGGTGAGTAACGCGATCATCATGGGCCCCGCACCCTTGTATCCCACGTGCACGTTCTCTATCCCCGCCACATTGTTGAGCAACACGCCGGTGAGGTGGTTCATCGAGCCCGGGCCTGTCGAGCCGTAGTTGAGGCCGCCGCGCTTTTTGGCTAGGGCAATCATCTCGCTGATGTTCTTGACCGGCAGCGTTGGGTGCGCTGCTACGACAAGGGGAAATCGACCGGCCTGGGTGATGGGCGCGAGATCCCGCAGCTCGTAATTGAGCTTTGTATAAAGCGCCGGCGCCACCACGACGGAGCTCGTGCAGTACAGCAGCGTGTAACCGTCAGCCGGAGCGTGTGCGACGATCTCGGCGCCCACATTACCTCCGGCACCGCCGCGATTATCGACGACTACGGTCTGGCCGAACGCCTCGGACATGCTCCTGGCGACCATGCGCCCGAGGACGTCGTTGGCGCCTCCGGGTGCGGCGTTGACTACCATGCGCACGGTCTTGGTGGGGTACACCGGTACAGACGCTGCACTGATCTCGATCGAGGTGCCAACAATCGCGCAGGCAATAACTGTCCTTATGAACTTGCTCAAATACATCTCCAGTGTGTGCTCGATGGCGCCGCGCCCTGTCATGATGCCGCCTTTACGACGGATGCACCATGAGGATGCGCGAAGTAGTGCTGGGAAAGGAATTTACTGAGGGAACGATGACGGGGCAGACCCGACTCGCGCGTCAGTGAGCATGATGCATGCCAGCGCGATTACGTACGTGACTGCACGTTCAGCGCACCGGCGTGGCGCAGTCTTTACTCATGTGCAGGCGTTGTGGTACAGAGACGATCTTGAAATTTCCATCCTGCGGCGATCGCCGCACAATCACGCCGCTGCGCCCGGAGCGCGGCGAACGACGGCGTGGAAATACAAAGAGGCTGAATTCCAATGAAACTCAAGGTCGTCAACATGCCTGTGTTGCTGAAGCAGATGCAGGCTGCGGGGCTGGATGCGGCGGTCGTCGCGTCCCCCGAAAATTTTTTCTACGTAAGCGGATGGAAGATCCAGAGCAGCGTCCTGATCCGCGACCGTCTTTCGCTCGGCATCGTCACTGCGGACGGGGAAATCACGCTCGTGGTCTGCAAGAATGAAGAAGGCCAGACCCGGCGCTATGCCTCCGTGGAAGATATTCGCACCTACGCCGAGTTCATCGACTCGCCCATGAAAGGCGTTGCGCAAGTCCTGGAGGAAAAGGGACTCGCGAAAGCCCGCATCGGCGTGGAACGCAAATACGTGACCGCGGACTATTACGACGACTTGCAGAAACGGATTCCGGCAGCAAGCCTCGCCTCCTGCGACAAAGTTTTCGACAACACGCGCATGGTGAAAACACAGCCGGAAATCGAAGCGCTCACGAAGGCGGCGCGCGGGACCGACGACGCGATCCTGTGTGCGTTGAGAACCGCAAAAGCGGGAGACACCGAGCACGAGCTTGCCCGGTTGATGTCCGACACCCTGTTCGAGATCGGGCATGGCGAGTTTCGGGACATCACGTGGAGCGTGTCTTCGGGCCCGAACATCCTGACGACCCACTACTGGTCCGGTGAGCGGGCGCTCGCGACGGGAGATATGCTCAAGATAGGCGTGCGCTCTGCCATTCACGGATACTTTTCGCATCTGTATCGGATGGCAGTGGTAGGACAGCCCAGCGACCGCCAGCGTAGTTGGTACGAAAAGGCGCGGGATGTGCAATACCGGGCGATCGACCGTCTGCGTCCCGGCGCCCGCGCGTGCGACCTCTATGCGGCCGCCAAGAAGGATATCGAGAGCGTGGGCGGATCGTATCGCGGGTCGCTGTTTGGACACAGCACCGGGATCGCGTTGCATGAAAACCCGCGCATCCAGCCGACCGACGAGACGGTCCTGGAGGCCGGCATGGTGATCGCGTCCGAGCCGCGCGTGGTCGATCCCGATTACTGCTTCTACCACCTCGAAGACCTGGTGCTCGTCACGGACAAGGATCCGATCCGCCTATCGGACCGGTCGAACCTCGACGAGCTCTTCGTCATTCACTGACAACTGATCACGGCAGGCCGGCTCGTTCCATGGCCCGGCCTTGCTCTGTCTATTTCGTTCCCGGAGATGCATTGAAGAATCGTTCGTTGGCCCTGGTCATCGCTTTCGCTGCTGCCCTCGCTTCCCCCGTCTGCCCCGCCCAGACCTACCCGACCAAGGTGGTGAGGGGCATCGTGCCTTCCGCGCCGTCGGGGAGCATCGACATCGTTGGAAGATTGGTCGCGCAGAAGCTCACCGAGTCGATGGGCCACGCATTTATCGTCGAGAACCGCGCGGGCGCCGCGGGCACCATCGGCGTAACCTCGGTGGCAAAGGCGCCTCCGGATGGTTACACGCTCCTGATCGCCTCTCAATCGGGGGTGTCTGCCGCCCCCAGCCTGATCCGCAATCTTCCCTATGACCCGCTGCGCGATCTGACGCCTGTCGCCTTGATGGTGATACAGCCGAGTGTGCTGGTCGTTCACCCCTCGCTGCCGGTGCGCACCACGAAAGACTTCATCGCCCTGGCGAAGTCCAAACCGGACACGCTGACCTACGGCTCTTCAGGCGTCGGTGCGACACAACACCTGTCCGCCGAGTTGTTCGGCATGATGACGGGTACGAATCTCCGGCACATTCCGTACAAAGGCGGAGCGCTTGCGATGACCGATCTGCTGGGCGGACAGATTTATTTCATGTTCAGCCCGATACCGACGGCGACGCCCTTTCTCAATGCGAACAAGATGCGCGCGATCGCCATCACGTCCCTGCACCGGATCGAGGCCATACCGGATGTCCCGACTCTCAACGAGTCCGGGGTGCGCGGCTACGATTTTTCGAGCTGGATAGGATTGCTGGGCCCGGCAAACCTGCCGCGGACTATCGTGACGAAACTGCATGGCGAAACGACGAAAGCGATAGCGGATCCCGTCCTGAGAAAGAAATTGCTCGATCTCGGTCTCGAGATCCGCGGAGGAACGCCCGAGCAGTTTGCCGCATTCATCAAGCAGGATATCGCGACCACCGCGAAGATCATCAAAGCGGCAAAGGTCCAGCCGGAATAGAGCACGCCCGATCACGCAGTACCGCGGCGGTGACAACCTGCCGGAAGGGCGGTCGCAGGTCTCGACCGGACCGCCCTTCCCCGCCGAGCGTCACTCCGCTTTGATGTTTGCGTCCTTGACCACCTTCGCCCAGCGCTGGATCTCGGACACGATCGCTTCGCGAAACTCCTGCGGCGAGCTCGCGATCACTTCGAACCCCAGCGAGGCGAAGCGCTCCTGATTGCGTGAGTCCCTGAGTACGTTGCCGATATCGGCGGCAAGCTTGTCGACGATGGGTTTGGGCGTACCGCGCGGCGCGAGTATGCCCTGCCAGTCGCTTACCACGATATTCGGCACCCCGGCCTCCGCCATCGTCGGCACGTCGGGCAGGTGCGCAGAGCGACCTTTGGAGAGCACCGCAAGCGGTCGCAGGCTTCCGCTCCTGATGAACGGCATCGACGTCGTCATCGTGGGGAAGCTCATGGACACCCTGCCGGCCACCAGGTCGGTTATCGCCGGCACCCCGCCTTTGTAAGGGACGTGAGTCAGCTTGATGCCGGTGGTCAGCGCGAAGAACTCACCGGTCAGGTGCGGCGCACCGCCCAAGCCGGACGAGGCGAATGTGAGCTCTCCCGGCTTCTGCTTTGCCAATGCGATCAGATCCTTCACCGTCTTTATCGACGTCTTCGCGTTGACGACGAGCACGTTGCCCACTGACGCGGTCATCGTGATGGGTTCGAAATCCCTGACCGGATCGTACGGCAGCTTTACCAGACTCGGATTGACCGAGTGGCGAACGGAGACGAGCACAAAGGTATGCCCGTCGGGCGCCGCCTTGGCGACGATGTCGCCGCCTATGACCCCGGACGCGCCCGGGCGATTATCGACCAGCACCGGCTGGCCCCAGCTCTCGGTGAGCTTCGGGGCCAGTATTCGCGCCATGGCATCGTTGCTGCCGCCTGGCGACCCGTTGACCACCATACGCACGGGCTTGCTCGGGTAGATGGGTGCTGACGCTGCACTGGCTTCGACGGCACTGCCAACGATCGCGCAGACAATGATTGTGCTTGTGATTTTGCTCAAAGTACGTACGTCTCCTATGTTTGCTCTGCGGCACTGTTCCCCATCATGATGCGGCCGTGACGGCATATGCACCATGACGATGCGCAGAGTGCTGCCGAGAAGAGAAATTCCTGAGGGAAGGTGAAGAAGCCTACACGACTCGCGCGTCAGTGAGCACGATACAGGCCACCGCGACGTACGCGTATCCGGAACGAGGCACACGCGCAACGCGTCGGACTTGCGGGTTACGAATCGGTCATACCTGGTGCATCCCCGTGGTATGGTCCTTGCTCTTCGAGCTTTTTTTTACGCGTAAGGAATGTTCCGATGCAGTCATTCAACACACGCAGCGCCACCCAAGTACTTCCGGTGCTTCCGCGCGCCGGTATGGTCGTGCTGGCGATGCTCGTTTCAGGAGCGGTGTTCGGACAGACCTATCCGACTCGCCCGATACGCATGGTGGTGCCGTTTTCCGCCGGCGCCGGCGTGACCGACATCATGGCGCGCCTCGTCGGACAACACCTGGGCGCCGGCATCGGACAACAGGTCGTGATCGACAACCGCCCGGGCGCCGGGGGCATCCCGGGGACGGAAGTCGTGGCGAGGGCGGCACCCGACGGCTATACGCTCCTGATGACCAACGTCGCGCTTGCGGTGAATCCCTATTTGTATCCCAAGCTGCCGTACGATGCGGTGAAGGACTTCACACCGGTGACCATGGTCAACTCTGCGCCGCTACTGCTGGTCGTGCATCCAACGATCGCCGCGAAGTCGGTGAAGGAGCTGGTCGCCTATGCGAAGTCGCATCCCGGCCAGCTCAACTACGGGTCCGGCGGTGTGGGCAGCACGCCGCACCTTTCCGGTGAGCTGTTCAAATCGATCGCGGGAATCGACGCGGTGCACGTGCCGTACAAGGGGGGTGCGCCGGCGCTCACCGATCTCGTCGGCGGGCAGTTGTCGTTCATGATCGAGAACGTCCCGGGCACGATGCCTTTCGTCAGGGCCGGGAAGCTGCGTGCGCTCGCGATCACGAGCTCGAAGCGCTCCCCGCTCGAGCCTTCGTTACCGACGATGGCCGAAGCGGGCGTGCCGGGGTACGAGGTGATCGGCTGGAACGGCATCGTCGCCGCGAAGGGAACGCCGCCTGCGATCGTCTCCAGGCTGCACACCGAAGTCGCTAGAATACTGCGCACGCCGGAGGTGAGACAGCGACTGGCCGCGCTCGGTGCCGAGCCGGTCGGCAACACGCCGGACGAGTTCGGTGCGTTCATCAAGGCAGAGATGGCGCGCTGGGGCAAGATCATCAAAGAAAAAGGCATCCGGTCAGAGTAGTGAACGACACATCACGCACAGATATCACCCGGGAGCTCGCGCGCTTCGTCGTCGAATCGCGCTGGAGCTCGATTCCCGAAGCGGTCAGGCACGAAGCGAAGCGCGCGCTGCTCAATTGGGCGGGCTGCGCACTCGGCGGCTGCCGGGACGGGACCGTCGACACGGCGCTCAGCGCCCTCTCCGACTTTTCCGGTCCGCCGCAGGCGACCCTGTTCGGGCGCAGCGAGCGCACCGACATCCTCAATGCGGCAGCGCTGAACGCCCTCAGCTCGAACATCCTCGACTTCGACGACACGCATCTGCGCACCGTGATCCATCCGACGGTGCCGGTGGCGGCCGCGGTGATCGCGCTTGCCGAACGCTCACGAGCGACGGGTGCGCAACTGCTGCACGCATTCATCCTCGGGATCGAAGCCGAGTGCCGGGTCGGCAACGCGATCTCGCCCGAGCATTACGACGCGGGCTGGCACATCACCGCGACGTGCGGCATTTTCGGCGCCGCGGCGGCGTGCGCGAAGCTGCTCGGGCTCGACACGCAGAAGACGATATGGGCGTTCGGCCTTGCCGCGAACACGGCGGCGGGCACGACCAGCGCGCACGGCAGCATGACGAAATCGTGGAACATGGCGAATGCGGCGCGCAACGGGCTCATGGCTGCGCTGCTGGCCGCAAAGGGCTTCACGAGCACCGAACAGGGTCTCGAAGGCGATCGCGGTTTCGCGCGGATGTATGCACAGCGCTGCGATCTCGACGAGATCGTCCGCGGGCTGGGGGACACGTGGGAGCTTGCGCAGAACGCCTACAAGCCTTATCCGTGCGGCATCGTCGCGCATCCGGTCATCGATGCATGCCTGGCGCTGCGCGACGAGCCGGGTGCGGCGCCGGATGCAGTCGAGCGCATCGAATTGCGCGTGCATCCGCTCGTGCGGATGCTGATGGGGAATGCGGCGCCGCTCACGGGGCTCGAAGCCAAGCTTTCGGTTCACCACTGCGCGGCTGCGGCACTCATCCATGGCGCAGTCGGCGTGCGTGAATTTACGGACGCGTGCGTCAACGATCCTGCGGTGGTCGCGCTGCGCGCGCGCGTCACTCTGGTCGACGACCCCGCCATGCCCAAGGCGGCAGCGGGCGTCACCGTGCGCTTGCGCAACGGCTCGACACTCGAAAAGTACCTGCCGCACGCGACCGGGAGTCTCGAGCGGCCCATGAGCGATGAAGCGCTCGGCCTGAAATTTCGCTCGCTCGCCGAGTGGGGCTGGCCGCAATGCGACACTCGCGCGTTCATCGAGCTTGCGTGGTCGCTCGATGAGCTCACCGATGCCGGTGCGTTCGCGCGCGCGGCAGCGCCACGTTAAACAGGGAGTAAAGATGCCGTACGCAGATTCAAACGGAGTTCGCCTGTACTATGAAGAAGCGGGCAAGGGAACACCGATCATATTCGTGCACGAGTTCGCGGGAGACCTGCGAAGCTGGGAGCCGCAGATTCGCCATTTCAGCCGGCGCTACCGGTGCATTGCATTCAACGCGCGCGGGTATACGCCGTCGGACGTGCCCAAGGCGAAGACCGCTTACTCGCAGAGCATCGCGTGCGACGACATCGCGAACGTGATGCGTCACCTCGGCGTCGCCAATGCGCACATCATCGGTTGCTCGATGGGTGGATATGCCACGGTGCACTTCGGGCTCACCTATCCGCGCATGGCGAAATCGCTCACGGCGGTCGGCACCGGTTCCGGCGCGGATCCCGACAAGATCGAACAGTTCTATCGAGACAACGAGGAGATGTCCGCCCGTTTCCTCGAGCTCGGCACTCCCGAGGCGATCAAGCCGTATCAGATCGGCCCGGGGCGTGTGCAGCTGCAGAACAAGGATCCCCGAGGCTTTCGCGAGTTTTGCCAGCAGTTCGCCGAACACTCCGCGCTCGGGTCGGCCAGCACGCTGCGCGGCGTGCAGATGAAACGTCCGACGATCTACAGCCTCGAGCGCAAGCTGCGCGAGCTGAAAGTGCCCTTGCACATGATCTCGGGCGACGAGGACGACGGCTGTCTCGAGCCCGGCCTTTTCGTCAAGCGCGTATGCCCGTCGGCCTCGCTCACGGTTTTTTCCTCGACGGGGCATGCCGTCAACCTCGAGGAGATCGATCTGTTCAACCAGATCACCGGCAACTTCCTCGCACAGGTCGACAGCGGGCGCTGGCGCCCGCGCGATCCGCGCTCCTACAACAAGTCCAACCTGCTGAAGAAGTAAGAGCGGCCGATATCCGCACGAGCTCTCCGGCCGCCAGTGGCGCAGGAGATCGGACCCGGCACTCGGCGGCTTGTTAGCTGGTCGTTGCCGGGTCCGGGAACAGCGAAGCGCCTGTCGGTGTAAGCACCGGCTTGGGCGCGGCCGACCTGGCGGCCCACCCCCGGACGTCTTCAGGCGCTACCCGAGCCCGTGGCGTGCGCGCACGATCTGGAGCGGACCTGCCGCACGCGTGTCTTCGACAGGAATTTCCAGGAATACCGGAATGTCCTGAGCTGCCATCGGCCGACCGAAGAAGTAACCCTGGAGCTCATCGCACCTCAGTAACTTCAACAGCTTCGCCTGTTCTTCAGTCTCGACACCTTCCGCGGTCACCTTCAGGCCGAGGGAATGTGCCAGCGAAATGATCGTCGACACGATCGTCATGCTCTGCACGCTGTCGGTCATCGTGTTGACGAACGAACGGTCGATCTTGAGCGAGTATACGGGGAGCTGAGCAAGGTACGAGAGCGACGAATAGCCTGTGCCGAAGTCGTCGATCGCGACCCTGATCCCCATTTCGTTCAGCGCCCTCAACTTCGAGATGTTCTCGTCGATGTCGCGCATGACCAGACTCTCGGTGATTTCCAGATCGAGCACGCAGGGCCGGCGGCAGAGCTCCGCGACGGCAGCTCGGACGCCGTCCACGAAATCGCGCTGCTGCAGTTGCAGCGCGGAAATGTTGACGGCGACTCGCAGGGGATCGCCTGATGCCTTGTGCCATGCGCGTCCATCAGCCAGCGCGCTGCGTATCCCCCAGCGACCGACATCCAGAATCATCCCGGTCTCTTCGAGCGCAGGGATGAATTGGGCGGGCGGCACCAGATTGCCCTCCGGGTCATGCCATCTGATCAGCGCTTCGAATCCGGAGATACGTCCGCTGCCGCACTCGATCTTGGGCTGGTAGTGGAGAACGAACTGTTTCCGGTCGACGGCACGGCGCAGCCTGTTTTCGAGCCTGAGCGCTTCCGCGACGCGCGAATTCATCTCCGGCTGGTAGAACAGGTAGCGCTCGCCGGATGCTTTTGCTTTCAGGAGCGCCGCTTCGGCGTTGACCATCAACGCCTCTGCGTCCTGTGCATCGGATGGAAACTGCGCGATGCCTGCGGTTATGGCGATCCTGAATTCGGCGCCTTTGATCAGGAATGGCGACTCGAGCGTGTCGTTTACGAAGGCCTCGAGTGCATGAGCAACGGCGCTGGGCTCCGCCGGGTCCACGAGCATTCCCGCGAAGGTGTTTCCACCATTCCGCGCGACGCTATCGGCCTGCGGCCACGACGCCTTCATGCGTCCGGCAAAGTCGCGCAACAAGGCATCGCCGGCACATCTCCCGAACGTGTCGTTGATCGGCCTGAAACGCCGGATGTCGATCATGATCACGGCGACCTGGCCGCCGTTGCGCTTGGCCGTGTTGAGTGACTGGCTCAGCCGTTCCTGGAACGGCTCGCGTTTGGGCAGGCCGGTCAGATCGTCATAGTGGGAGAGATACGCGATTTTTTCCGTGCTTTCCCGCAAGGCGCGCTCCGCCTGCTCGCGTGCGGTCTGGTCATAGGCCAGGCTGAGTACGCATTGCTGGCCGCCGATTTCGATGGGCTCGAGAAAAACGAGCAGGTGCAGCGTCTCGCCGGATTTCGTACGGCCGCGAGTCTCGTGCCCGTGTATGGCGCCTTTTTTCCTGAGCGTATTGACGAGCGCCATCTGATCGGCGGAATCGACCCATAGATTGAGGTCACTCGCAGTCCGGCCTATGACCTGCTCACGCGAGTAGCCGAACAGGCGTAAGAACGCCTCGTTGACGTCGATGAATCGGCAATCGTCCAGGCCGGTAATGGCGCTGCTCACCGGACTCGACCGAAATGCCGTGGCGAAGCGCTCCTCGCTCTGGATCAGCTCGTTTTCGATACGCTTGCGTTCGGCTATTTCGTTCTGGAGATGCCTGTTGCTGTATTCGAGGGCGCTCGTGCGCGCAAGGACCCGGCGTTCGAGCTCGCTGCTGAGGTTTTCGAGCTGTTGTTTCGTCTGCTTGAGCGAGGCCGTTTCCAGAACGTCCCAGACCTTGTTTCGCTTCGCGATGACGACCTCGTGATGTCGCGCGACGTCGAGTACCTCGGCCCCGTCGCGCGCCGCGAGGTCATACGCACACAGGATGATCATGGGCGTTTCGGCGATCGAATTGCTGAGCTCGCTTTCGTATTTCGAGAAATACGGCCAATCCTCGCGTGAAAGCCAGCCTTCGTCCCCGTTGGCTCTCATTCCTGCAAAGCCGCGGGCCACGACGCTTTCGAGCTTCTCGTGCAGGGCCTCGGTGGCTCTGTCGCGATCGAAGGCGCCCTCACCCAGGTAATAATCTTCAGATCGGACGATCTCGATGGCGTGGCTCTCGAGATGACGATCGAAACCGGGAATGGCTCCCCGCAACGCTTGTATGACTACGTCGTGGCTGAGATGCGCCGAAGTCATGCACATGCAGAACTCGCCGCTTTCGAGGCCGGCTTTGAAAAAGGGCGCCAACGTGTCGAGAAGGTCTTCCCGGGTCTCGTAGAAGAGGCACAGGTGGGTGCCCCATGGAAC
>JAQGMV010000003.1 GCA_028292225.1 Betaproteobacteria bacterium
AAATCCCGGGAGGCGCGCAATGACTACCCCTCACCCCTCCCGCCTCGCGCCTCACGCGGTTCAAAGGGGCACGCAATGAGCACGCCTCACCCCTCACGCCTCACGCCTCACGCCTTTGGAAAGGTGGCGGTGCTCCTCGGCGGCCGCAGCGCCGAGCGCGACGTGTCGCTGCGCAGCGGCGGCATGGTGCTCGATGCGCTGAAGCGCAAAGGCGTCGACGCGCACGCGTTCGACCCGAAGGATCACGGCCTCGAGCAGCTGATCGCGCAGCGCTTCGACCGCGTGTTCAACGCGCTGCACGGGCGCTTCGGCGAAGACGGAACGGTGCAGGGGGCGCTCGAGTATCTCGGCCTGCCCTACACCGGCAGCGGCGTCATGGCGAGCGCGCTCGCCATGGACAAGTGGCGCACCAAGCTCATGTGGCAGGCCGTGGGGATTTCGACGCCGCCGTACGAGGTGCTGACCAAAGACAGCGATTTCGTCGCGGTCGCGGGAAGGCTCGGCGTGCCGCTCATGGTCAAGCCCGCGCGCGAAGGCTCGAGCATCGGCATGAGCAAAGTCGAGTCGGTCGAGAAGCTCGAAGCGGCTTACGAGCTCGCTGCGCAGTACGACGACACGATCATCGCCGAGCGCTTCATCGACGGCGTCGAAGTGACCGCCGCGATCCTGAACGACGAGGCGCTGCCGCTCATCAGGCTGGAGACCCCGCGCGTTTTCTACGACTACGAAGCGAAATATTTCGCCGACGACACGCGCTACATCTGCCCCTCGGGACTGCCGGCGGCCCAGGAACAGGCGATCCAGGCCGAGGCGCTGCGCGCATTCAGGCTGATCGGCTGCAGCGGCTGGGGCCGCGTCGACGTCATGGTCGACCGCGCGGGTCAGCCGTATCTGCTCGAAGTGAACACCATACCGGGCATGACCGACCACAGCCTGGTGCCGATGGCTGCGCGCGCGCACGGCATCGAATTCGACGAGCTGTGCCTGGCGATCCTGGAGTCCGCGCATGTGGGATAAGCCCGACGTCCTCAATCGCATCGCGACCCTCCTGTTCGCGGTGGCGGTGTTACTCGTGGGGTACGGCGCGGTGTGGACGGTCGTGCGCCTGCCCGCCTTCGCGCTGCGCGAAGTGCAGGTCACCGGGCAGGGCCTGCACGTCACTCGCGAGCAGGTCGACGCGATCGTGAAGAACGAGATCAAGGGCACGTTCTTCACCCTGAACCTGCCGCAGCTGCGCGGCGCTTTCGAGAAGCTGCCGTGGGTTCGCGAAGTGAACCTGAAGCGCCGCTGGCCTTCGCGGCTCGAAGTCGCGGTGGTCGAGCACGTGCCGCTCGCGCGGTGGGGAAACGTCGCGCTCGTGAACACTCACGGCGAAGTTTTCGCCGCCGCGTACGACGGAAAGCTGCCTGTTTTTAACGGACCCTCTGGTACTTCGAAGGAAATCGCGATTCAATACGACTACTTCCGCCGTCATCTCGCGGCGATCAATGCGGCGCCGGTGATGGTGCAGATGACGCCGCGCAGGGCGTGGCAGGTGCGGCTCGAAGGCGGACCGACACTCGAGCTCGGGCGCGAAGACGTCGAAACGCGTCTCGCGCGCTACATGCAGGTGTACGAGCGCACGGTCGGTGCGTTGAAGCGACGCATCGAGTATGTGGACTTGCGTTATGCGAACGGATTCGCGGTTCGAATAACGGGACTCGAGGGGGAGCCGGCGGACGCCGGGCGCGCCGCGAAACCGGCCACTAAGGGGAAGAATAACAACCAGCGCCGCGAGGCGCATAAGCGGGCAGTTAACGGCCGAAGCGAAGCGAAGGACGGTGTGGCTTTATGACCAAAACTCGGGATAACAAGAAGCTCGTGGTCGGCCTCGACATCGGCACGTCGAAGATCGCGGCGATCGTCGCCGAGATCAAGCCCGAAGGCGGATTCGAGATCATCGGGATGGGCAACTGTCCCGCCCGCGGCCTGAAAAAAGGAGTCGTGGTCAACATCGAGACCACGGTGCAGGCGATCCAGCGCGCGCTCGAAGAAGCCGAGCTCATGGCCGACTGCAAGATCAAGGACGTGTACACCGGGATCGCGGGAAGCCACATCAAGAGCTTCAACTCGCAGGGCATGGTCGCGATCAAGGACAAGGAAGTCGGTCAGATGGACATCGACCGCGTGATCGAGACCGCCAAGGCGGTCCAGATCCCCAACGACCAGCAGATCCTGCACATCCTGAACCAGGAATTCATCATCGATGGCCAGGAGGACGTGCGCGAGCCCCTCGGCATGTCAGGCGTTCGCCTCGAAGTGAAAGTGCACATCGTCACCGGAGCGGTGTCCGCAGCGCAGAACATCATCAAGTGCGTGCGCCGCTGCGGGCTCGAAGTGAGCGATCTCATCCTCCAGCCGCTCGCCTCCGCGATGGCGGTGGTGTCCGACGACGAGAAAGACCTCGGTGTCGCGCTCGTCGATATCGGCGGAGGCACGACCGATCTGGCGATCTTCACCCACGGCGCGATCCGCCACACCGCCGTGATCCCGATCGCCGGCGACCAGATCACCAACGACATCGCGATGGCGCTGCGCACGCCGACCAAGGACGCCGAGGACCTGAAGCAGCGCTACGGTTGCGCGCTGTCGCAGCTTGCCGATCCCCAGCAGATGATCGAAGTGCCGGGTATCGGTGAGCGGGGCTCGCGCGAGCTTTCGCGCAAAACGCTCGCGGAAGTGATCGAGCCTCGCGTGGAAGAGCTTTATTCACTCGTGCAGGCCGAGCTGCGCCGCAGCGGCTACGAAGAGCTCCTCTCGTCGGGGATCGTGATCACCGGAGGCTCGAGCATGATGCAGGGCATGGTCGAGCTCGGCGAAGAGATTTTCCACATGCCGGTCCGCGTCGGCGTGCCGCATTACAACGCGGGCCTGGCCGAAGTGGTGAGGCATCCCCGGTATTCGACTGCGGTCGGCCTGCTCGTCGCCGGCATGCAGCAGCACCGCCAGCGCGAGATCGCGCACATGCACATCGGTTCGTTCCAGCAGCTGCTGGACCGGATGAAGAACTGGTTTACCGGCAACTTTTGACCGGATCGGTCATGGACGGCTAGGCGTTCATGACCGATCCAGGAAATACGCAGTGAAAAGCAGCCAGAAAGCAGCAGTAAGGATAGATCCATGACAAAAGCGCAAAAGGAGAAGTCAATGATTGAGCTCATCGATGCACAGTCCCAGGAAGCCGTCATCAAAGTGATCGGGGTGGGCGGCTGCGGCGGTAACGCGGTCGACCACATGATTGCGCAAGGGGTTCAGGGCGTGGAGTTCATCGTCGCGAACACCGACGCGCAGGCGTTGAAGCGCAACGCGGCGAAGATCCAGCTCCAGCTCGGCACCGAGGTCACCAAGGGCCTGGGCGCAGGCGCCAATCCGGAGGTCGGCCGCCAGGCTGCCATGGAAGACCGCGACCGCATCGCCGAGCTCATCGGCGGCGCGGACATGCTCTTCCTGACGGCGGGCATGGGAGGCGGCACGGGTACGGGCGCGGCGCCGGTCGTGGCCGAGATTGCCAAGGAGATGGGCATCCTGACCGTCGCGGTGGTGACCAAGCCTTTCGCGTTCGAAGGCAAGCGCCAGCGCATCGCGCAGGAAGGGCTGGACGCGCTCTCGCAGCACGTCGATTCGCTGATCGTCATCCCGAACGACAAGCTCATGCAGGTGCTCGGCACCCAGGTGACGCTCGACGAAGCTTTCCGCTCGGCCAACGACGTGCTGCACGGCGCCGTGGCAGGGATCGCTGAAATCATCAGCTGCCCCGGCATGATCAACGTCGACTTCGCTGACGTTCGCACCGTCATGGCCGAGATGGGCATGGCGATGATGGGGTCGGCCAAGGCCGGCGGACCCGATCGCGCGCGGGTCGCAGCCGAGCAGGCCGTCGCGTGCCCGCTGCTCGAGGACATCAACATTTCCGACGCCCGCGGCGTGCTGGTGAACATCTCGGCGAACCGCACCAGCTTCCAGCTCCAGGAAATGTATGACGTGATGGAGACGATCAAGGCGTTCGCAGCCGAATCCGCGACCGTCATCGTCGGCACGGTCTACGACGAGACGCTCGAAGACCAGCTTCGCGTGACGATCGTCGCCACCGGTCTCGGCAAGCCCCAGGTGCGGCAACAATCCAAGCCCCAGGCGCTGTCCGTCGTCGCCCAGAGGACCGGGACCGACAACCACCCGATGGAAGTCGATTACGAAGCGCTCGAGCAGCCGGCGGTGATACGCCGCCGCAACCGCGACGCGACGGTGGAAGCGATGCGCCAGTCGGGCGTCGACATGCTCGATATCCCGGCGTTTCTGCGCAAGCAGGCGGACTAAGCCCGAAAGCTCGGCGGGCCAGGCAAGGGCGGGCGCGAGCGGGGTCCGTTTTCGGCGGGCTCCGCTGCGGGTATGCAGATCGCATCCGTCGCGGGAATGTGTCGCGGCCGTCCGCTGTTGTTTATGCAAAAGAAAACGGCCGCTGTGCCGTTATTACCCCGTGCATTTTTTGCGGTGCGGCATGAGCATGTTAAACTGCACGACCTAGAAACCTGAATCCATAGCCTTTTTTGTGATTTACCAACGCACCCTCAAGAACGTGATCCGGGCGACCGGGGTCGGTCTGCATACGGGAGAGAAGGTCTATCTCACGTTGCGCCCGGCCGCGGCCGATACCGGCGTCGTGTTCCGGCGCATCGATCTGCCCGAGCCCGTCGACATCAAGGCGGAGCCTTATGCGGTTCGCGACACGCGGCTCTCCTCGTGCCTGGAGAAGAACGGCGTGCGCGTGTCGACGGTCGAGCACCTCATGTCCGCGCTCGCGGGGCTCGGCGTCGACAACGTATACGTCGACCTGACCGCCGCCGAAGTGCCGATCATGGACGGCAGCGCGGGGCCTTTCGTGTTCCTGCTCCAGTCCGCGGGAATCGAAGAACAGAAGGCGACCAAGAAATTCATCCGCGTGCTGAAGAGCGTCGAAGTGCGCCGGGGCGACAAATGGGTGCGTTTCGACCCGTATAACGGCTTCAAGCTCGACCTCGCGATCGATTTCAACCACCCGGTGCTCGAGCGTACGCGCCAGTCGGTCACCATCGACTTCTCGACCACCTCCTACGTGAAGGAAGTGAGCCGCGCGCGCACGTTCGGATTCATGCAGGATGTCGAGATGATGCGCGCGCAGGGCCTCGGCCTCGGCGGCAGCCTCGACAACGCCATCGTCATGGACGAGTACCGCGTTCTCAACAGCGACGGTCTGCGCTACGACGACGAGTTCGTGAAGCACAAGGTGCTCGACGCGATCGGTGACCTGTACCTGCTCGGCCACCCCCTGATCGGCGCTTTCAGCGGCTACAAATCAGGCCACGCCCTGAACAACGCCTTGCTGCGCAGCCTGCTCGAGCAGCGCGAGGCGTGGGAGTACGTACGTTTCGAGCGTCCCGAGGACGCGCCTGCGTTCCTGCCGTGGCAGGTCGCCCAGCCCGCTTAATTTCAGCTTCCGCAGCTCGCGGCGGCAGCTCAGGCTCGAGATTCCCGTGGTCGTCCTGCGCCTGATCGGCGTCCTCACCCTACTTGCGGTGGCGATCGCGCTCGGGCTTTTTCTGTTCACCCGCAACCGCCGCTACCTCACCTGGGCCTGGCGGACGCTGCAGTTCGCCTTCGTCGTGGTGATCGTCTCGATGGTTTTGTTCGTGGTCGAGCGCCTGGTGCTGATCTGACCCGGAGGCGGCGTTGCGCTGCCTGCGCACGAGCCTGCCGAGCGCGGATTTGAGACTGCCGTCGCGCATTCCTGCGGCGAGCCCGTCGATCTTGCTGAGCGTCCCAGGCGTCAAAGCCTTCTTTTGCGGCTCGTAGACCCTCCCGGGGGCCCGCCCGCCAACTTGCACCTCTATACGTATTTTAGTAATCTCGGCTTCGTTTTCACGAATCGAAACCAATAATCGCGGCGCCAGTTGCTTCAGCTTTGCGGCCACAGCCGCATTGTCCGCAGACACCAAGAGCGTTCCCGCCTCACAGCTTTTCACCCGACTCGCTTTTGCGAGCTCCCGCGGGGCGGTTCTGACATATAACGATTGCAATCGCCGCATGCGGCGCACGCCGGACGTGAGAGCTTTAAGCTCGTCCGTGGCGCCGAGCAGACTGCCGAGCGTGTGTAGCGGCATCGAACGTGATCTCTGATCCGGAGGGTGCGAGACAATGGACGTCATTTTAGTCTCCCAGAAACTCGCCAGGGCGAGAACCATCACCGTCGGCCTTCCCCAGCTCGCGCTGCTGGCGCTGATCGGCGTCGGGTCTATCGTCGCGCTCACCACGGCACTCAACGTCGTGCTGCTGCGCTACGCGACCGAGCTGAAGCTGCCGTACGTCAATCGCGTCTTCGTGTCCGGCGAGCACGAGCAGCTGATGCAGGAAGAGTCTTATCTGCGGGACAATCTGAGCGCCATGGCGATGCGGGTCGGGCAGATGCAGGCGCAGCTCCTGCGGCTCGACACGCTCGGGGAGCGGCTCGCGAAGCTCGCCGGGTTCCGCCCCCAGGAGCTGATGTTCGGCCAGACGCCAGGCCAGGGCGGGGCGGTGTCGTCTCTCCCGAGCCAGGACCTGTCTTTCGGGGACCTCACCCAGCAGCTCGATTCCCTCAGCCGTCAGGTCGACGACCGCGGCGACAAGCTCGGCGTGCTGGAGTCGCTCTACACCCAGGACAGCGCGCGCAAAAAGCTCTTGCCGACGGTGGTGCCGGTGCAGGCCGGGTGGCACTCGTCGAACTACGGTTGGCGCATCGATCCTTTCTCCGGCCAGCGCGCTTTTCACGAGGGCATCGACTTCATGGCCGATCTCGGAACCGCGATCCACGCGGCTGCCGGCGGGGTGGTCGTCTACTCCGACTTCCATCCGCAATATGGTAATATGGTAGAGATAGACCACGGCAACGAGCTCGTCTCGCGTTACGCGCATGCTTCGAAGCGCCTGGTCAAGGCTGGAGAAGTGGTTTTGAGCGGCTCGCCGATCGCGGAAGTCGGCAGAAGCGGGCGCTCCACGGGAACACATCTGCATTTCGAGGTCCGGCACCGCGGTGTGCCGCAGAATCCGGCGCAATTTCTGCGGCTCCCCGGCTGAAGTCCGGTCCGCTCGACGAACATAGGGTGGGGTGGTCTCCCCACCCTTTTTTTATGAACCTGCGCGTGCAAGCGACGGTCTGAAGTCCGGGTCAAGCCATCATGATTCAAGGGGTTCTCAAGAAGATATTCGGCAGCCGCAATGAGCGCCTGCTGAAGCAGTACGGGCGCGCGGTGCGCGAGATCAATGCACTCGAGCCTGAGATCTCGCGCCTGTCCGACGAGCAGCTCCGCGCGAAGACGGATGAATTCCGCGCGCGCGTCCAGGAGCGCGTCGCGAAGGTCCAGTCCGGCGGCGGCGACGCCGCGCCGGGCGCTGCGGCTGGTGCCGAGTCGCACGATGCCACGCTCGACCGCGCGCGTCGCGAGGCGCTCGACGACATCCTTCCCGAAGCGTTTGCGGTGGTCCGCGAAGCGGGTAAGCGCGTGCTCAACATGCGCCACTTCGACATGCAGTTGATCGGCGGGATCGCGCTGCACAACGGAAAGATCGGCGAGATGAGAACCGGCGAAGGCAAGACCCTCGTCGCGACCCTCCCCGCGTACCTGAACGCCCTCGCCGGCGTGGGCGTGCACATCGTCACGGTCAACGATTACCTCGCCCAGCGCGACTCCGACTGGATGGGCAAGATCTATCGCTTCCTCGGCATGACCGTGGGCGTGAACCTGTCGCAGATGGAGCACGACCTGAAGCAGGAGGCGTACGCCGCCGACATCACTTACGGCACGAACAACGAGTTCGGCTTCGATTACCTCCGGGACAACATGGTTTTCCATACCTCGGAGAAGGTGCAGCGGCCGCTTTTCTACGCCATCGTCGACGAGGTCGACTCGATCCTGATCGACGAGGCGCGCACGCCGCTCATCATCTCGGGCCAGGCGGAAGACACGACCGATCTCTACGTGCGCATCAACCAGATCGCGCCGAGGCTCACGCGCCAGAAGGAGGAGAAGGCCGAGGTCGGCGATTACTGGGTCGACGAAAAAGCGCACCAGATCATCCTCTCGGAGGCCGGGCACGAGCACGCCGAGCAGTTGATGGAGCAGGCGGGGCTGCTGCCCGAGAACAGCAGCCTGTACGACGCTGCCAACATCAACCTCATGCACCACCTGAACGCTGCGCTGCGCGCTCACAGCCTGTTCCACCGCGACCAGCAGTATGTCGTGCAGGACGGCGAGATCATCATCGTCGACGAGTTCACCGGGCGCCTGATGCCCGGCCGGCGCTGGTCCGAAGGCCTGCACCAGGCCGTCGAAGCGAAGGAAGGCGTCGAGATTCAGAAAGAGAACCAGACGCTCGCCACGATCACCTTCCAGAATTATTTCCGGATGTACAAGAAGCTCTCCGGGATGACGGGAACGGCGGACACCGAGGCGTACGAGTTCCAGCAGATCTACGGCCTCGAAACGGTGGTCATCCCGCCGCATCGCAAGATGGTTCGCGACGACCGCATGGACCAGGTCTTCAGGACCGGCAAGGAAAAGTACCAGGCGATCATCAACGACATCCGCGACTGCTACGAGCGCGGGCAGCCGGCGCTGGTCGGCACGACCTCGATCGAGAATTCCGAGCTCATCTCCGGGATGCTCAAGAAGGAAAACCTTCCGCACAACGTGCTCAACGCGAAGCAGCACGCTCGTGAAGCCGAGATCGTGGTGCAGGCGGGACGGCCGAAGATGGTCACGATCGCGACCAACATGGCGGGCCGCGGAACCGACATCGTGCTCGGCGGCAACCCCGAGCCCGACATCGCGAAAGTCCAGGCTGACGAGACCCTCACCGAAGCCGAGAAAGCCAAGCGCATCGAAGAGATGCGTCACGAGTGGCAGAAGCTGCACAACGAGGTGGTTGCCGCGGGCGGGCTGCACATCGTCGGCACCGAGCGGCACGAATCGCGCCGCATCGACAACCAGCTCCGCGGCCGTTCGGGCCGCCAGGGCGACCCCGGCTCCAGCCGCTTCTACCTGTCTCTCGAAGACCAGCTCCTGCGCATCTTCGCGTCCGACCGCGTCGCCGCGATCATGGAACGCCTCAAGATGCCCGAAGGCGAAGCCATCGAGCACCCGTGGGTGACGCGCTCGATCGAGAACGCGCAGCGCAAAGTCGAAGCGCGCAACTTCGACATGCGAAAGCACCTGCTCGAATACGACGACGTCGCCAACGACCAGCGCCGCGTCATCTATCACCAGCGCAACGAGCTCCTGCAGACCGAAGACATCTCGGCGACCATCACCGCCATGCGCACGGACGTCGTCGGGGCGTACGTCGACGAGCACGTCCCGCCGGGCAGTCTCGAGGAGCAATGGGACGTTTTGAGCCTCGAGCGCACGCTCGAGGGCGAGCTCGGCCTGAAGTTGCCGATCAAGTCCTGGCTCGAAGTCGACAACGAGCTCGAGCAGGCCGACCTGCGCCAGCGCGTGGTCGATGCGGCGCATGAGCGGTACTCCGCCAAGATCGCGAGCGTGGATGCGCAGGCGATGCGCGGCTACGAGCGCGCGATGATGCTGCAGAGCCTCGACACTCACTGGCGCGAGCACCTCGCGGCGCTCGACCACCTGCGCCAGGGCATCCACCTGCGCGGCTACGCGCAGAAAAACCCGACGCAGGAATACAAGCGCGAAGCGTTCGACCTGTTCTCGCTGCTGCTCGAGCAGATCAAGACGGAAGTGACCAAGATTCTCATGATGGTCCAGATCCGCAGCGCCGAAGAGCTCCAGCAGGTTGAAGAGCCCGAAGCGCCGGTAAACGTCCAGTACCAGCACGCCGAATACGGCGACGGGGGTTTGGGCGTGTCCGAGGCCGACATGCAGGCCGAAGGCGACGTGGCGATCCTCGACAAGCAGCCTTTTGTTCGGGGCGGCGAGAAAGTCGGCCGCAACGACCCGTGCCCGTGCGGCTCCGGCAAGAAGTACAAGCACTGCCACGGCAAGCTGAC
>JAQGMV010000044.1 GCA_028292225.1 Betaproteobacteria bacterium
TCGCGATATTGGCTTCGAGCCGCTGGATCGAGGTCTTCAGCGCTTGCGGGCTCCCGTCGATGATCGCGTTGGCCATCTGCAGCCGGTCGCTGGTGAGCACGCGCTCGACCTGGCTCAGGTACCGAAGTCCGACGACGCGGTCTTCGTAAACCGTCCTGAGGCCGTCATTCGCTTTTTGCATGCCGAGCAGGCCGACGGCTCCGATCGAGACGACGAGCGCCGACAGGAATGCGATGACGCTGACGAGCCGCGCCTTGATAGTCAGGTTCTTGAACATGGGGGTCCTCTTCGAGTGCGGATATATTGAAAACGTGTGTTCCGTCCGGGGCTTCAGGCAGCCTTGCGCAGACCGGTCGTCCCGTGAACGGCGGTATGCGCCGCTAACGAGTGGACGACTCCGGCCGCCTCCGGGTCCTGCACTTCGAGCCTGAATACGGCTACGGCTGCACCGAGCCGGTGGGCCTGCTCGCGCATCGATTCGGCCGCCGCGGCGGCCTCTTCGACCAGCGCCGCGTTCTGCTGCGTCACCTGGTCCATTTGCGTCACCGCCTGGTTCACCTGCTCGATACCCGCGCTCTGCTCGTGCGCAGCGGTCGAGATCTCGCTGATGATGCCGGTCACGCGCCTGACCGAATTCACGACTTCGTCCATGGTCCTGCCGGCGTCGTCGACGAGGCGGGTGCCCGCTTCGACTTTATGCACCGATTCCGAGATGAGCTCCTTGATTTCCTTGGCGGCACTGGCCGAGCGCTGCGCGAGCGTGCGCACTTCCGACGCCACCACGGCAAAGCCGCGACCCTGCTCGCCCGCACGGGCGGCTTCGACCGCAGCGTTCAGCGCAAGGATGTTGGTCTGGAACGCGATGCCGTCGATGACCCCGATGATGTCGGCGATCTTCTTGGACGAGTCGTTGATCGAGGACATCGTCTGCACGACTTCGCCCACGACCTGGCCGCCTTTGGCCGCCACGTCCGATGCGCTCAAAGCGAGCGCGTTCGCCTGCGTCGCCTTCTCCGCGTTCTGCTTCACGGTGCTCGCGAGCTCCTCCATGGAGGAAGCCGTCTCCTCGAGGCTGGACGCCTGCTCTTCGGTACGCTGCGAGAGATCCGCATTGCCCGCAGCGATCTGCTGCGATCCCGTTGCGATCGTCCCGCTCGCCTCCTTGATCCCGCGCACGGTGCTCGCGAGGTTCTCCGCCATCGCTTTCATTGCGTAGAGGAGGCTCGACGTATCGTTGCGGCGCGTTTCGATCCGGACCGTGAGATCCCCTGCCGCGATGCGCTGCACCATGGAGCTTGCATACTGCGGCTCGCCCCCGAGCTGCCTGATCAGGCCACGGCTGATCAGGAACGCCACGCCGGTGCCGAGCAGGAGTGCGAGCCCGGTGGCAACCAGCATCGTAACGCTGGTGGATGAATTGGTCTTCGCGATGAGCGTCTTGCTTTCGCCGACGCGCTTCTTGAGGAAGTCGAGATTCTTCTGGAGCACCGCGCGGTAGTCCTTGAGGATCGCTTCGCCTTTGGAGGTCCACAACTCGCGCGCCTCGTCCTGCTTGCCGTCTCCGAGCAGCTTGAGCGTCCGGGTGCGCACCTGGGTATACCCTTTGCGGGTTTCGTTCAGCTCGGCAACCAGCGCCTTGCCCTCAGGGCTGAACGTCAGCTCTTCGAGGCGCTTGAAGCGCTCGTTCGTCCCGGCCGACGGCGCCATCCTCGCCTCCACGTATTTCCTGATCGCCTGCTCGTCCTTCTCCTGGAGCATCGTGACCAGCGACTTCGCGCTCTCGAGATTGTTCAGCATGATCTCGTAGACGATCTCGGTTCTCACCACGTCACGGTCGGTGATTCTGTCCGTCGCATCTTTGACCGTGACCTGGCCGTAGTAACTCAGCCCGGCAATCAATATGATCAATGCGAGCACCGATCCGAAACCGGCCGCCATGCGGGTGCCGAAGCGCCAGCTATTCAACTTGTTCATGTCTGTTTCCTGTTCAGCGATGGGACTGCGCCCATCAGTCGTTTGAAGATTTCGGGGTTGCGTTACCGGTATCCGTAGCGGGCCGATCAGAACTCGCTCCATTCATCGTCGGTGCCGGTCCTGGCAGCGGACGCGGGCTTCTGCGTCCGCTTCGGCTCGGCTTTTATGGGCAGCCGTGCGACGTTCGTGGCGCGGGCGGGAGTGCGCCGCTCCTGCGGCGCGCGATCCGCAGCCGGCGCTTTCACGCTTGGCGCCGGTGCGCCGTTCGCCAGCTTGAACACCGCGACCGCCGCGTCGAGCTGATGGGCCTGTTCGCGCATCGATTCCGCCGCAGCCGCAGCCTCTTCGACCAGAGCCGCGTTCTGCTGCGTCACCTGGTCCATCTGCATGACTGCCTGATTCACCTGCTCGATGCCCGAGCTTTGCGCGTGCGCCGCCGCAGTGATCTCCGCCATGACATCGGTCACCCGCGCCACCGACGAGACGATTTCGTCCATCGTCCTGCCGGCGTCGTCGACGAGACGCGCGCCGGTCTCCACCTCCTTGACCGAATCGGAGATGAGCTCCTTTATTTCCTTGGCGGCGCTGGCCGAGCGCTGCGCCAGGGTGCGAACTTCCGACGCCACGACCGCAAAACCGCGGCCCTGCTCGCCCGCACGGGCAGCTTCGACCG
>JAQGMV010000059.1 GCA_028292225.1 Betaproteobacteria bacterium
CGAAGGCTTCGTTGTCCTCGTGATAGACGGTCGTCCACAGCTTGTCTTTCGGCAGCTTGTAGACCTCGGTCAGCAGCTCCCACGCAAAGCGGATCGCTTCGCGCTTGAAATAGTCGCCGAAGCTGAAATTGCCGAGCATCTCGAAAAAGGTGTGATGGCGCGCGGTGTAGCCGACGTTCTCGAGGTCGTTGTGCTTGCCTCCGGCGCGCACGCAGCGCTGCGAGGTGGTCGCGCGCACGTACGGGCGCTTTTCCTGCCCCAGGAAGACGTCCTTGAACTGGACCATTCCCGAGTTGGTGAAAAGCAGGGTCGGGTCGTTGCCCGGGACGAGCGGGCTCGACGGCACGATCGTGTGCCCGTGCTGTTCGAAGTACCGCAGGAACTCGCGGCGGATGTGCGATGATTTCATTTAAGGGTGCCGCCGATGCAAGCCCGGCCGAGGATATGATTAAAAGTACAATTTTCGCTTGTAAAGCACACACTAAGCAAATCGGGCATCCCCGTGCGCCCGCGCGCGTGCTCGCGCAACCGGTCGCACCAGGCCGATGCTGAGCTCGCTCCTCAAGCGACTGGTGCGTGGGCCGACGGCTGCGGAAGCGTTACATCGCGGCAAGACCGCATACGAGGAAGGACGGCTGCAGGAGGCCGCGCGATTGCTCGACGCCGCGGCTCTCGCTCATTCCAGCGACAGCGAATGCGCCGCTTACGCAGGCCTGGCCCATTATGGCCTCGGCGACTACCGCAGCGCGCTCGAGCATTTCGAAAGCGCCGTCGCGCTCGCTCCCGAGCGCAGCAGCTATCGATTCAACGCCGCTGCGGCGTCGTGGGCGCTGGGCGATCGGAAAGCTGCGGGGGCGCGATGCGCCGAGGCGCTGGAGCGCGATCCCTGCGACGTCCCGACACTTTCGCTGCTGGCGCGGATCACGTTGCCCGGGCCGACGTATACGGAGCTCCTGGCCATGCTGCACCGGACGCTCTCACCGCGGACCTATCTGGAAATCGGCGTGGCGCAGGGCGTCTCGCTCAAGCTCGCACAGGCTTCGACGCGAGTCGTCGGAATCGACCCGGCTCCCCAGCTCCAGCAGATACCGGGCGCCAATACGACCGTCCACACCGTGATGAGCGACGATTACTTCTCGACCCGCGACGTGCGCGCGGATTTCGGCGGGCTTCCCATCGACATGGCGTTCATAGATGGGGCCCACCTCTTCGAGCAGGCGCTGAAGGACTTCATCAACGTCGAACGCCACGCGACGCCGCAGTCCGTGATCCTGCTGCACGACACCTATCCGCTCACGCGGCTCACCGCCGAGCGGGACAGACGCTCGGAATTCTGGAGCGGCGACGTGTGGCGCCTCGTGCTGGTATTGAAGAAATACAGGCCCGATCTCAGCTTCTCGAACGTTGGAGCATCCCCGACCGGGCTCGGGGTGGTGCGCGGGCTCGATCCCGGCTCGCACGTCCTCGAAAGAAACCTCGACGCCATCATCGACGAGTTCATGGCCGTGGATTACAGCGCGCTCGACGCCGACAAGCCCGCGACACTCGGGCTGATCCCGAACGATTCCGAGGCGGTGTTGCGGCTCGTGAGCGGGTTCCCGACAGCGCCAGCGCGCGCTACCGCAGAATAGCCGGGCGTGCGGTTGTAACGATCTCCGACATCCTCATTCAGCCGGGTCCTCGCCGCCGCGCACCACGCGCATGGCGATGTCGAGGCCGAAGCCGCGCGACTGAAGGAAGCGGACTTGTCTGGCGCGTTCCGCAGTGTCGGCGGGGGGCGCGCGGAATTTACGTTTCCATACACCGCGAGCCGCTTCGAGCTCGCTTTCCCTGAGCGTTTCGAGCGCAGGCGCGATGAGGTGCTGCGGCACGCCTTTCTCGATGAGCGCCTGACGGATGCGCGCTGCGCCGAATCGCGTGCGCTTCATGCGAACGAGCTGATCTACGGCGCGGGATTCCGATAGCCAGCCTCGGGCGGTGAAATCGTCGAGGAGCGCCTGGAGCTCGGCGGGGTCTTCGACGTGGGGCTTGAGCTTGAGCTCGAGCTCGAAGCGGGTGTGCTCCCGCCTGGCGAGCAGCCGCAGCGCGCGCGCTGCGGCGGTGGGCTCGCCCTGACGTTTCGAGCCGACCGCGCGCACCGCGTCAGCCGGCTCGCGGTTACGCTTCTTCGACGGCGGCGGCGGGCGCTTTGCCTTTGACGGGTGCGGCGCCCTGGATGCCCAGCTCCGCGCGGACTTTCGCCTCGATCTCGCGCGCGACGTCCGGATGCTCCCTCAGGTACTCGCGCACGTTGTCCTTGCCCTGGCCGATGCGCTCCTTGCCGTAGGTGTACCACGCGCCCGACTTCTCCACGATGCGGTGGAGCACGCCGAGCTCGATGATCTCGCCTTCGCGCGAAATGCCTTCGCCGTACAGGATGTCGAATTCGGCGTTGCGGAAAGGCGGTGCGACCTTGTTCTTGACCACTTTGGCGCGGGTCTCGGAGCCGATGACCTCCTCGCCTTTCTTGATCGAGCCGATACGGCGGATGTCGATGCGCACCGACGCGTAGAACTTGAGCGCGTTGCCGCCGGTCGTCGTCTCGGGATTGCCGAACATGACGCCGATTTTCATCCGGATCTGGTTGATGAAGATCACCAGGGTGTTGGAGCGCTTGATGTTCGCGGTGAGCTTGCGCAGCGCCTGCGACATGAGCCTCGCCTGGAGACCCATCTGCGGCTCGCCCATCTCGCCTTCGATCTCGGCCTTCGGCACGAGCGCCGCCACCGAGTCGATCACCACCACGTCGACCGAAGCCGAGCGCACGAGCATGTCGGCGATCTCGAGCGCCTGCTCGCCGTTGTCCGGCTGGGAGATGAGCAGCTGCTCGACGTCCACGCCGAGCTTCGCGGCATACTGCGGGTCGAGGGCGTGCTCGGCGTCGATGAACGCTGCAGTGCCGCCGAGCTTCTGCATCTCCGCGATGACCGAGAGCGTCAGCGTCGTCTTGCCCGAGGATTCCGGGCCGTAGATCTCGACCACCCGGCCGCGCGGGAGGCCGCCGATGCCCAGGGCGATGTCGAGGCCCAGCGAGCCGGTCGACACCACTTCGATGTCTTTCGCGATATCGGCTTCGCCCATACGCATGATCGAGCCTTTGCCGAACTGCTTCTCGATCTGGGACAGCGCTGCGGACAGCGCCTTGGTCTTGTTGTCATCCATGGTGGTTTCCCCGTAATGGTCTTGCCGATTATCTCACAACTTTAGAATTCACTGTATATAACACCAGTATAGGCTTCGCGGCATTTATCAATCAACTACTTACGCGGCGCCCGTCTGCGAACTGGGTTGATCAATGCAATAGTCGCCTACGGGCGAGGCAATGTAGGACTGTCCCTTTTTTGTCCCACACCCGAATTCATGACATTCTGAGGGGCAGCAAGCTCATCAAGTGAGCCTCCCCGGAATTATTTCGCGGGTGCGCTTGGGCACTTACCACGACCAGTTCATCCGTTGTGCCATGCTCCGGAAAGGCACCGAAACGGCCGTGTACTTCGTCACGGTGGCCCCGTCCGCTCACTTGGGCGTCCTGACCCCATGGCCGCGGATTGTGGCTTGCAAACACGAAGGAATGTCCGAATGTGCGGTCGCTATGCCCTCTACGGTCCGAAGAAGCGTTCCAGGGCCCAAACCGAATACCTCGAGCGGACCGGCCATTTTCCGCCGTCCTGGAACGTGGCTCCCACTCAGATGCAGCCCATCACGCGCCTGCACGACGGCGCCATCGAGCAGATCACCGCTCGATGGGGGCTGATCCCCCACTGGGCCAAGGATACGAAGATCGGCTTCAAGTGCATCAACGCGCGTGCCGAGACGGTCGCCACGAGCCCGTCCTTCCGCGGCGCGTACAAGTTCGGGCGCCGCTGCCTGGTGCCGGCGAGTGGGTTCTTCGAATGGGAGACGCGCCCGGACGGCAAGCAGCCGTTCTACTTCACGAGCCCTGAAGGTTCGCTGCTCGCTTTCGCTGGCCTATGGGATAAATGGAAGCAGCCGGACGGCACGGATTTGATCTCGTACACGATCATCACGACCGCGCCGAACCAGTTCGTTGCGCGCTTTCACGACCGCATGCCTGTCGTGCTCGACGAACGCGACTATGGGCGCTGGCTGGAAGGCTCCGACAATCCCCAGGACTTACTGAAGGCGTGCCACAACGAGGCGCTCTACAACTACCCGGTGAGCCGCCAAGTCAACAGCGTGCGCAACAATGACCCTTCGTTGGTGGTGCCATTGGAGTCCGAGGCAGTCAGCGCGGATCATCCGGCGAAGCCCGCATGAAATTGCTCGCCGCCACGCTCCTGGCTCTCACTGTCTCTGCGCCGTCGCTTGCATCGGAAGTGCGGCTACACCCGCCACGACGGCAATGTC
>JAQGMV010000097.1 GCA_028292225.1 Betaproteobacteria bacterium
TGCGCCTTGTTGAAGCGATGGACTTCGTCGACGAAGAGGATCGTGTGGCGCCCCGTCTGCTGGAGCTCGAGCTGCGCGCGATTGAGCGCTTCGCGGATGTCTTTCACGCCCGAGAACACTGCCGAGAGCGCCGTGAACTCCGCGTCGAAAGCCTGCGCCATGAGCCGCGCGAGCGTGGTCTTGCCGACGCCGGGCGGCCCCCACAGGATCATCGAATGCGCTTTGCGCGCCTCGAAGGCGAGCCGCAGCGGCTTGCCCGGACCGAGCAGATGGCTTTGCCCTACGACCTCGTCGAGCGTGCGGGGCCGCAGCTTTTCAGCGAGCGGCGCAGCGGGCTCGCGCTTCTCGAAAAGATCATTCACTGATGACGGCGGCGCCTTTCGGCGGCGTGAACTTGAATGCGTCGGCAGAGGGTTTCACGTTGCGCTCGAGGTCGGCGAACTTGATCACGGTCGTCTGGCCGAACTGGTCTTTCAGCTCCATCGCCTCTAACCCGGTCTTGCCGAAACCCATGCGGATGCGATCGAAAGCGGTGTCCTGCGCACGCGGAACGGCTTCGAGCCAGTCGAGCCCGCCGCTCTCGCCTGCGCTCTTCAGCACATAGCTTTTCTCGATCTCGTTGCTGCCTGCGAGCAGCGCCGCGGGACTTGCGCCGAGCGCGCGATCGAGCTTGCGCACGGTGACCTGGTTCAGGTCCTTGTCGTATATCCACAGGCGCGTACCGTCGCCGACGATCGACTGCTCGTACGGCTTCAAGTATTCCCATCGAAAGCGCCCCGGCCGCGAGAACTCCATCGTTCCCGACGACTGCTGGAGCGTCTTGCCGCTCTTGTCGAGCACGATCTGCGCGAAGCGTGCTTTCGCGGTCGTGGTCTGGTTGAGCATCGTTTTGAGCGTGTCGACGCTTGCCGCAGCCGACAGGCCCGGCAGCAGTAACAGCAGATACAGGAATTTTCGCATCAGAATTTTCTGGTTCTTTCGAGGTTGGCTATTCGGCCCCCGCGCAGCGTCACGACGGTGATGAACGGATCGCTGCCCGTTGGAAAGTAGTAGTACGACTTCACGATGTTAGCCCGCACGTTCTCGACGGCCACCTCGTCGGGCTTGCCGGCGCGCAGCAGAAGCTCGCCTTCGCTCATGCCGCGCTCCAGCCGGATGTAGGTATCAAACGCCATGCCGCGCACAGTTTCAGCGGCGGCGGGCGCAGCGGGCGGGGGTGGCGCGGGCTGCACGTCGGCGCGGCGACGCGCCTCCGCCTCCAGGCGCTTCTGCTGGTCAACCGACAGGTCCGCGGGGCCCTGCGGCTGGATGTCGACGAGCTGCGCCGGCCGTCCGGGCGGCGGCTTGTTGCTGTACGTGACGACTCCGCGCTCGTCGACCCACTTGTAGGTCTGCGCCGCAGCGCTGACCGCCGCCAGAAACATGCCGAAAAAAAGAACGATCTGTCTCATGGAATCCTCGCTACCGAGTTGAGACAGCGGAAGCCGGGGCCGGTTTGCCGCTCGTTTGTAACGAAGGGTAACGCGGCGCGACTGCACCAAGGCTGAAAAAGATTTACCACGAAGGACACGAAGGGGCACGAAGGAAACCCCTTATAACCGTTTTTTCTTTTCCTTCGCGCCCCTTCGTGCCCCTTCGTGGTTCGTTTTGCCGTAGGGGTTTGCTTCAGGACTATTCCGCGGCGGCCGAGGCCGGCGCCAGCACTTCCCGGTTGCCGTTGGTCTGCATCGCGGAGACCATGCCTGCGCGCTCCATCTGCTCGATCAAGCGGGCGGCGCGGTTGTAGCCGATGCGCAGGTGCCGCTGAACCAGCGAGATCGACGCGCGGCGGGTCTTGAGCACGATGGCGCAAGCCTGGTCGTACAGCGGGTCGGACTCGCCGTCGCTGGCCCCGGCGGCGCCGCCTTCGAGCAGCCCTTCGCCTTCCTCCTCGCTGGGGCCTTCGAGCACGCGCTCGTCGTACTGCGGCTTCGCGAGGGTCTTGAGGTAGTCGACGACCTTGTGAACTTCGTGGTCCGCGACGTACGCGCCGTGCACCCGCTGCGTCAGGCCGACGCCGGGCGGCAGGAACAGCATGTCGCCCTGCCCGAGCAGCGCTTCGGCGCCCATCTGGTCGAGAATGGTCCGCGAATCGACTTTGGCAGACACCTGGAACGCGAGCCGGGTCGGGATGTTGGCCTTGATCAACCCGGTGATGACGTCGACCGAAGGCCGCTGGGTTGCCAGGATCAGGTGGATCCCGGCCGCACGCGCTTTCTGCGCGAGCCGCGCGATCAGCTCTTCGACTTTCTTGCCCACGACCATCATCAGGTCGGCAAGCTCGTCGATCACCACGACGATGAGCGCCATCTCCTGCAAGGGATCGATGGCTTCAGGCGTGGAGGTCAGCGGGTTCGGGATCGGGGTCTTGGCTTTCTCGGCGTCGCGGATCTTCTGGTTGAAGCCGGCGAGGTTACGCACCCCGACTTTCGACATGATCTTGTAGCGCCGCTCCATCTCGGCGACGCACCAGTTGAGCGCGTTGGCCGCGTGACGCATGTCAGTCACGACAGGCGCGAGCAGGTGCGGAATACCTTCGTACACCGAAAGCTCGAGCATTTTCGGGTCGACCAGGATCAAACGAACCTGCGAGGGCGGTGCCTTGTATAGAAGCGAGAGAATCATTGCATTGATCGCGACGGACTTGCCCGAACCCGTCGTGCCGGCAACCAGCAGATGGGGCATGCGCGCGAGGTCCGCCACGATCGGATTGCCTGCGATGTCCTTGCCGAGCGCAAGCGCGAGCGGCGAGCCCATGTCGGCATACACCTGCGAGCTCAGAATCTCCGTGAGGCGCACGACCTGCCGCGTCGGGTTGGGAATCTCGAGTCCCATGCAGCTTTTGCCGGGAATCGTTTCGACGACACGGATGCTCACGACCGACAGCGCACGCGCAAGGTCGCGCACGAGATTGATGATCTGGCTGCCTTTGACCCCGACAGCGGGCTCTATTTCATACCGCGTGATGACAGGGCCCGGATATGCCGCGACAACTTTGACTTGGACTCCGAAATCCAGCAGTTTCTTTTCGATCAAACGGGACGTGAATTCAAGCGTATCAGCCGACATGACTTCGACCGTCTTCTCGGCATTGTCCAGGACGCTGAGTGGCGGCAGCAGCGAGTCCGGCAGGTTCTCGAACAGCGGCACCTGCTTTTCACGTTCTGCACGCTGCGACTTCGGTATTTCGGTGCGCGGCTGCTCGATGCGTACGGGCTCGTGTATGACCAACTTCTTTTTACTTTCCTCTACGACGACGTCCCGTTTGATCAAGGCCTTCTCGCCAGCCTGACGGTCCTGACGCTCGTTCCACTTC
>JAQGMV010000216.1 GCA_028292225.1 Betaproteobacteria bacterium
GTCCTGCGCGGCCCTGCCTTGCCATCTGGTAGCCGTCCAGACACGTGACGACCGCCGAGGTTTCACCCGGCAGGTTCACCAGAATGGCCGTGGTCGAACCGCCGTATTGCGCACCGTAGTAAATACCGGCCAGCATGATCAGCGCGGAAACCGGCGGCACGTTGAACGTGATCGGCAGCAGCATTGCGATCGTTGCGAGAGGGCCGATGCCGGGAAGCACGCCGATCAGCGTACCGAGAAAACAGCCGATGAAACAGAACCAGAGGTTCTGCAGGGTCAGCGCGACGCTGAAGCCGAGTACGAGGTTGTTGAATAATTCCATTTTAGTATCCCACGATCAGCGGATAGGGAAGGCCGAGACCCCAGATGAACAGCGCCCACGAGCCGATTACCAGGCCGACGGTCATGAGCAGCACTTCGACGAACTTGAACTCGTCACCCGCGTAAGCGGAGATGAACACGAGGGCAATCAGCGCCGGGATGAAGCCCGCGTGCTCCATGAGCAAGCCGAACACGACAGTTGCGATCGGCAGGATGAGCAGTGCGCGCGGCGACCAGTTGCCGGGAAGCTTCTCGGGCTTGAGCAGGCCCTGGATGAGACAGTAGACACCGAACAGGATGAGCAATCCGCTCAGCACGATCGGGAAATACCCAGGGCCCATGCGCAATGCGGTACCCATGGGGTAGTCCTGCGCCATGAATATGCCGAGCCCTCCGGTGCCGATGAAGAACAGTCCCGACAGGAAATTCTTGTTGTCCAGCAGCGGTATTTTCACACCCGCACCCTCTCCTTTCGATACGTCCAAGTCCTGCATTTTTTGTTACTCCGGAACGTGAAAAAATGACGCCTTTCTCAGGCGGACTGCGATCATAGGGGGTACGCCTAGACCCGCCTATTAGGAAAAACCCTAATAAGTGGGGAACTATCTCGGACGCTGGGCGGCGAGGGTCACCTGGACGAGCTCGGCAACGCTGCCGACGCTCATTTTCTCCATGACGCGGGCCCGGTGCGCTTCCACAGTCTTCACGCTGATGCCCAGCTGATCGGCGATCTCGCGGTTTTTCAATCCCTGTACCACGCGGTCGATCACTTCGCGCTCGCGCTGGGTGAGGCTCGCCAATCGCGCTGCAACACAAGGACCTTGAATCCGCTCCTCGGCGGGTGGTTTGCCGAGCTTTGCCGCCTGCTCGATCAGCGCGACGAGCTGGGCGTCCTTGAAAGGTTTCTCGAGGAAGTGAAAGGCGCCGCTCTTGACCGCATTCACCGCCATCGGAACGTCTCCGTGCCCGGTGATGAAGATGATCGGCAGGGTCTCGCCGCGGCGATTGAGCTCCTGCTGTAACTCGAGACCGCTCACGCCCGGCATGCGCACGTCGAGGACGAGGCACGATGCAGCCCCCGGCTTATAACCCTCGAGGAACTGCTCCGCAGTCGAGTATGTTGCAACGCGGTATCCGATCGATGCGAGCAGCCACCCGAGCGAATCGCGGATCGCTTCGTCGTCGTCGACGACATAGACCAGGCCACCGGTACCGGTCGCGCTCATGCGTACACCGAAGGGAGCGAGAAGTGAAAAGTCACGCCCTGCTGGCCGTTGCGCGTGACCCAGACGTGGCCGCCGTGCGCCTCGACGATCGAACGGCAGATGTGCAGGCCGAGCCCGGTGCCCTGCGGCTTGGTCGAAAAAAACGGGGTGAACAGATTGGCCTCCTGTGCGGGATCGATCCCGCGCCCTCGATCGATGACCTGGATTTCGACTGCTTCGTCCTGGTAAGTGCGCGAGCGGATCGTGACCTGACGCTCCTCGGCCGAATTTTCTTCCATCGCTTCGATGCCGTTGCGCGCGAGATTCAGGATGACCTGCTCCATGAGCACCGGGTCGGCGTGCACGTAGGGAATGACGTCTGACAGATCGAGCGAGACGCTCGCGCTGCGCTGGCGCGCCTCGACCGAGATCATCGACGCGACACCGCTGATGACTTCGTTGATGTCGCACGGCACGAGATTGGGTGCGCGGCGGGCGACGAACGAGCGCACGCGCTGGATGACTTTGCTCGCGCGCTCGGCCTGCGCCGCGCCTTTCTCCATCGCCTCGAGGAGCTCCGCCTCGTCCCAGTTGCCCGAGCGCAGCCTTCTCACGCATCCCATGCTGTAGTTGGTGATCGCCGCGAGAGGCTGGTTGAGCTCGTGCGCGATCGTGGTCGCCATCTCGCCGACGGTCACGAGCCGCGCGGTCATCTGGATTTTTTCCTGCTGCTGGCGAAAGAGGGCTTCGGTGCGCCTGCGCTCGCTGATGTCGGTCGCGAGCTGCAGACGGACCATGCGCCCGTCGATCCAGCGCAGCGGCCTCGAATGCACCAGGTACCAGCGCCCCCGCGCCGCGTCGTGGAATTCGCCCTGGTGCACGTCGCGCGGGACCGTAGGGACGTTGCTCGCGGGCGGGAAAGTCTTGCGGAACTGCTCGTTCGCGTAAACGACTTCACCGGTCTCGAGGTCGGAGACGTAAACCGCGGCGTCGAGACCTTCGAGGACGGTCGCAAAGCGCTCGTCGGCGTGGCCCAGCGCTATCTTGAGCTTCGACATGACGATGCCGAAGACGACGAACATCGCGAACTGGATGCTGCCGTCCCAGATATGCAGCCAGGGCTGGGTATAGCTCTGGTGCATGTAGAGGACCGAGATGTACCACGCGGTGGTCGCGATGATCGACATCACGATCGCGGCGTGTGTGCCGAGCGTCCACGCGGTCATGAAGATCGGCGCCAGGTACAGCATCGCGACGTTCATCTCTGAGCCGGTGTAGTAGTCCGCGACTCCGATGATTGCGACGAGCGCGAGGGATGACGCGAGCAGGCGGCCGGGCTGCATGCGGGAAAGGTAGGCGGTGATCATGTTTCAGAGCCGGTCGATTGTGCAGGACCGGGATTCCGGTCCTTCAAGTCCTACCGCAGCTTCTGGTCGAGGAAACGCTTTACGTGACGAACGAGCTCGGTTTCGTGCCCGGAGAAAAAATGGTCGGCGTCGGGCACTTCGATCTGGGCCGAGCCGCGCGCCCGGCGCAGGCTCTCTGCCCGTACAGGGGCATTATCGCGCACTGCGGCAAAGTCGCGCTCGCCATATATATCCAGCACCGGGAGCCTGAACCGCTCGGCGCCGGTGTAAAGCGCCGTGATCCCCACCGATACCCACGCATCCAGCGGCGGCTGGGTCGCGTGCTCGACGTAGTAATTGGCCATGCGGGCCCCGAGACTGTGGGACACCACGGCGACTTTTCCGTGGCCTTTGGCGCGCAGAAAGCGCGCTGCCGCGGCGATGCGCTCGGCCGCTTCCGGAAATACGGGCGAATACTGCTCCGCCTTCGCGTCGGCGCCGAGGACGGGCATCTGGATCGAGAGCGTGGCGTAACCCTGATCGGCGAGCTGGCTCCGGAGCGCGTTGATCAGGTTCCAGTCGGGGTGCACGCCGAGGCCGTGCACCACGATGACCGCCGGGCCGCCGGCGCGGGCCGGCGCGTAAATCCCGAGGAATTTGCGTCGTGACGGCAGCTCGAGCTGAACCGCGTCACCGACGAGGATGGCCGGCGTGATCTCGTCGGCCCAGCGCTTCTCGCGGGCATAGTCCGCCTGGGCGAATGCCGGCGGCGCCGCCAGCGCGAGAGCAACGACCAGAAAAAAGGAACCACGAAGGACACGAAGGGGCACGAAGGAAAACCGGAAAAGCTTTAAGGCGAAGGATGCGAAAGAAAGGCGGCGAGTGGCCACGGTGCGACACTTTACTTCAATTGCGGCGCCGCTATGGCCGTCGTGACCCCGGGACGCGTGGCGGCACCGCTTCGAGTAGCGCAGGCGAGGCGCCTGCGCTACTCGAGCTTTTGCTTTTCCTTCGTGCTCCTTCGTGTCCTTCGTGTCCTTCGTGGTTAATGCTCTTGAGCTAGCGCCCTTTGAACTGAGGCTTGCGCTTGCCGGTGAAAGCGGCGACGCCTTCGCGGTAGTCCTCGGTATCGAAGCAGGCAAAACCTTCGCTCCACTCGTCTGGCGAAAGCTGCGCGCGCACTGTCAGCCGGTCGATGAACTGCTTGTGCCAGCGCGCGACGAGCGGCGCGCCCGCGGCGATGCGTTCGGCAGTCGCATACGCCTCGCGTTCGACTTGATCGTCGGCGACGACGCGATTGACCAGCCCTTTCGCATAAGCCTCGTCCGCGCCGAAGACTCGGCCTTCGAGCAGGATCTCGAGCGTGACCGCGCGCCCGACGAGCGCGAGCAGGCCCTGGAGCTCGCCGTACGCCATCGTGAGCCCGAGGCGGTTGACCGGGACGCCGAAGCGGCTCGACGCGCCGCAGACCCG
>JAQGMV010000133.1 GCA_028292225.1 Betaproteobacteria bacterium
TCCTGCGCCCGCCGCGCGACACGAGGCCGACCGGGCCGGGTACACTCGACACCCTATGCGCACCGCATGTCCGGTGCAGCGATGAACACGGCGGACAAGACCCATGCGCGCGCTTCTGAAACTGTCCAGGACGATCGACACGCTCAACGAGAAAATCGGTCTCGCCGCGACCTGGCTCGTGCTCCTCGCGTGCGTGGTCAGCGCCGGCAACGCGCTGATGCGCTGGGGCTTCGACCTGAGCTCCAACGCCTGGCTCGAAATCCAGTGGTATCTGTTCGCCGGCATGGTGATGCTCGGCGGCGCGTACACACTGAGAGTGAACGAGCACGTGCGGGTCGACGTGCTCTACAGCCGTTACAGCGAGCGCACCCGGGCGTGGGTCGACCTGCTCGGCGGGATCTTCTTCCTGCTGCCGATGAGCATCGTGATCGGCTGGATGTCGTGGCCGCTCTTCCTGAGCTCGTACGAGATCGGCGAGATGTCCGGCAATGCGGGCGGCCTGCTGCGCTGGCCGGTAAAGATCCTCATCCCCATCGGGTTTGCGCTGCTCACCTTGCAGGGCGTGTCGGAGATCATCAAGCGGGTTGCTGCGCTGTCAGGCCGGTTGCCGCTCGACTCGCACTACGAAAGGCCGCTGCAATGATCTCGCGGGACATCATGGGCCCGCTCATGTTCGGCGGGCTCACGGTCTTCATGCTCGTCGGCTATCCGGTCGCATTCTCGCTCGCCGCAGTGGGCCTGTTTTTCGGTGTGATCGGCATCGAGCTCGGGTACTTCCAGCTCGCCCTCCTGCAGGCGCTGCCGGAGCGCGTCTTCGGCATCCTGTCCAACGATCTGCTGCTCGCGATCCCGTTTTTCACTTTCATGGGCGCGGTGCTCGAGCGCTGCGGCCTCGCCGAGGACCTGCTCGAAGCGACAGGGCAGCTCTTCGGCCCGATCCGCGGCGGCCTCGCGTACGCGGTCATTCTGGTGGGCGCGCTCCTGGGCGCGATCACCGGCACCGTGGCCGCATCGGTCATCTCCATGGGGCTGATCGCGCTGCCCGTGATGATGCGCTACGGCTACGACATGCGGATGGCGACCGGGGTGATCGCGGCGTCCGGGACGATCACGCAGCTCATTCCGCCGTCGCTCGTCCTGATCGTGCTCGCCGACCAGCTCGGCACACCGGTCGGAGACATGTACGCCGGCGCGATCGGGCCCTCGATCGTCCAGATCCTGCTCTTCTGCGCGTTCGTATTCGCGGTGTCGATCTTCAGGCCGGAGCACGTTCCGGCGCTGCCTCCCGAGGCGCGCACGCTGCGCGGCGCCGCGCTGGCCAAGCGCATCCTGTGGGGCGTCGTGCCCTCGCTGGCCCTGATCTTTCTCGTGCTCGGGACCATACTCGCGGGCATCGCGACCTCGACCGAGGGCGGTGCGATGGGCGCCATGGGCGCAATCGCGCTCGCCGCCGTGCAGCGGCGCTTGTCATGGACGCTGCTGTGGCAGGGCATGCACTCCACCCTGCGCCTCACTGCGATGGTCATCTTCATCCTGATCGGGTCGACCGTTTTCGCACTGGTCTTCCGGGGCGTCGACGGCGATCTGTGGATCGAGAGGCTGCTCACCTCGCTGCCCGGCGGCGCGGTCGGCTTTCTCATCGCGGTGAACGTATTCATCTTCGTGCTCGCGTTCTTCCTCGATTTTTTCGAGATCGCGTTCATCGTGATCCCGCTCCTCGCGCCGGTCGCCGCCAAGCTCGGCATCGATCTCATCTGGTTCGGGGTGCTGCTCGGCGCGAACATGCAGACGTCTTTCATGCATCCGCCGTTCGGCTTTGCGCTGTTCTACCTGCGAGGCATCGCACCGAAGGAAGTGAAGAGCAGCGACATCTACTGGGGCGCGGTGCCGTGGGTCGTGATGCAGCTCCTGCTCGTGGCGATCCTCATCTTCTGGCCGGGGCTCGTGACGAGCTTCGTGCCGAAACCCGAGACACTGGCCCCGACGACGATCGAAATGCAGCTCGACCAAGGCACGCCAGGCGCGCAGCCGCCTTCGGCCAACCCGAAATCCGACGCCCCCCGCGTCGAGCCGAAGAGCGACGATCCTTCCGCGGAGATCGAGCGCATGCTGCGCTCGGGCCCACCCGTCGACGAACAAAAGGGAAGCGAAGGCTCCCGCAAGTAAGCTCGGCCGGTTCGGTCGTGCACGCGGCAGCGAACGTCAGGTTGAAGGTTTAAAGCGCCTTCTGCGCCAGGGAAACAGCGCAGCCGCGGCAAGTATCGCAATGCCTCCGAGCCACCACCGCTGCCGCTCGCGCGCCCTCGCGCGGACTTCGCGCTGCACGAACTCTTCCCCCTTGCGCATCTCGTTGTACGACTGGAGGAACGACGAGATGCGGCGCACTTCGTAGTCCGAGACCGCCTCGCCCTGCCAGCGACTTTTCGCTTCTTTCTCGTTCAGCCGCTCGGCCTCGCGACGATAGCGCTCGGCGTATTCACGCGCTTCCCTGTCGATCACGGTTTCGCCTGCGTTGAAATAAGCGTCACGCACGCCCGGTGCGAAGTACTCGATGGTGTCCAGCAGGGGCTGATCCGCGCGCGGCATCGCGGCCAGCCAGGTCCCCGATGCGAGGAGCAGGAGCGCCGTCGCGAGCCTCGTCGTGCGCCACGCGGCGGCGGCGAGGTTACGCTGTCGCAGAGGGCGCAGCGCGCCGGCGAGCGCCAGCGCTGCACCGAACGCGCAGACCATCGTGCTTCCCGTCGGCAGGTCCCAAGCATACGAAGCGGCGAGACCGGCCGCGCTGGCGACGATGCCGACCGCCCAGCCGATCGCGAGCTGCCTTCCCCCTTCGGCGTAGAGCATCCTGACCGCCGCAGGAATGATGAGGAAGGAGAACACGAGCAGCACGCCGGCGAGCGCGACCGAGCTCGTCACCACGAGGCCGAAACACGCGTAGAACAGGAAATCCCACAACCAACCCGCAGCGCCGCCCGACGCTCGCGACATCGGCCCTCTGGCGCACCAGAGAATCAGCGCCGCCACGGCATAGAGCGGAACGACGGTCATCAGCTCGCGGGTTCCGGTCGTGAGGATATTGCCCGTCAGGACCTGCTTGATGTGCTCGGTGCCCTGCGGCGCCTTGTCGACCAGCAGAAAAGCCGCCGCGGCCGCGACGACGT
>JAQGMV010000139.1 GCA_028292225.1 Betaproteobacteria bacterium
AGCGATTTCGACATCTTGTTGACGCCGTCGAGGCCTTCCAGGAGCGGCATCGTCAGGATGACCTGCGGTTTCTGGCCGAAATGCTTCTGCAGCTCGCGGCCCATGAGCAGGTTGAATTTCTGGTCGGTCCCGCCGAGCTCGACGTCCGCCCGCAGCGCTACGGAGTCATAACCCTGCACGAGCGGGTAGAGGAACTCGTGGATGGCGATCGGCTGGTTACCCCGGTAGCGCTTGGAGAAATCGTCCCGCTCGAGCATCCGGGCGACCGTGTGGGTGGCGGCGAGCTTGATCATGTCCGCAGCGGACATTTTGTCCATCCAGGTCGAATTAAAGATGACTTCGGTGCGATCGCGCTCAAGTATTTTGAATACCTGGTCGCTATACGTGGTGGCGTTACGGGCGATGTCCTCCCGCGTAAGGGGGGGGCGCGTCGCGTTCTTGCCGGTCGGGTCGCCGATCATCCCGGTGAAGTCCCCGATCAGGAAGAGCACGTGGTGGCCGAGCTCCTGGAACTGACGGAGCTTGTTGAGCAGCACCGTGTGGCCCAGATGCAGGTCGGGCGCCGTCGGGTCGAAACCCGCTTTCACCCGCAGCGGCGCGCCGGTCTTGAGGCGTTCGACGAGCTCGGCTTCGACCAGAAGCTCCTCCGCCCCCCGCTTCAGGGCGGGTAATTGTGCCTCTATTTGAGCCATGGCGACTGTCGTTTCACGATGCGGAAATGGCTGGGTTTTCACCCGAATTTGTTGTTTGACGGCGACAGTACATCTGTTAAGCTTCGGTCGCTGTCGTCGTTAGAACGCAGAATACGCAGGAAAATCATGGATCAAGCCAACCTTATTGTACCCGAAAAGCTGCTTCGCCTTGCCCGCAGCAAGGCGGTGCGGCGCGCTGTACTTGCGGCAATACTGCCGTTTGTCGGCGTGGTCGCAGCTTTCGGCATCGCTCCGAGCACCGTCACCGACAACGTGACCGTGAAGAGCGTGGTGGAAGAAGTCGTGCTTGCGACTGCACCTGCTGCTGCCACTACCGACGAGGCCTACACCCGCGAAGAACGCATCCACCGCGGCGATACGATCGCCAGCGTGCTGTCGCGCCTGCGCGTCGAAGACCAGAACGCGATCCGCTTCATGCGCTCGAGCCCTGACGCGCGAGGCTTGCGCGCGCTGGTTCCGGGCCGCGTCGTGCGCGCCCGCACCACCGAAGACGGCAAGCTGATCGACCTGCGGTATTCGAACGCGGGTTCGCTCGTCGTCGTGAAAAGCGACGGTGACATCTTCCGCGTCGACGAGCAGGCAGCGCCGCTCGAGCGCAGGATGATGATGAAGTCCGGCGAGATTCGCAGCTCGCTCTTCGCAGCGACCGACGCTGCGAAGCTGACCGACGGCGTAGCCGATCAGATCGCCGACATTTTCTCGACCGACATCGACTTCCACAAGGATTTGCGCCGAGGCGACAAATTCACCGTGGTCTACGAGATGTTTTTCGACGGCGGGGAACCGGTCAGATCCGGGAAAGTTCTGGCGGCGGAGTTCATCAACGGCGGCAAGCCGTTCCAGGCGGTGTGGTTCCAGCACGCCGACGGACAGGGCGCGTACTACACGCTCGAGGGCAAGAACATCAAGAAGGCTTTCCTGCGCTCACCGCTCGAATTCTCGCGCATCACTTCAGGCTTCACCACCGCCCGCTTCCACCCCGTTCTGAACCGCTGGCGCGCCCACACCGGCGTCGATTACGGTGCGGCGACCGGCACGGGCGTCAAAGCCACGGCCGACGCGATCGTCGACTTTGCCGGGGTCAAGGGCGGCTACGGCAACGTCGTCATCCTGCGCCACCAGTCCAAATACACCACGCTCTACGGTCACCTGTCCGCCTTCGGGCGCGGCATTCACGCCGGCGCGCGGGTCTCGCAGGGCGACGTGATCGGCTACGTCGGCTCGACCGGACTGGCGACCGGACCTCACCTGCACTACGAATTCCGCATCAACGACGTCTACATGGACCCGCTGAAGGTCGCGATGCCCGATGCGCCTCCGATCACACCCGACCGCCGTGTCGCGTTCGAAGCGGTCGCGCGTCCGCTCGGCCTGCGCCTCGGCCTGCTGCGTAACACCAACCTGGCGAAGCTCGACTAGGGCACATCATTGTCGAGCGTCCGCTAGCGTCGCGGGCAACAAAAAAGGGAGCCTCGGCTCCCTTTTTCACGTGCGCTGATTGACCGCTACGCGGAGAACGACGACCCGCAACCGCACGTGGAAGTGGCGTTCGGGTTCTTGATCACGAACTGCGCACCTTCGACGTTCTCCTGGTAATCGATCTCGGCGCCCGCCAGGTACTGGAGACTCATCGGATCGATCAGCAGGGTGACCCCGGCTTTCTGCATGAGGGTGTCGTCTTCGTTGGTGGCTTCATCAAAGGTGAAGCCGTACTGGAAGCCCGAGCACCCGCCCCCGGTCACGAACACGCGCAGCTTCAGATCGGGGTTGCCTTCCTCCTCGATCAGCTGTTTGACCTTGTTCGCGGCGCTGTCGGTGAAAACCAGCGGCGAGGGCATCTGTTCGGTTACTGCGTTCATCGCGTGCTCCTGAGGACTCTTTAGTCGGGCCGGCGGCCCACAAACCTGAAGCTCAATCCGCCGAGGCGGGCTTGAGCTGCACTACTTTATCGGATATTGCGGGGGCCTCGTGGACCAGACGCCCTTCGACGACCGCGCCCAGCTGCATTTCGAGGGTGTTGTAACGGACATCCCCTGTGACATTGGCCTTAGCCTGCAGTTCAACGTACTCGGTGGAGTGCACCGGGCCCACCACGAGGCCGTTCACGACGATGTGGGGTACCCGGATCTCGCCTTCGACCCGCGCCTGCTCCGAGATGACCAGGGTGCCGGGCTTGCCTTCTTCCGCGACGATGTTGCCTTTGACCCGCCCATCGACCCGTAAGCCGCCGGTGAACACGATGTTGCCTTCGATACTGGTGCCGGACCCGATCAGGCAATCGATCCGGTTCTGCGGCTTGCTTCCCGATTTGTTGCGATCTCCGAACACAGCGCCTCCCTTCAGGACACATTCAGGGTGTGGGTGAGTTTAGGCGTCCTGGTCCCGTTTTCAAAGACCCGGACCTGCATACCTTTGAGCACGCTTCCCGGGGTGAGCTTGAAAGTACCCTCGACCCGCTGGAAGAACTTGAAATTGAGCTGGTACTCGCGGGCGGACCGGTCGGGGTCGGGCGGCAGGGTCAGCACGATTTTCCGGCCGTCCTGCTGCACGTCGAGCACGAATTGGAGCGTGCCCTGAAAATCTCGGAGACGCTGCCCGGCCTGCACGAGGAGCATCTGGTAGCGGTACTCCCCCGCGATCGCCTCAGGCTGAAGGCGGAAGCGGTTGACACTCAAGTTGCCTTCCCGCGCGCCGGGCGTCGACATGAGAGACTGGAAAAACGCCAGATCTTCCTTGAGCGCAGCGTTTTCGAAGGCGAGCGATTTCACTTGTTTGGCGAGATCGCCCGCCGCAGCCCTGTCGATCTGCATCTGCCGGTCGGCGTTCGCGAGCCTCGGCCTGACCTGGGCGAGCTCCTCTTCCTGACGCTGTAACCGGCTTTTCAGCCGCTCGATCTCCACGGTCACATCCGCGTCGCGAGGGCGCCGGTCGGAGGCGCCGTAGAAACCCCACGCCACGGCCGCAGCGGCGGTGACGCCCGCCACCGCGCCCGCCCAGCGCCAGTACCAGGCGACGGCGGGCCGCACCGCCATCCTGCGGGAGGAAATGGCCGCGGTTCGCCGCGGGAGACGGAAAAAGGCCACGCCTTTTCAGGGGAGCAGCGCGACCTGCTCCAGCCCTGTGGTTTCGGGAAAACCGAACATGATATTCATGTTCTGAACCGCCTGCCCGGAAGCGCCTTTCACGAGGTTGTCGATCACCGACAGCACTACCGCGATGTCGCCGCCCTGCGGCCGGTGGACTGCGATGCGGCAGACGTTGGCACCTCTAACCGAGCGCGTCTCGGGATGGCTGCCCGCCGGCAGCACGTCGACGAAAGGCTCGTTGGCATAGCGCTGCTCGTACAGGCTCTGGAGATCGACGCCTGAGTCGACTCCGGCATAGAGCGTCGCGTGTATGCCGCGTATCATCGGCGTCAGATGGGGCGTAAACACGAGCCTCACCTTGCGCCCGGCCATCGTCTCGAGCCCCTGCGTGATCTCCGGGAGGTGGCGGTGACCCCCGACGCCGTAAGCCTTGAAGTTGTCCGAAGCTTCGGCGAGCAGCGTATGCACTTCGGCTTTACGCCCGGCGCCCGACACCCCTGATTTCGCATCGGCGATCAGGTGGTCGAAATCGACCGTGCCGGTTTGCATGAGCGGCAGAAAGCCCAGCTGCACCGCGGTCGGATAGCACCCGGGATTGGCGACGATGCGCGCCTCGCGTATGCGCTCACGATTGATTTCGGGGAGCCCGTAGACCGCTTGCGCGACCAGGTCCGGGCACGCGTGCTTCATCCCGTACCACTGCTCCCAGACCGCGATGTCCTTGATGCGGAAATCCGCAGCGACGTCGACGAGCCTCACCCCGGCGTCGTACAGCGCCCGCGCCTCGTTCATCGCAACGCCGTTGGGGGTCGCAAAGAAGACGACGTCGCACGCGCTCAGGGCCTGCGTCGAAGGCTCGCTGAACTTGAGCTTCACGCGCCCGCGCAGGTTGGGGAACATGTCGGCGACCGGCATGCCCGCGTCCTTGCGCGAAGTGATGACTTTGAGCTCGCTGTGCGGATGCTGCGCGAGCAGGCGCAGCAGCTCGACCCCGGTATACCCGGTGCCGCCCACGATGCCAATCTTGATGGTTTGCCTGGCCATATCGCAAAGATCTCCGAATTCAGGTCGGAAGCCAAGCTCGGAATGCGAGCGCGGCCCGCCATGCGCCCCGGAGACGACAAAGCCGCCCGCAGGCGGCTTTTGCCGTGAGTGGAGCGGGTTTAGCGCTTGGAGAACTGTTTGCGGCGTCGCGCCTTGTGCAGGCCGACTTTCTTACGCTCGACTTCGCGCGCGTCGCGAGTCACGAGCCCGGCTTTCTTGAGCACCGGCTTCAGGGTCTCGTCGTAATCGATCAGGGCCCGGGTGATGCCGTGGCGAACCGCACCGGCCTGCCCCGACTCACCGCCGCCGTCGACATTCACGGAAATGTCAAAGCGCACGAGGTTGTCGGTGAGCGCGAGCGGCTGGCGGACGATCATGCGGCCGGTTTCGCGCGAGAAGAAGATGTCGACGGGCTTGCCGTTCACGGTGATGTCGCCCTTGCCGGGCCTCAGGTACACCCGCGCGACCGCGCTTTTGCGACGACCGGTTCCGTAGTTCTGCTGGACTGCCATGTCTCTATGCCTCAGATCTGGAGGGTTTTAGGCTGCTGCGCGCTGTGGGGGTGCTCGGCGCCCGGATAGACTTTCATCTTCTTGATCATCGCGTAGCCCAAGGGTCCCTTGGGCAGCATGCCTTTGACCGCCAGATGCAGGACGCGCTCGGGATGCTTGGCCTGCAGCTTCTCGAAGTTCGTCGTGTAAAGGCCGCCGGGATACGTGGTGTGGCGATGATAGAGCTTGTCTTTGGCCTTATTGCCCGTCACGCGCAATTTGTCCGCGTTGACGACGACGATATAATCGCCCGTGTCCACATGCGGGGTAAATTCCGGTTTGTGCTTACCGCGCAGGCGCCGCGCGATTTCGGATGCGACGCGGCCAAGAACTTTGCCGGTTGCGTCTACTATGTACCAGTCGTGTTGAACTTCATGCGACTTGGCGGAATACGTCTTCATCTTTGTCCCGCGGTCTGTGGATTTCAGGAAACCGCGAATTCTATTGGAAATCAGGGTTCTGTGTCAAACCTGAAGCGCCGTTGGCAGGCGCCTTCATGCGCGCCGGCGGTTCCCTTCGAAACAGGCACTTAGCTTCATGTCGGCTTGGGAACTCACGAATCTGACCGCCCGGCTGCTCCTGCCGCCGGGCGGTCTCATATTGCTCGCCCTGATTGCACTGGCGCTCGCGCGCTCGCATGCAAAGGCCGGGACAGGCATCGGCCTTTTCGCACTGATGTCCCTGCTGTTGCTCTCGACGCCGATCGTCTCGAGGAATCTTCTGCAAACGCTCGAGGATACTTATGCAGATCCGACGAAAGAACGCGGCGCGGGAGCCATCGTCGTCCTCGGCGGCGGGTCGTATGTCGATGCCCCGGAATATGGTACAGACACGGTCAGCGACGCGACGCTGGAGCGCCTGCGCTACGCTGCAAACCTGCACCGGCGCACCGGCAAACCGATACTCGTGAGCGGCGGCGATCCCATCCGGCTCGGCACGAGCGAAGGCGAGCAGATGAAAGCCGCGCTGAAAGACTTCGGCGTGACCACCCGCTGGGTGGAAAGCGGCTCGAACAATACCTTCGAGAATGCCCGCCTGACCCAGAAGACGCTCAAGCACGCCGCCATCGACAGCGTCTTCCTCGTCACCCACGCGTGGCACATGCCGCGCGCGAAGATGGCTTTTCAGAATGCAGGCCTGCGCGTCGTGCCTGCGCCTATGCATTTCAGTACGGCCGCGCGATTGTCAGTGCTCGATTTCGTCCCGACTGCGACCGGCATCAGAGACAGCGGGTATTTCTTCCACGAGGTCGCCGGCATCGCGTGGTACCGCCTAAAATTCGCGCGCGAGCGCTAAGCTCTAGCGCGTGTATCCGGAGAGTTCATGAAAGTACGCATCAAATGGATCGAGAACGTCGCCTTCGTCGGCGAGTCCGAAAGTGGCCACGCACTGGTGATGGACGGCGCGCCTGAAGGCGGCGGCCGCAATCTCGGGCCCCGCCCGATGGAGACTGTCCTGATCGGCACCGGCGGATGCACCGCCTATGATGTCGTGCACATCCTGCGCAAATCGCGCGCCGCAGTAACCGATTGCGTCGTGCAGATCGACGCCGAGCGCGCGGAGGAAGATCCGAAAGTGTTCACGAAGATCCATTTCCACTTCGTGGTCACGGGCAAGGCGCTCAAGCCTCAGCAGGTCGAGCGCGCCGTTCACCTGTCGGCCGAAAAATACTGCTCCGCGTCGATCATGCTCGGGAAGATGGCGACAATCACGCACGACTTCGAGATCGTCGAACAGACCTAAACGGCGAGCCGCGACGTTCGTCGCCGGTCGGGCGCGACGGAGACCCGCAAGAGACAGTGTGCGGCCCTACGGTTCACCGTTTACTGTTTACCGATCACGGCCTGTCAGAGCCAATACGTCGTGCGGGTCATCATCTTCGACGCGATGCGCATCAGGCCGCGCACCGGCAACGGCAGCTCCGACGCCCCGTGCTGGTAAGCGGTGGTCGCGTGGCGCTCCTCGTCGCGCCGCATTTCCTCCACGACCGCGCGGCTCTTGTGGTCGTCCGCCGGAAGCATTCGAGCGTGCTCTTCGAGGTGCTCGACGACCTGCCGCTCGGTCTCGGCGAGAAAGCCGAGGTTCCAGCGATCGCCCAGTAAACCGCTGGCGGCCCCCATTGCGAACGATCCCGCATACCACAGCGGGTTGAGCACGCTTTTGCGCCCGCCGAGGGCTTCGATGCGCTCGTAGGTCCATGCCAGGTGCTCGGTTTCCTCCTGCGCAGCCCGCTCGAGCGCGCCGCGCGCCGCCGAGCTTCGCGCAGTCAGCGCCTGCCCCTGGTATAGCGCCTGCGCGCAGACTTCCCCGGTGTGATTCACACGCATGAGCGCGGCCGCGTGCCGCCGCTGCGAGTCGTCCATTCCACTCTCGGGAAGATCGGTGCCCGGCGTCGGACGCGCTGACGTCGAAGGTCCGAAAAGGGTGCGCAGGCCCCGGTCGAAGCTCACGATCAGCCGGTCGATGTCGATCACGCCGCGGTTCCAAAGAGGCGATTCAATTCGACGCCGGGGTCTTCGGCGCGCATGAAGGCTTCGCCGACGAGAAAAGCGCAGACGTGTCGCTCGCGCATCCGCGCCACGTCATCCGGCGCGAGGATGCCGCTTTCGGTGACGACGATGCGGCCATCGGGGATACGCTCGAGAAGATCGAGCGTCGTCTCGAGACGCGTCTCGAAGGTGCGCAGGTTTCGGTTGTTGATGCCGATGAGCGGCGTCTTCAGATGCAGGGCGCGATCGAGCTCAGCCCCGTCGTGCACCTCGACCAGCACCGCGAGCCCGAGCTTTTCAGCAAGGTCTTCGACCTCGCGCATCGAGGCGTCGGAAAGCGCGGCGGCGATTAGCAGGATGCAGTCGGCACCGGCTGCGCGGGCTTCGTACACCTGGTATGCGTCGATCATGAAGTCCTTGCGCAGCACCGGGAGCGTGCACGCCGCGCGCGCGAGCTTCAGATCGTCGAGTCTGCCCTGAAAGAACTGGCTATCGGTGAGCACCGACAGGCATGCGGCGCCGTGCCGCTCGTAGCTGCGCGCAATCGCCGCCGGATCGAAACGCTCGCGCAACAGACCTTTGCTGGGGCTCGCTTTCTTGATTTCCGCGATGACGCCGGGCAGTCCCGCCGACACCTTCGCGGCAAGTGCGCCGGCAAAGTCCCGCGCCGGCGCAGCGTCGAGCGCGGCTGCGGCCACTTCAGCGAGAGGTTTTGAGGTGCGCGCTGCCGCGACTTCCGCGGCCTTGACCGCGAGGATCCGCTTCAGGATGTCGCTCATACGCCCGCCGCCCGCGTGCTCGCGACGAACTCGTCGACCTTGCGCCGCGCAGCACCGCTGTTCAGCGTCGAGAGCGCGAGCTGCACGCCCGCGGGCAATGTCGGCGCGAGCCCCGCCACATAAATGCTCGCACCGGCGTTCAGCGCGACGATGTCGCGAGCCGCGCCCGCCTTGTTCGCCAGCGCATCGAGCATCATCGCTTTCGATTCGTCGACGGTCGCGACCCTGATCGCCTCGGGATCGGCAGCTCTGAGGCCGAAATCGGCGGGGCTCACGGTGTACTCGCGGATATCCCCGTCCTTCAGCTCGGCGATCATCGTCGCGCCCGAGAGCGCGATCTCGTCGAGACCTTGGACTCCGTGGACGATCATCACCCGGCGGCTTCCGAGGCGCTGCAGCACCCGCGCCTGTATGCCGACGAGGTCGGGGTGGAAAACCCCCATCACCTGCTGCTTCGCGCCTGCCGGGTTGGTCAACGGACCGAGGATATTGAAGAGCGTCTTGACGCCGAGCTCCTTGCGCACCGGCGCCGCGTATTTCATGGCGCTGTGGTGGTTCGGCGCGAACATGAAGCCGATCCCGGTCTCTCGAATCGTCCGGGCGACCTGCGCGGGCGCGAGATCGATGTTGGCGCCGAGCGCTTCGAGCACGTCGGCGCTACCCGATTTGCTGGAGACCGAGCGTCCGCCGTGCTTGGCGATCTTCGCGCCCGCGGCAGCCGCGACGAACATCGCCGCGGTCGAGATATTGAACGAGTGCGCCGAATCGCCGCCTGTGCCGCACGTGTCGATGAGGTTCGGTGCGTCCTCCACGGGCACGCGGGTGGCGAATTCGCGCATCACTTCCGCGGCTGCGGCGATCTCGCCGATCGTCTCTTTCTTGACTCGCAGTCCGATCAGTATCGCCGCAATGAGCGTGGGCTGCACTTCGCCGGTCATGATGCTGCGCACGAGCCCGAGCATCTCGTCGCGGAAAATCTCGCGGTGCTCGATGATCCGGGTGAGCGCTTCCTGCGGAGTCATCGCGGCTCGTCTTTCAGGAAGTGATCGAGCAGGTCGTGCCCGTGCTCGGTGAGTATCGATTCGGGGTGGAACTGCACGCCCTCCACGGCGAGCGTCTTGTGCCGCACGCCCATGATCTCGCCGTCGTCGGTCCACGCGGTGATCTCGAGGCATTCGGGAAGACTCTCGCGCTCGATCACGAGCGAGTGATAGCGCGTGGCGAGAAAGGGATTCGGCAGCCCGCGAAAAACGCCTTCGCCCTTGTGGAAAATCTTCGAGGTCTTGCCGTGCATGAGCTCGCGGGCGTGGACGATCCTGCCGCCGAAAGCCTGCCCGATGCTTTGATGCCCCAGGCACACGCCGAGGATCGGTGTCTTGCCCGCGAGGCGCTCGATCAGCGCCACCGAGATCCCCGCCTCGCTGGGAGTGCACGGGCCGGGAGAGACGACGATGCGCGCGGGTTTCAGCGCCTCGACTTCGTCGAGTGTGATCTCGTCGTTGCGGCGCACGACGACCTCTTCACCGAGCTCGCCCAGGTACTGCACGAGGTTGTAGGTGAAGGAATCGTAGTTGTCGATCATCAGGAGCATTATTTTGTGTAAATACCTGCCGCGTATGAAATTTCATAAGACACGCCCTGCATACGGGGCACGCTACACACCGCCGTATACACAAGTAGGAACCACTCGGGGCGGCTCGGCTATTTTAGTCCAGCGCGAGCCTGCCCGTGCGATCGAGCTGAATCGTACAGCCCGGAATCCTCGAGCCCGTAGCGTCGATTCTCTGCCCCACAACCCGGCGACTTCCTCTGGCCCCCTGCTGTTGCCAGGCCTGGTCATTGCTCTACCGCACTCCGGATTCAGGGGAGGCACGCAGTGAATGAAGGCTGGGAGTTCGCAATGGACACCGCCAGGACATGGTTCTGGAGGACCGTGGACCTGAACACACGCATGGAGCTGAGGCGCTCCATTTCAACGTTCGAGACGCTCGCGCTGTGCGTCGATGATGCCACGATGAACGGCTATGAGCGCCGGTCGGATGACCGCCGAGCCGGCGAGCGAAGGCGCGGGTAGTACTGAGCCTGACCGCGACCGAGCGCAGCGGTAATCCTCGTTCCGAGCTGCCAGCGGCGCGGGTTCGACATGCGCCCTTCGGCCCTTCGCCTGGCCTCAATGGTCCGCGGTGGGCGACACCGCATTCAGACGCCGCCGCGCTGCCGTTATCTCGAGGTCGAGGTTTTCCAGCAGGCCCGGGATCAGCGCGAGCTCTGCATAAACAGCGTGGAACGCCTCCCACGAACAGACGGCAGGCGCTGCCGTGATGAGAACTTCGGACTTCGAATCGAGCTCGATGGCCCGGCAAATCAACGTCTGGCGTGCCAGGATCAGCCGCGTCAGTTCGTCAGCTTCAGAGGACAGCACGTGGGGCTCCCTTTTTTTGTTTTGTTCAGGCAATAACGGCACGCGTGGCCCAGGGTTGATAACAAACGCCTTACGACTGCGCACCGGGTCTACGCTGATATGATGGAGCGCCCGCAACCTTTCCAGCCGCATTTCATGGCGCAGACGGGCGGGACACCGCCGCCTGCGCGGTCTTCTGCATGCTGAATCGGAAACCTGTGAACCCCGACGACAAGACGCCCGTATTGTTCGGCGCGAACGATTTCGACGCGCTCACCGAAAGCGCGCGGAACGCGCCGCGACGCCGCACGAACCGCGACTTTCACGACAGCCCGTCGCATCCCGCGCAGCGTTTCCTCAATGCAATGGAGCCCGATTCGTACGTCCGGCCGCATCGCCACACGCAAGCGCTCAAGCAGGAAACCTTCGTCGTGCTGCGCGGGGCGTTCGGTCTCGTGCTGTTCGACGACACGGGCGGGGTTACGCGGACCGCCGTGCTTCGCGCAGGCGGCGAGAGGGTCGGGGCACACCTGCCTTCAGGTGTTTTTCACGCGCTCGTCGCGCTCGAGCCGGGCTCGGTGTTCTTCGAAGTCAAAGCCGGGCCGTACGACGCCCGGACCGACAAGGAGTGGGGAAGCTGGGCGCCCGCGGAAGGCGGCCCGGACGCGAATACGTACCTGGAGCGGCTGCGGAGTCTGTTCGCCTGAGAGCTACGACGTCACCGATATCGAGCCGGTATAGCCGTGCCGGCGAGCGTCTGCGACGCAGTCATCGAAGCTCGCGAAGCCGCCTCGACCTTCGAGGAGAACTTCACCGTCCGGCGACGTCCGCTTCCAGTTCCAGACCTCGGGTTCGGGCTTGTGGAAAGACCAGACGTCGTAGTCGGTGAATAGTTTGCGCATCCCGTCGAGTTTGCAATTCTCGCGCCCATTCCGACGGAAAAGAGGGGATCGCATCCACACGGATGCGAGGAGACGCGGTCGCGTCTAGTCCCAGCGCGTGTCGAGCCCCGACTCCGCCATTTCAGCCGCGCGCAGCAGCGCCCGCGCCTTGTTCTGGGTCTCCTGCCACTCGGCTTCGGGCTCCGAATCGGCTACGACACCGCCCCCGGCCTGGACGTAGAGCGTGCCGTCCTTGATCACCGCGGTCCGCAGCGCGATCGCCACGTCCATATTGCCGTGGAAGCCGAGATAACCCACGGCACCCGCGTACACGCCGCGTTTGACCGGCTCGAGCTCGTCGATGATCTCCATTGCACGCACTTTCGGGGCGCCCGACACCGTGCCCGCCGGGAAGGTCGCCCGCAGAACGTCGATCGCCTTCAGCCCGGGCTTCAACTTGCCTTCGACGTTCGAGACGATGTGCATCACGTGGGAGTAGCGCTCGACGACCATCTGCTCGGTTACCCGCACCGTCCCGGTCTGGGTGACCCGTCCCGCATCGTTGCGGCCGAGATCGACGAGCATGATGTGCTCGGCGCGCTCCTTGGCGTCGGTGAGCAGCTCTTCGGCGAGCGCCGCGTCTTCTTCGGGGGTCACCCCGCGCCTGCGTGTGCCCGCGATCGGACGCACTGTGACGTTCTCGCCCTCGAGGCGGACCAGGATTTCCGGCGAGGCGCCGACGATGTGAAAGTCGGCGAGATCGAAGTAATACATGTAAGGCGAGGGATTCAGCGTTCGCAGCGCGCGATACAGCGAGAGCGGCGTTGCGCGAAAGGGCTTCGACATTCGCTGCGAAGGCACGACCTGCATGACGTCGCCTTCGTAGATGTAGCGCTTCGCCTTGTCCACCGCAGCGTGGTACGCGAGTCGGCCGAAACCGGACACCGCAGGCTCGGAAGGTCCATGCACGTCAGGCGGCATCGCGACCGGCGCGCGCAGCTTTTTCAGCAGCTCGGCGAGCCTCTCGCGGGCGCGGCTGTACGCCTCGGGCTCGCCGGGCTTTGCATAGACGACGAGCGAAAGCTTGCCCGAGAGGTTGTCGACGATGGCGATCTCCTCGGAGACGAGGAGCACGATATCGGGAACGCCGAGCGGATCGGCTTTGGGGGTGCGCGCGAGCCGCTTTTCGATGTACTGCACGATCTCGTAACCGAAATAGCCGACGAGGCCGCCGCAAAAGCGCGGGAGCCTCGGGTCTTCGGCGGTCTTGTACCGATCGAGATACTCCTGCACGAAAGCGAGCGGGTCCTCGACGGTGCGTCGAGTCACTTCGCGCCCCGCTTCGATCTCGACGCATTCGTAACCGCGCACTTCCAGGCGGCTCGCGGCCGCCAGGCCGATGAAGGAGTAGCGCCCGAAGCGCTCGCCGCCGACAACCGACTCGAGCAGGTAGGTGTAAGGTTCGTTCGCGAGCTTGAGGTATATCGACAGCGGGGTGTCGAGATCGGCGAAAGTCTCGAGCACCAGCGGAACGCGGTTGAAACCGGCGTCGGCGAGCCGCGTGAACTCGGTCTCGGTCATGCTTTCTCGATCAGCACAGCGGCGTCGACCAGCGAATCGACGACCGCATCGGCGTCGAGATCGCGCACGTCGTGCCCTTCGTTGTAGCCGTAGGTCACGCAGAACACCGGGCAGCCCGCGGCGCGCGCGGCCTGGGTGTCGTTGAGCGAGTCTCCGATCATCAACATCTCGCGCGGCGCGATCTCGAGCACCGTTGCCGCGTACAGCAGCGGGTCCGGGTCGGGTTTCTTCCGAGCGAGGGTGTCGCCGGATACCACGGTCCTGAAATACCGGGCGAGCCCGATCTCGTCGAGGAGCGGCAGCGTGAAGCGGGCCGACTTGTTGGTCACGCACGCGAGAGGAAAGCCCTGTTCACGCATCCGCTCCAGTCCTTCCTTCACGCCGGGATACACCGTCGTGTGCCTGCCGTTCACTTCGACATAGTGGCGTTCGAAGATCGGAAGCGCGCGCGCCATCAGCGCCGCATCAGGCACGCCGTCGACGTCACCGGCAAGCGTGCGCTCGACCAGCCGCACTATGCCTTTGCCGACGAAAGTACGGATGAGCTCGATGGCCAGCGGCGGACGCCCGAGCTTGGCCAGCATCATGTTCGCCGCGGCCGCGAGATCGGGGATGGTATCGAGCAGGGTGCCGTCGAGATCGATCGTCACTGCCTTCACCGCCAGGGGAAAGCTCAGCACGAGATCCCCTGCGCCTGCGCGAGCTGCGCGCGCATCGCACTTATCGTCGGACCGTAGTCCGGTGTGCTGAAAATCGCCGAGCCCGCGACGAAAGTGTCCGCACCCGCTGCGGCGATCTCGCGAATGTTGTCGACCTTGACCCCGCCGTCGACTTCGAGCCAGATGTCGCGGCCGGAAGCGTCGATGCGAGCCCTCACCGCCCGGATCTTGTCGAGCGCCGAGCGGATGAACGACTGCCCCCCGAACCCGGGATTCACCGACATGATGAGCACGAGGTCGATCTTGTCCATGACGTGGTCGAGCCACACGAGCGGCGTCGCGGGATTGAAGACGAGCCCCGCCTTGCATCCCGAGTCCCTGATGAGGCCCAGCGTCCTGTCGACGTGCTCGCTCGCCTCGGGATGAAACGAGATGATGCCCGCTCCCGCTTTCGCGAAATCGGGAATGATGCGGTCGACCGGTTTCACCATGAGGTGCACGTCGATCGGGACGGTGCAATGCGGCCGGATCGCCTCGCATACCAGCGGCCCGACCGTGAGGTTGGGCACGTAATGGTTGTCCATCACGTCGAAGTGCACGAGATCGGCGCCTGCGCGTATGACCGCCTTGACCTCGTCTCCAAGGCGCGCGAAATCGGCGGACAAAATACTCGGTGCGATTCGAAAGCTCATGCGGGAAAACTCATGCGGCGGCCGTACGTCGGCTCGACGCGTAATTGTAACCGCTCACTGTTCATCACGTGAGCGTGCAGCGCGGTTCTTCGCGCTGTCCTTGGGATTTTTCGGTTTGCGCGGCCATGTCCACCACACGATGCCGAGCAGTAATGCGAGCGCGACACCCGCTTCGAGCAACAACAGAAGAAGAGTCATAAGAAGTCGGACGGTATACTCGCCGCCATGATGAGGGAACCAGATTTCAAAATCCATTCGCGTATTGCACGCTTCGCTTTAATCGCACTGTTTCCGCTCGCGGCGGCATGCACGACGCCGCAGGTTTCGGCGCCCGCGCCGCAGCCTCCGGTGAGCGCTACGCCGCCGGCCACGCCACGCGCGCAAGCGCCCGCACCCGCGGCGCCTACACCGGCGACACCATCGGCGAAAGCGCCGGCGAGCGCGGAACCGAGGAGCGCACCGGCGACCGCGCCAAGCGCACCCGGAGTCGTGTTCAAGCCTGCCGCTTTCGGCGAGCTTCCGGGCTGGCGCGACGACGCGGTGGCCGAAGCGTGGTCCGCGTTCATCGCGAGCTGCAGCGCGCTCGCGACCCGTGAGCCGTGGCGCGAGGCGTGCGCCGCCGCTACACGCATCTCCAGTCCGGCAAGCGACGTCACGCGGCGTTTTTTCGAGCAGTACTTCAAGCCGTGGCAGGTGAAGAGCGGCGACGGCGCGGAAGACGGTCTGGTCACCGGTTACTACGAGCCGCTGCTGCGCGGCGCGCGCACGCCGGGCAGCCGCTATCGCTACCCGTTGTATGGCGTACCCGACGATCTCGTGACGGTCGATCTCGCGGAGGTCCACCCCGAGCTCAAGGGCCTGCGGCTGCGAGGGCGCCTCGACGGCCGCCGCGTGGTGCCGTATTACGACCGTGCGCAGATCGAGAACGGCGCTGCGCCTGTTCGCGGCAAGGAGTTGCTGTGGGTCGACGATGCCGTCGAGCTTTTTTTCCTGCACGTCCAGGGGTCGGGGCGCATCGCGCTCGAGAACGGCGACAGCGTGCGTGTCGGGTACGCGGACCAGAACGGCTATCCCTATCGTTCCATCGGGAGGTTACTCGTCGAGCGCGGCGAGCTCACGCTCGACCAGGCGTCGATGCAGGGCATCAAGGCGTGGGCGCGTGAACACCCCAATGAGCTGCCGGCGCTGCTCAACAGCAATGCGAGCTACGTTTTCTTTCGCGAGCTTCCGGGCAATGCGAGCGGCCCGCCCGGGTCGCTCGGCGTCCCGCTCACCGCGCGGCGCAGCGTCGCAGTCGACTCGCGCTACGTTCCGCTCGGGGCCCCGGTGTATCTCTCGACCACGTGGCCGAATACCGCGCGTCCGCTCAATCGACTGATGCTTGCGCAGGACACCGGCAGCGCGATTCGCGGCGCGGTGCGCGCGGATTTCTTCTGGGGATACGGCGAAGCTGCGGCTCGCGAAGCCGGCCGCATGAAGCAGCGCCTGCGCATGTGGGTGCTGCTGCCTAACGGCTATCCGATTCCGGCGCCCGCAGCGGGGCCGGCGCAACCGCCGGCGTCATCTCAGGGCGATGCCCGCTCGACGCCGTAGTTCACCTGTACGAGCACGCGGCTTCTGACGGGGCGGCCGTTGCGATAGGCAGGGCTGAAGCGCGCGCTCATGAAAGCGCGCTTCGCGTCGTTCTCGAAATAATCGGCAGGCTCGGCTTCCACCACGCTCACGTCCTTCACCATGCCGCTTTCGTCGATCATCACGAGCAGCAGCGCACGTCCCGAGATCCCGTCCGCCGCGGCTTTCCCGCCGTAACGCAGGTCGAGCGGACTTTCGAGCGCGGGATACACGTCGAGCTGCTTCGCGGCGTAATAGGTCGTGTCCGGCGCTTCTATCGCGGCGACCTCAGCCTTGGCGACGTCACCGGCGCGGCGGCTGACCGCCTGGGCAGCAGGCGCCGGCCTGGGCACAGCGCGTTCGACGCGAGGCGCAGTGCGCTCCGCGATCTCGCTCGCCGGCAGGATTTCGGGTGCGCCGGGCGCGGCGTCCGGAACGATCCGCACCGCGAGAACAGCCCGCGGCGCAGGAACGCTCGCGATGCGACGCGCGCCGCCCGTCACGACGACACACAGCGACGCGTGCAGAAGCGCTGAGACAGCCACCGCCGCCAGGAGGCGCTTACGCGGCTCTCGCGCAGTGGCTTGCGTAGTGGCGGCTGTAGCGCAGGCGCGGAGCGTCATGCTCCTGTAACGCCTGTCGGGAGGCGGATGTTGACTAGCGGGCCGAGAGCGCTGCTTCGATCTTCTCGGCAGGCACGTAGCCGCCGATCTGCTGCCCGTTCGCGAGGTAGACGCCGGGCGTGCCGTTCAGGCCGAAGCGTTTCGCGAGCTGCGCGTTCTTTTCCAGCGGCGTATCGCAGTCGCGCTTCCCGGCGGGCGTTACACCTTTGAGCATCGCTTCGTCCCACGCGCGGCCGCGGTCCTTGGAACACCAGATCGCTTTGGCCTTTTCCACCGAGTCCGGCGAGAGTATGGCCCAGAGGAAGGTATAAACCGTCACGTCGTTCATTTTCGCGAGCTCTTTCTGCAGCTCCTTGCAGTACCCGCAGTTTGGATCTTCGAAGGTGTAGATCACGCGCTTGCCGCTGCCTTTCACGCGCTTGACCGCAAGATCGGTCGATTTCGCCAGGAGGGTAGCCGCCATCTTGCCTGTGGATTCCTGGGTCAGATTGCGAGGCTGCTGTCCTCGGAGGTCGAGAAGGTTGCCGCTGAAGAGATAACCCGCCTTGTCGTCAGTGTAGAAAACCTGTCCGTCGAGCACGACTTCAAAGAGGTTCTGGAAGGGCGTGCGCGTCACGCTCTCGATCGTCATCTTCGGAAACTTCTGCTGGAACGACTGTCGCACCGTGTTCTCGTCCGCTCGCACGGTGAGAGCCGTCAGGCCCACGATCACGACCACACCTGCCATAAACGTCTTGAACATCTCGATCCTCAGGTGAAATTCCAGCTTAGCGTTCTCGGGATGTGCGGTCAGGCTGCAGCGCGGCGCGCGAGCGCAGTCTTCAGCGGCCCCTGAGCGTCGACGATCGTGAGCCCGAAATTGCGCAGCCTCGCAATCCAGACCGCAGGGCTGTTGAAAAGTTTCTCGAGACCGTCGGTCGTGAGCTCGACCGCAGCGATGTCTTCGCGGCGGGCGCGCTCAAAGCGCCGCAGCAGGGCGTAATCGCCGCAGTCGCGCTGCGCGCCGCGCCCGGTCAATACCGCAGCGAGCTCTCGGGCATCGCGCAGACCGAGGTTGACGCCCTGCCCCGCCAGCGGATGTATGTTGTGGGCGGCATCGCCGATGAGCGCCGCCCGCGGCTCGACCAGCCGCGCCACCCGCTGGCGCTTGAGCGGGAACGCCGCGGCGGGCGTGATCACCCGCAACGCGCCGAGCGCGCTTTCGCTGGCGCGTTCGACCTCGGCGCAAAGCTGCTCAGGTGTGTACGCAAGAAGCTCGCGCCCGTGCGCCTCGGGCACCGACCAGACGATCGACGTGCGGTTGCCGGGAAGCGGCAGAAACGCGAGCACGCCCTCGCCCGTGAACCACTGATACGCGACGCCGCCGTGCCCGCGCTCGGTTTCGAAATTTGCGACGACACCGAGCTGGCCGTAGTCGTGTGTCGTCACGTCGATTCCGGCGCGCTGCCGGACCCACGAATCGGCGCCATCGGCGCCCACGACCAGGCGCGCGGAGAGCCCGCCCCCGTTTTCGAGCGTGACCTGCGCCTCGTTGCGCGCCCACGCGATGTCCGCGCAACGCGCACCGGCAAAAAGCGTGACGTGACTCGCTGCTTCGAGTGAGTGCCAGAGAGCCCGCTGCAGCTCGCGAGACTCGGCCACCCATGCGAGTTCGCGCATTCCCGCTTCGTACGCGCTGAATTCAAGCCGGCCCGGCGCGCGGTCGCCGTAGATCTGCATCGTTTCGACGCGCGTGAGCCTTTCGGCGGACATCCGCTGCCATGCCTGAAGCGTGGCTAGCCATTCCGCATTGCCCGGGCTCACCGTATACACACGAGTGTCCCAGGCGCCCTCCGAGGCCGGCGCGCGAGGCGGCTGCGGCTCGATGACGGCGACGCGCACATTGGCGCGCGCGAGCCCGAGCGCGAAAGCCGCGCCGACGATACCCGCGCCTGACACGATGACGTCGAAGGCCTGCATGAGGAGTCCGGTTGAAAACCTGCCGAGTGTACGACGGCCACGACGCCCGTCACGAACGGTCATCGCATCGAATCAGGCAACCGCGCGCTTCGCCCCGGCTGCAACACGCACGCCGGAAATCGCGTATGCTGATTTTTTTCCGATGCGTAATCAGGCACCTGGCGTGCTTTGCTTGACACCGGGAAGGCCCCTCTTTAGACTGCGCCGCTCCCCGTGGCGAGTTAGCTCAGTGGTTAGAGCAGCGGAATCATAATCCGTTGGTCCGGGGTTCAAATCCCTGACTCGCCACCAACCGATTTCCCCGGCCATAGTACATATGGCATCGAGCACCGCTGGCAGACATACGCGGCTTATGCTATCGTGCGTCGATGCGTAAGTGCCTGCTTTTATTGGTTTTATGCTTCGTTGCCCAAACTGCGGCGGTGCACTCGCAGCCGTTCCGGTTTCTGCCCGCCGCGGGTGAGCGCGGCAGGACCGGCGAGAGCCTCCCCCTACCCGTCGTGAAGATCGGCCGTCGCGTGCTCGAGCTCGCGCCCGGCGCGCTGATTTTCGATCAGAACAACCGCACGCTCGTCCATGCGCAACTGCCGGTGAACGCCGAGGTTCTGTACACCCGTGACCAGGCCGGGCAGGTCCAGCGCGTCTACATCCTCACCGAAGAAGAAAAGGCCCGCCTCGCCGCAGCCGGCAAACGCTGACATGGCCCCCAAGCTTTACATCAAGACTTTCGGTTGCCAGATGAACGAGTACGACTCGGACAAGATGGCCGACGTGCTGCGCGCCTCCCACGGGATGGAGACCACGGTCGATCCGGCGCAAGCCGACGTGATCCTGTTCAACACGTGCTCGGTGCGCGAAAAAGCGCAGGAAAAAGTCTTCCACGATCTCGGGCGCGTGAGGCATCTGAAACTCGGGCGCCCGGACGTGCTCATCGGCGTCGGCGGCTGCGTCGCGAGCCAGGAGGGCGCGGCGATCGTCTCGCGCGCGCCGTATGTCGACATCGTTTTCGGGCCGCAGACGCTGCACCGCCTGCCCCAGCTCATCGACGCGCGCAGGACGAGCGGCCGCGCGCAGGTGGATATCTCGTTTCCGGAAGTCGAGAAGTTCGACAACCTGCCGCCTGCCCGCATCGAAGGCGCCACCGCGTTCGTGTCGATCATGGAAGGCTGCAGCAAATACTGCTCGTTCTGCGTCGTGCCTTACACCCGTGGCGAGGAAGTCTCGCGCGGTTTCGACAATGTCCTGACCGAGGTCGCCGAGCTCGCGGCGCAGGGTGTGAAGGAAGTGACGCTGCTCGGGCAGAACGTGAATGCCTACCGGGGCAGGACCGAAGAGGACGATACCGCCGATCTTGCGCTGCTGCTCGAGTACGTCGCCGAGATCCCGGGGCTCGAGCGCGTGCGCTACACGACCTCGCATCCCCGCGAATTCACGCCTCGCCTCATCGAAGCGCACGCGAAGATTCCCAAGCTCGTCAGCCACGTGCACCTTCCGGTGCAATCGGGCTCGGACCGCGTGCTCGCTGCGATGAAGCGCGGTTACACGGCGATGGAGTACAAATCGATCGTTCGGCGCCTGCGCGCGGTCAGGCCCGATATTTCCATAACGTCCGACTTCATCGTCGGCTTCCCCGGCGAGACCGAAACCGACTTCGAGGCGACCTTGAGGCTGATCGACGACGTGCGCTTCGATTCGAGCTTCAGCTTCGTGTACAGCCCGAGGCCGGGCACGCCCGCGGCGGAGCTGCCCGACGAGACGCCGGATGAGGTCAAACGCGCGAGGCTGAAGGCTTTGCAGACGAAAGTGGAGTCGCACGCCCACGAGATCAGCAACGCGATGCTCGGCAGCCGCCAGCGCATCCTGGTCGAAGGCCCGGCGCGGCGTGACGCGGCCGAGCTCGCCGGCCGCACCGACAATAACCGCATGGTGAATTTCACCGGGCCGCGCCGGCTCGTCGGCGAGTTCGTCGACGTCACCATTACCGCAGCGCGAGCGCATTCTCTGCGCGGCAGGATGACTTGCCTCAATTGAAACCCGTAGAAATCAGCTTCACTCCCGTCGACAACCAGCGCCTTGCAAACCTCTGCGGCGCGCTCGACGAAAATCTGCGTCAGGTCGAAACCGCCCTCGACGTCAACATCACGAGGCGCGGCGAGCGCTTCTCCATCGAAGGCAAAGCCCCCCAGGCACGAATGGCAGCTAAATTGCTCCAGCGTTTTTACGAACAATCAGCCGAAGATCTGTCGCTCGAAGACGTGCAGCTCGGTCTCATCGAAGCCGGCGCGAAGGGTGACAGCGGCGGCGACCGGATCGCAAAGGCGGTCGCCGCGCCTGCGCTGATGACCCGGCGGCCGGACCTGCACGGACGCACGCCTCACCAGGTGCAGTACCTGCAGAACATCCAGTCGCACGACATCACCTTCGCCATCGGTCCTGCCGGAACCGGCAAGACCTATCTCGCGGTCGCCTGCGCGGTCGACGCGCTCGAGCGCGACAGCGTGAAGCGCATCGTGCTCGTGCGTCCCGCGGTGGAAGCGGGCGAGCGCCTCGGCTTTCTTCCCGGAGACATGGCGCAGAAAGTGGATCCGTACTTACGTCCGCTCTATGACGCGCTCTACGACCTGATGGGCTACGACAAGGTCGCGAAGATGTTCGAGCGCGCGGCGATCGAGATCGCGCCGCTCGCGTTCATGCGCGGGCGCACGCTCAATCATTCGTTCGTCATCCTCGACGAAGCCCAGAACACCACGCCCGAGCAGATGAAGATGTTCCTCACCCGCATGGGCTTCGGCAGCAAGTGCGTGGTGACCGGCGACGTGACCCAGGTCGATCTCGCACGCGGCCAGAAGAGCGGACTGGTCGACGGCGAGGAAGTGCTCAAGAACGTACGCGGCATCGCTTTCACCCGCTTCGGAAGCGAAGACGTGGTGCGGCATCCGCTCGTCCAGCGCATCGTAAACGCCTATGAGAACCGCGAAGAGCGCAACGCGCGCGCCCCCAAGCCGGCCGCGAAGTAAGCCGGGCGCGCTGCAGCTCAGCGTCCAGTATGCAACGCGCTCCCGACACGTCCCCACCGAGGCGCAAATCGAGCTGTGGGTGCGCGCGGCGCTGCGGCACGACGCCGAAGTCACGGTGCGAGTGGTCGCATTGACCGAAGGCCGCGAGCTCAACCGGACTTACCGCGGAAAGGATTACGCGACCAACGTGCTGACCTTCGTCATGAACGACAGTCCGCCTTACCAAGGCGACCTGGCATTGTGTGCGCCGGTTGTTGCGCGTGAGGCGCGCGAGCAGGGCAAGCCGATTGCCGCGCACTACGCCCATCTCACGGTTCACGGCATACTGCACCTGCAAGGTTATGAGCACGACAACGAGCGCGACGCGGTCCAGATGGAAAAGCTCGAAACGCGCATACTCGAGCGACTCGGCTATCCTGACCCCTACACGGCAACACCCTCCCATGGACGACACGCACAGTAAACCCACACTGCTCGAGAGGCTCTCGGCATTCATCATGCGCGAGCCTGAAGACCGCGAGCAGCTGATCGAGCTCCTTCACTCCTCGCACGAGCGCAATCTGCTCGACGCCGACGCGCTGGCGATGATCGAAGGCGTGCTCCAGGTCTCCGAGCTCCACGCAAGGGACATCATGGTGCCGCGCTCGCAGATGGACGTGATCGACATCGGAGAATCGCCCGACCGGTTCGTCCCCTTCGTCATCCAGACCGCGCACTCGCGCTTCCCGGTCACGAGCGGCAACAAGGACGACATCATCGGCATCCTGCTGGCGAAGGACCTGCTGCGCTACTACGCGGGCGAAGAGGAATTCAATGTGCGCGATATGCTGCGCCCTGTCGTCTTCATCCCCGAGTCCAAGCCGCTCAACGTGCTGCTGAAGGAATTCCGCAAGAACCGCAATCACATCGCGATCGTCGTCGACGAATACGGCGGCGTCGCCGGGCTCGTCACGATCGAGGACGTGCTCGAGCAGATCGTCGGCGACATCGAGGACGAATACGATTTCGACGAGGTCGAAGACAACATCATCCAGGACAAGAGCGGGCTGTACCGGGTGAAAGCGATGACCGAGATCGAAGACTTCAACGAGAAGTTCGGCACCGACTTCAGCGACGACGAGTTCGACACGATCGGCGGGCTCGTGCTGAAGCGCTTCGGCCGCGTTCCCAAGCGCGGCGAGCAGGTCAGCATGGAAGGTTTCGATTTCACCGTGCTGCGTGCCGACAGCCGCCGGGTGCACCTGCTCGAAGTGGTCCCGAAGAGCACCGTCCAAGCCTGACGGATGCCTCACGACTTCGGCTCCGCGAAGCCCGCTCCATCAGCGACGCCGGCCTCATCCGTCCCGATCGTCCGGCGCCCGCGTTTTTTCGCGCTCGACCGTGTGACGATAGCGGCGTTCCTCCTGGGCGCTGCAACTGTCGCGGGCTTCGCTCCGCTCTATCTTTTCCCGCTTCCGATCGTCACGCTCGCGGCGCTCCTGTGGCTCTGGCGCGGCGCCGATACCCCCAAGCGCGCGGCGGCGATCGGCTGGTGGTTCGGGCTCGGGCTGTTTCTCACCGGTGTGTCGTGGGTCTACGTGAGCCTCAGCACATTCGGTGCGATGCCCGCGCCGCTGGCCGCTTTCTTCACGTTCCTCTTCTGCGCGTTCCTCGCATTGTTTCCCGCGGTGACCGCGTATTGTTTTTACGCGCTGCGCTCGCCGCCGTGGATGAAGCTCGTCGTCATCGCGCCCGCGGCGTGGACCTTGACCGAATGGGTACGCGGCTGGATTTTCACCGGCTTTCCGTGGCTCGCGGTGGGCTACTCTCAAGTTCCGTCGAGCCCGCTCGCGGGTTATGCGCCGGTGCTCGGCATTTTCGGAACGAGCCTCGCCACCGTCGCGAGCGCAGGGCTGCTGGTGCTCGTCGTGGAAGCGGTTCGATCTCGCCATCGTCAGGCCGCGGCCGCTACGGACGGCTCTCTCCCGCTTGCCCGTCCGCTGATTCCGCTCACGACTGCATTCCTGGCGTTGTGGCTCGGGGGGTACGCGCTCAAACAGGTGAGCTGGACCGAGCCCGCAGGCGAGCCGGTCGAGGTGACGCTGCTCCAGGGCAACATCCCGCAGGCGATCAAGTGGACTGCGGAAGGATTGCGCACGACGCTCAACCGCTATCGCGAGCTCGCGCTAGCGAGCCATTCGAAGCTCATCGTTTTTCCCGAGACTGCGATTCCGCTTTTTCTGCGCGACATCCCTGCGGAGTATCTTGCAGACCTTGCCGATCACGCTCGGCACAACGGCGGCGACGTGCTCATCGGAGTTCCGGAGCAGCTCGCGACAGGGGACTATTACAACAGCGTGATCTCGCTCGGGATGTCTCCGATCCAGGCGTATCGCAAGTCGCACCTGGTGCCTTTCGGAGAATTCATTCCGGTGCGGCCGGTGCTCGGCTGGATCGTCAGCGTCCTTGCGATTCCGCTGCAGGATTTCTCGCGTGGCGCAATCGACCAGCAGCCGCTCGCCGTGGCCGGTCAGCGGGTCGCGCTCAACATCTGCTACGAGGATGTGTTCGGCGAAGAGATAATCAGGCAGCTTCCGCAGGCGACGCTGCTCGTGAACGTCAGCAACGTCGCGTGGTTCGGACACTCGATCGCACCGTACCAGCACCTGCAGATTTCGCAGGCCCGCGCGCTGGAAACCGGCCGCTACATGCTGCGCGCGACCAACACCGGCATGACCGGCATCGTCGATCATCGCGGCACGGTGGTCGAGATCGCACCGCAGTTTTCCACCGCCGCGGTCACCGCGCGAGTCCAGGGCTACTCGGGCGCGACGCCTTATGTGCGTATCGGCAATACGGCCGTGCTCGCGCTCTGCGCGCTGATGCTGGTCGCAGGTGCCTGGTTCGCGCGCAGGCGCCGCTGACGCGCGACGGTTCCGTCCCCACCCCACCGCATACTCCCGCACCGCCAAACCCGGTAAAATTCGCGGTTTCGCGCAGCAACCTCATGCTCACCTTCCAGCAAATCATCCTGACGCTCAACCAGTACTGGGACGCCCAGGGTTGCGCGCTCCTGCAGCCGTACGACATGGAAGTCGGCGCGGGCACCTTCCATACCGCCACGTTCCTTCGTGCGATCGGACCCGAGCCGTGGAAGGCGGCTTTCGTTCAGCCTTCGCGCAGGCCCAAAGACGGACGCTACGGCGAGAACCCGAACCGCCTCCAGCATTACTACCAGTATCAGGTGGTGATGAAGCCTTCGCCGCCCGATCTGCAGGATCTTTATCTCGGCTCGCTGCGCGCGCTCGGGGTCGACACCACGAAGAATGACATCCGCTTCGTCGAAGACGACTGGGAGTCGCCGACCCTGGGCGCGTGGGGGCTGGGCTGGGAAGTGTGGCTGAACGGCATGGAAGTCACCCAATTCACCTACTTCCAGCAGGTCGGCGGGCTCGACTGCAAGCCCGTTCTCGGCGAGCTCACCTACGGGCTCGAGCGTCTTGCGCTCTATCTCCAGGGCAAGGAGAGCGTCTACGACCTCGTCTGGGTCGACGGAGTCACGTATCGCGACGTGTATCACCAGAACGAGGTCGAGCAGTCGAAATACAACTTCGAGCTCGCCAACGTGCCCTGGCTGCTGCAGCTTTTCAGCGATTTCGAGCGCGAAGCCAAACGCCTGATCGAAGCCGGGCTGGTGCTGCCGGGCTACGAGATGGTGCTCAAGTGCTCGCACACCTTCAACCTGCTCGACGCCCGCGGCGCGATATCGGTGACCGAGCGCGCCGCATACATCGGTCGCGTGCGTGCGCTCGCGCGCCTGGTCGCGCAGGCGTACTACGGCTCGCGCGAAGCGCTGGGTTTCCCGATGTGCAAAGAAAAAGTTCCGGCGTAACGCGATGGAAACCCTGCTCGTCGAAATCCTGACTGAAGAGCTGCCGCCCAAAGCGCTCGCGCGCCTGAGCCGTGCGTTTGCGGACGCGCTCGCGGCCGATCTTTCGCGCGACGACTTTCTCGAACCGGACAGCGCCGTGCACCGCTTTGCGACGCCGCGCAGGCTCGCAGTACAGATTACGAAAGTGCGCGAAGTCGCGCCGGACAGGCCGGTTGAGCTCGCCGGCCCTTCGGTCAAAGCGGGGCTCGACGCGCAAGGCAACCCGACGCCTGCGCTCCAGGGTTTCGCGCGCAAGAACGGCGTGGCGGTGGAGGCGCTCGAGCAGCGCGACACGCCCAAAGGCAGGGTTTTCTACTATAAGGCTCTGGCCAAAGGCGGCGCTCTCGCTGCAACGCTCGGCGTCAAAGTCGCGACGGCGCTCAAGAGCCTCCCCATCCCGAAAGTGATGCGATGGGGGGCGAGCGACGCCGAATTCGTGCGCCCCGTTCACGGCCTGATCATGCTGCACGGCTCTAAGGTCGTTCCCGGCAAGGTGCTCGACGTCGAAAGCCGCAATCGCACGCTCGGCCATCGTTTCCTGAGCGCCGGCCCCATTGCCGTGCCCACTGCCGACGATTACGAACGCGTGCTGCGCGACGAAGGCAGCGTCATCGCAGGATTCGAAGCGCGCAAGGAGCAGATCGGCAAAAGCCTCGAACGGTCCGCCGGTAAGGACGCCACGCTGGTCGCGGACGAAGCGCTGCTCGACGAAGTGACCGCGCTCGTGGAATTCCCGGCCGTTTATGCGGGCAGCTTCAGCGCCGACTTCCTCGAGGTGCCGCAGGAGTGCCTCATCCTGTCGATGAAGCAGCACCAGAAATACTTCCCGCTTTTCGCGCGCGAAGGCGGCAGTCTGCTGCCGAGATTCCTGCTGGTGTCCAACCTGCGCACCGACGACCCGGTCAACATCGTTCGCGGTAACGAGCGCGTGCTGCGCGCGCGCCTGTCCGATGCGAAATTCTTCTACGACCAGGACCGCAAGGTCCGGCTCGAGGATCGCGTCGCGCAGCTCGCGAACGTCGTCTACCACAATCGTCTGGGCACGCAGCTCGAACGCGTCGAACGGCTGCAGACCCTCGCGGGCAAATACTGCCGCGCGCTGAAAGCCGATGCAGCGCTCGCCGAGCGCGGCGCGTGGCTCGCCAAAGCCGACCTGATCACCGGAATGGTCGGCGAATTCCCCGAGCTCCAGGGGATCATGGGACGGTACTACGCCTTGCACGACGGCGAGCCGGCAGCGGTCGCCGAAGCGATCGAAGCGCATTACCATCCACGCCACGCAGGTGACACGCTCCCTGAATCACCGACGGGAGCCGCTGTCGCGCTCGCCGACAAGCTCGAGGCACTCGCCGGCTTCTTCGGAATCGGGCAGCAGCCGACCGGCGATAAAGACCCCTACGCACTGCGCCGCCACGCGCTCGGCGTCATTCGGATCCTGAGCGAGCGCGCACTGCCGCTGCGCCTCACCGAGCTCGTAACCGCGGCGTTCGCGGCATTCGACCCCAGGCTCGGCGTGAAGCCTGCTGAAACGGAGTTGATCGGTTTCTTCTTCGATCGGATGCGCGGGTACTTCATCGAAGCGGGCTACAGCCCGACCGAAGTCGATGCCGTTCTCGCGCTGAGGCCCGACCGCATCGATCTCATCCGCCCCCAGCTCGAAGCCGTCAGGATGTTCAATACCCTTCCGGAAGCGCCGAGCCTTGCCGCGGCGAACAAGCGCATCGGCAACATCCTGAAGAAAGTCGAAGGGGTGATGCCCCGCTTCGACCCCGCGCTGCTGGTCGAGGCCGCCGAAAAAGCCCTCGCTGCGGCGTTCAGCATCGCGAAAACCAAGGCCGATGCGCACTACGAGAAGCAGGATTACGCGGGCATGCTGCGCACGCTCGCTGCGCTCCGCGCACCAGTCGATGCGTTCTTCGACGCCGTCATGGTCATGAGCGAGGACACCCGGCTGCGCGACAACAGGATCGCGCTGCTTGCGCAGCTCCGGGAAACGATGAACCGCATCGCCGACATCTCGCGCCTGGCTGCCTGATATGGTCGTGCCCATGCCCCTCGGCCCTCGCAATACCGGTTTACCGTTCACGGTTAACCGTTTACGCCGATGAAGCTCGTCATCCTCGACCGCGACGGGGTCATCAACTTCGACAGCGACAGCTTCATCAAGGGGCCGGCGGAGTGGCGTCCGATCCCCGGCAGCCTCGAAGCGATCGCGAGCCTCAATCACGCGGGTTATCACGTGGTGCTGGCGACCAACCAGTCCGGGGTCGGGCGCGGCCTGTTCGAAGTCTCGACGCTGAACGCGATCCACGACAAGATGCACCGCGCGCTCGCGCATATCGGCGGCCGCATCGACGCGATCTTCTTCTGCCCGCACGCGGCGGACGCCGGGTGCAACTGCCGCAAACCGCGGTCGGGCCTGCTCGACGAGATCGCGCGGCGTTTCAACGTGGACCTGAAAGGGGTGCCGAGCGTCGGGGACTCGCTGCGCGATCTCGAAGCCGCGGCCGCGGTCGGCGCCGCGCCGATCCTCGTGCTCACGGGTAAAGGCCGGAAAACCGAAGAGGCCGGCGACCTGCCGGCGGGCACCCGGGTTTTCAGCGACCTTGCCGACGCGGTGCGCAGCATCGTCGGATGAGGTCGAGCGTGTGGTTGCGCTCGGTCGCGTTCGTGCTGGTCCAGGTCGTCGCCACGCCCGTCTACTCCGTGGTGGCTCTGCTCACCTTTCCATTTTCGCCGCTGACTCGTTATCGCATCATTTCGAGCTGGTCGAGGTTGATGGTGTGGAGCGTCGAGCGCCTCTGCGGCATACGCTATCGGGTGATCGGCGCGGAAAACATACCCGACGAGCCTTTCATCGTGCTGTCCAAGCACGAGTCCGCATGGGAGACGCTCGCGTTGCAGGTCGTGCTGCCGCCGCAGGTGTGGGTGGTCAAGCGCGAGCTCCTGTGGATTCCGTTTTTCGGCTGGGGCCTGGCGATGCTCTCGCCGATCGCGATCGACCGCAAAGACGGCCGTCGCGCACTGCGGCAGACGCTCGAGCAGGGACGTGCGCGGCTCGCAAGCGGTTTCAACATCGTCGTTTTTCCTGAAGGCACTCGAAGCGCGCCGGGGGTTGGCGGTACCTACCAGGCCGGCGGCGCGTGGCTCGCACTTCAGACCGGCGCACCTATCGTGCCCGTGGCGCACAACGCGGGTGACCACTGGCCCAGAAATTCATTCCTCAAATATCCGGGAGTCGTCACAATAAGCATAGGTCGCGCGGTGCGGCCCTCCGACGAAAAAGCACCGGAGCTCGCCAGACGCATCGGTGAGTGGATCGAGAACGAGACCAGACGCATACGAAGCTCATGAACCGCGCCAAACCCGGCCAGCTCGATCTACCGCTGCGCTTCCGTCAGGAGCAGGCGATCGGCCGCGCGCATCTCGCGCTCGAAGGCAGGCTCGTGAGCTACACGATCAAGCGCAGCCTGCGCCGCCGCGCGATCTCCATCCTTGTCGACGAAGAGGGGCTGCGGGTCGGCGCGCCGTGGGATGCGACCCAGACCGCGATCGAGCGATTGCTGCGTAAGCACGCCGAATGGGTCGTGCGCAAGCTCGAGGAATGGCAGGTCAGGCGCACGCCTGCGCGCCACTGGATCGACGGTGAGCCGCTGATGCTGCTCGGCGAATCTTTCGCGCTGAAGCTCGTTCCCGATGCTTCAGTCGTGCGACTCCACGGGGCCGAGCTCCTGGTGGGAATTGCGGAATGCGGCGCTGTCGGGGTCTCGCGCCACGTGCACGAGTGGGTGCACGCGCAGGCTCTGGCGTGCTTCAAGGAACGAGTGGAGCACTATCGCCGCCTGCTGCGCGTGCATCCTGCGCCGGAAGTGCATCTTTCGAGCGCCCGCACGCGCTGGGGAAGCTGCCACAGCAGCGGGCGCATCCACCTGAACTGGCGCCTCATACAGATGCCGGTGCACCTGATCGATTACGTCGTCGCCCACGAAGTGGCCCACCTTCTCGAGATGAATCACTCCCAGCGCTTCTGGCGCACGGTCGGCAGCCTCGTGCCGGACTACGCCGCACGCCGCAAGGCGCTGCGCCGCGACGGGCACCAGTACCTGCTGATCTGAAAAGGCGGTACCGTACAATCGCGGGCATGCGCCTCCTTCTCTGTGCTTTGCTCATCAGCCTCGCCGGCTGCGGATTCAAGGGCCCGCTGTATCTGCCGGGGTCCAAGCCTGCCGCAGTCGCGCCGAAACCCCGTCCCGCCGTGACCCCGGAAGCGCCGCCCGCGCGACCGGCCCCCGCAGAAGCAACACCCGCCCCCAAGTGAATCCTTACCAGTACAGGAACCGTGAGCTTCACGTCGAGGACGTGCCCCTCGCCCGGATCGCCGCTGCGGTCGGCACCCCGTCTTACATCTACTCGCGCGCGGCGCTGACCGAGGCCTATACGGCGTATGCGAAAGCTTTCGAAGCGCGCGACCACCTCGTCTGCTACGCCGTCAAGGCGAACTCCAATCTCGCGATCCTCGATCTTTTTGCGCGGCTGGGCAGCGGCTTCGACATCGTCTCGGGCGGCGAGCTGCAGCGCGTGCTGGCGGCCGGCGGCGACCCGGCGAAGGTGGTCTTCTCGGGTGTGGGCAAGTCCGCGGATGAGATCCGCGCCGCCCTCGAGGCCGGAATCCTGTGCTTCAACATCGAATCGGCGAACGAGCTCGAGCGGGTCAACCGCATCGCCGGAGAGCTCGGGATGCGCGCGCCGATCAGCCTGCGCGTGAACCCGGACGTCGACGCCGGTACGCATCCCTATATCGCCACGGGCCTGAAGCAGAACAAGTTCGGGGTCGCCTACGCCGACGCACCGGCCCTGTACTCGCGTGCGCGCAGCCTGCCGCATGTCAGGATCGAAGGAGTCGATTGCCATATCGGCTCGCAGCTGACCGATCTCGCCCCCATCGCCGAAGCACTGGGCAAGATCGCCGATCTCGTCGAGCGGCTCGAGCGCGACGGGATCGAATTGAAGCACGTCGACGTGGGCGGCGGCGTCGGTATCCGCTACCAGAGCGAAACGCCCCCGCCGATTCCTGAATACGCTGAGGTCGTGCTGCAGGCATTCCGCAACGACCGTCACAAGCTTCTTTTCGAGCCGGGGCGGGTGCTCGCGGGCAACGCCGGCCTGCTCCTCACCCGTATCGAGTACCTGAAAAAGGGAGAGGACCGCAGCTTCGCTGTGGTCGACGCGGCCATGAACGACCTCGTGCGACCCGCTTTATACGACGCGTGGCACGACGTGCTGACCGTCACCGAAGAAAATCCCGCGGCGGCGGCAGACGTCTATGACGTCGTCGGCCCGATCTGCGAGACTGGGGATTTTCTCGCTCGCGGGCGGCGCCTCAACGCCCGAGAGGGCGATTTGCTCGCGATCATGTCGGCGGGCGCCTATGGGATGAGCATGGCGTCGAACTACAACACGCGTCCGCGAGGGGCCGAGGTGATGGTCGACGGCAGCGAGTTTCAAGTCATCCGGGAGCGCGAAGAGGTCAGCGATCTCATCGCGCGTGAGCGCCGCCTTCCGTCCTGAGCACCGCGCCGGCGGCGCATTGTCGGGCCTGCCACCGCTGGCGCCGTTCAGCTGACCCGCGAGACCGACAACGGGCATGACGTGCGGCTGCAGTGCTCACGCCATCGCACCGCGTGCGAGACGTAACAGAGATGCTTCGCTTCTACACTCGACCCGTTTTTAACAGCTAAAAACGGAGCGTGAGTGTGGATGCCGTGCTTCACCCCGAGCTTGAACGAGCTCTAGACTTCTATCTTCAGCAGCGAAAAGCGCCGCCTGAGGTGTACGAGCACTCCGTCGGGCATCTGCCTAGCGTCACTTTTTTTTCGGTAGCCAAGCTCCAGCAGCTGCTGAATAACCCGCTGCTCATGCCGAGCTGGGTCACGCTGATGGCCAATGGCAGCATTGTGCCGCTCGAAACCGCCGCGTTACAGAAGATCGTTCAGAACAAAACCCTCATGTTCATGGATAAGGGCCCCGTCGATGAGCACCTGAAGCGGGGCGGGGCCTTGCTCCTGGAGGGCCTCGACATCCTCGACCCCGACATCAACGCTTTCGTGGCCAAGGTCGACCTCGCCCTGCCCTGCGCCTTGTCCAACTGCGCAGCCTTCCTGTCCCAGAGCGGAGTCGAGGCCTATTCCGGGCATTGCGATACAGATGACGTCCTGGTGATCCAGGTCGAAGGAAGGAAGCGCTGGCGGGTCTTCGCACCGCAACAGCGGCGCTACGTCGACAATATTCTGGATAACTCCAAGCTGGGGCGTCAGCTGGCTGATTTCACGCTGTGCCCGGGCGACGTGCTCTACGTCCGGGCCGGCGTTCCGCACCGTTGCGAAACCGTGGACGAGTACAGCCTGCACCTTTCTTTCGATCTGGTCGATCGCACTCCGAACATCGAGCAAATCACCCACGAGGCAAACTCTCGCTACAACAGGAACTGCGCGCCCGCATACTCGACGCCCGCCGGCGTCACGGACCGGTACCTTGCCCTGCTGAACTCCGAAAGGTTTCGGAACGATCTCGCGGCGGCCACGGCACACGTTAAAAAGGATGCAATGACCTTCCGCGAACGCATCGGCAGGGCCTGCGCCGTACGCGCGCTCGATAAACTGGCGAGGAACAAAGGGTGATGGCGGAGCCGCTGCGTGTGTAATTCCACTGCTCGGGCGTTAATGTTCAGCACGGTCCGTCGGCCGCCTCCTACCTGCAGAGTACGCGATGTTGAACTCATACACGCTGCCCTCCATCACCGTCACGTCAACGCGTCGCATGAGCGCTTCTTCACGTCGTCATCATCATCAACACTGATCAACATTGCTCGATGATTGCGATGAAGTGTTGCATCAAACACACAGCGTCATATGCCTTCGTCAAATAGTGATGACAAAGGTGTTGCTTTTTTTTTGAGCTCTAGCATAGAATTGGCGCACCACGCACGGTTTTTCCGAAAATTATTTCGGGAGAACGATGGAAGAGACGCCGAACACAACGTTCGAAGAATCGCGCGATGGGAGTGCGGAAGTAACCAACGCACGCGAAGCATGCCTAGGTTAACTTTAAAGGAGACTTAAAATGGCAGCGAAGAAAAAAGCTAAGAAGAAAGCAGCGAAGAAAAAAGCAGCGAAGAAGAAGTAGTACTAGTACTAAGCGGGGGCTGGGTTAATCCCCGGCTCCCGCCGCCCCGCCTCCTCTCCAGCACGTCCCGTCCTTCAGCCTCCGTAATTCAGCACCCGCTCTGCCGAGTCTGCGTCTTCGAAGCGCAGTGTGTTTCGCTCAAGGGTCCAGCCCTGGCATCAGGGGTTGAGCTGCTGATACGCCGCAGTCGCCACCCGCAGCAATTCTTCCTTGTCGATCTCTCCTGAGAGCGCCAGTCCCAGGCCGCGGTCTATCCAGTAGAAGATCCGCACATTGCCGTCCTGGGCGAAGCGGAATGCCGTTTCCTTGCTTTGCTCCTGGTTCGTGCGCACGTACAGGGTCAGCCGCTGCCCCTGCGCATCCTGGTACATGAACTGAGCCGCCGGCCCCCGGTCGCCGGGCAGCAGCCGCCCGCCGACGAGGCTGTAACCGATGCCGCCCAATTTCGGAATGCGCAGCGGTGCACCGAGCCTCTTCGAGAGCCAGGCGACCAGATGCGCTTCCTGGTCGGCGCCGACTTCCACGGGATGCCTGACCTCAGGCGAATACACGATATGGGCGACTGCAGCGCGGTGCGCCCACGAAGGCGCGGCGGCGCGGTCTTCCCTCGCCTGCATACCGTGCAGATGCCAGCCCGCGAGGCCGCCGAGCGCGAGCCACGCGACGACGGCAGCGCAGCGCAGCAAAACGCGGGAGGCGCGCCGCGTTGCAGCCGGCGCCACGCTCATCAGCCGCTGGGGCACGGGCTCGTCGAGCACCCCGTCGTATCGTTCCCGCAGCACCTCGACGAGATTTCGATACTCGCCGAGCCGCTGCGCTGTTTCGGCGTCCTCCGCGACGAGCGCTTCCACACGCGCGCGCTCCGGCGGCGTCAGCTCGCCGTCGAGATAGCCGTGGAGCTCGGCTTCGGTGACGCGAGACCTGCTCATTTCACCACCTTCAGAGTTGCCGGGCTCGTCTCACCCGCGAGCACGAAGCGCAGCCGCTCGCGACCTCGCGCGAGCCGCGACATGACGGTGCCTATCGGTATGCCCAGGGTGCGAGCGGTCTCGTCGTAAGACATTCGTTCAAGCGCGACGAGCAGCAGCACCTCGCGCTGGTGCACTGACAGCCGCGCGAGCGCGGTGTCGATATCCCGCACCTCCAGCATGTCGGACTGTGTAGGCCTCACCGGTGCGTCCGCAGCTTCGTCGTCGAGTGATACGGTCGCGGAAGCCGCGCGCGATCGGACCTGGTTCACGTGAACGTTGTGCATGATCGTGAAAAGCCAGGCCCGCAGATCGCTGCCGTCGCGCCACAGATGCAGCTTGTTCCAGGCACGCTCGAGAGTGTCCTGCACCAGATCGTCCGCTGCGCTGCGCTCGCCGGTCAGCGCGCGCGCGTACCGGCGCAACCGGGGTATCAGCTCCTGCACGCGTGCACTGAACTCGTTCAAAGGCGCTTCCTGGAGGTTCTTACGCGAGCCAACACGCATTAAGAAATGTTTATTCCCGTGGACGCCCATCGGCGCTACGCGCAATAAACGAATCAACTAGCGGAGGAAACCAAGGTTTCTCTCCCGTAACCCCATTCGGCCGTCTACCGACAGCCCAACGTGGTTACCGAATGAGGAAGAGTGTCGCGAGGCCGAGAAAGATGAAAAAGCCGCCGCTGTCGGTGATCGCGGTGATCAGCACGCTCGAGCCGAGCGCGGGGTCGCGGCCGAGCTTATCCATGAGCAACGGCACGGAGACCCCCATCACAGCCGCGAGCAGCAGGTTCAGCAGCATGGCGGCAGTCATCACCAGGCCGAGCTCCCAGTTGTGATAGATGAGAAAGGCGAAGAGTCCCACTACGCTGCCCCAGATCAGCCCGTTGAGCACGCTCACGCCGATCTCCTTTACGAAGAGCTTGCGCGCGCTGTCGCGGGTGATCTGCCCCAGGGCGAGCGCCCGGACGATCATCGTGATCGTCTGGTTGCCCGAGTTGCCGCCGATGCCCGCGATGATCGGCATCAGCGCCGCGAGCGCGACGAGCTGGGCAATCGAATGCTCGAAAGCGCCGATCACCCGCGAAGCGATGAACGCGGTCACCAGATTCACGGCAAGCCAGGTCCACCGGTTCTTCACGCTCTTCCAGACCGAAGCGAAGAGGTCCTCGTCTTCGCGCAAGCCGCCCGCGGAGAGGATTTCGATGTTCTGGGATTCGCGGATGTAATCCACCACAGTGTTGACCGTCATTCGGCCTACGAGCCGCCGGTCGTCGTCGACGACCGGCGCCGACACGAGGTCGTAGCGCTCGAAAGCCGCGGCCGCTTCCTCCGCTTTTTCATTCGCATTGAATTCGGCGAACTCACGCACCATCACGTTGGAGACGAGCGTCTCCGGAAGGCTCACCAGGATGCGATTGACCGGCAGCAGGCCTTTGAGCTGCGCATCGCGGTCGACCACGAAGAGCTGGTCGGTATGGTCCGGCATCTCGTCGAGGCGCCGCAGATAGCGCAGCACCACTTCGAGCGTCACGTCCTCGCGGACCTCGACCATGTCGAAGTCCATGAGCGCTCCGACCGAGTCTTCCGGGTAAGACATCGCCGCGCGCAACTGCTCGCGCTCTTCCACCGAGAGCGCCTTGAAGACGTCCTGAATGACTTCGCGCGGGAGGTCGGGCGCGAGGTCCGCGATCTCGTCGGTGTCGAGCTGCTCGGTGGCGGCGACGAGCTCGTGCTCGTCCATGCTGGCGATGAGGGTCTCGCGAACCGCGTCGGACACCTCCAGCAGGATGTCGCCGTCGCGATCGGCCTTGACCAGATCCCACATGATCAGCCGCTCATCGAGCGGCAGCGCTTCGAGGATGTAGGCGACGTCGGCAGGATGCAGACGGTCGAGCTCGCGCTGGAGTCTCTCCAGATCGCGCTTGTGCAGGAGGTCTTCGACACGCTCGCGAGGCGGCCGGTGATCGCGCTCGGCGAGCTCCTCGTCGTGCTTGTGCCGGCGCAGGATTCCCGTGACCTGCTGGAGCAACTGCTCCCGCTGATGGATGGTGTCTACCCGCTGTTCCATTGGAGCCACTGGAGCGGCACGCCGGCAGCGTTGCTTCGATGAGCCGGGTGCGGGTTGATGGTAGTCGTTGACGACTCGCGTGGGCGGGTATTGTAAAAGCAGCTACGCCTCGTGTCTAAGCATTCAGGCTGAAGTCGGCGCAATCACGTTCGCATTCCGCATGAGGTTGCTTTGTCGCGCGCTTCTTCGCGGTTATAGTAGCGGCCGGTCAGCGGTTCACTCCCCATGTCGGCGTCGGTACAGCGCAAGCTCCAGCAAGCCCATCAGCATCTGCAGAACGGCAACCCGGCCGCGGCTGCTGCATTGTGCGAAGAGATCCTCCAACGCGCGCCCCGCAGCCCCGATGCATTGTGGCTGCTCGGTGCGGCGCGCCTGATGACCGGTCGCGCCGATGAAGCCGCATCGCTGCTCGAGCGCGTCGTGCTCGCGGCGCCGGATCACGGCGCCGCCCTCGAGCAACTCGGTGTCGCCCACCTCATACGCGGTGATTACGCGGCCGCTGAAAAAGCGCTGCGCGCAGCAAGAACGCTACCCGGCGCCCCCCCCTCGGTGCTCATGCGCCTGGGGCTCGCGCTTTCGCATCAGGGAAAGCATGGCGACGCGATCGGTGCGCTCGAACGCGCCCTCGAGCTCGACCCTGCACTCCTCGACGCGCACGCAGGGCTCGGCAGGGCTTACGGCGCGCAGGGACGGTGGGCGCAGGCGCAGCGTGCGTTCGAGACCGTCCTCGCGCGCCTGCCCGATGACCCCGACACGCTGTACAACCTCGGCATCGTGAGTGTCGAGCTGGGCGACACCGGCGCTGCGTGCGCGTGGTTCGAACGCTGCCTCGCGCGAGCCCCCGGACAGATCGAGGCGCGCGAGCGCCTGGCCGCAGCGTATCTCGCTCTCGGCCGTTTCGCGCAGGCGACTGCCGAGCTGCGCCGGATCGTAGAGGCCCTGCCGGGAAATTTTCAGGCGATCTGCTCGCTTGCCGAAGCGACCTTCCAGGGCAATGAGATCGAGGAAGCGCTCGGGTACGCACGCCGGGCGCGCGATCTCGACCCGTCGCAGTCGCGCCCGTACGGCGTCATCGCTCAAATGCATCATGTGCGAGGCGAGCTCGACCTCGCCGTCCAAGCGGTCGAAGAAGGTTTTGCGCGCACCGGCGCGGACGCTCTGCTCGGCACGCTGGTGCACCTCGCGCATCGGCAATGCGACTGGCGCAGGTGGTCGAGCGCATGGCCGCTCATGGAAGCGAAGCTCGCCACGTCGGCGGATCTCGGCAGTCCGCTGTGGCTGCTCTCGGAGAACACTACGCCCGGGCAGCAGCTGTCGTACACGCAGCGCTGGGTGGCGCAGAATTATCCCGCGGCACGCCCTGCCGCCCTATCGCGACGCGAGCGCACCCGCGAGCGAATTCGCGTCGGCTACTACTCGGGCGACTTCCACCAGCATCCGGTCCCGTGTCTGGCAGTCGAGACCTTCGAGCTGCACGATCGCAGCCGCTTCGAAGTCTTCGCATATTCCTACGGCCCCGACGACGGAAGTGCCATGCGCCGGCGGCTGGAGAATGCGTTCGAGCATTTCGTGGACGTCGCATGGGATCCGGACGACGTGGTGGAGACGCGCATACGCGAAGACGAACTCGACATCCTGATCGACCTCAAAGGCTATACGGCGGGGGATCGGCTGGCAGTCATGGCGAGAAGGCCTTGCCCGCTGCAGGTCGAGTGGCTCGGCTATCCCGGAACGATGGGCGCGCCTTTCATCGATTACGTCATCGCCGACGGGATCGTCATACCGCCTGACGCCGAGCAGCACTACTCGGAGCGAGTCGTTCGAGTGCCGCATTGTTACCAGGCAAACGATCACAGGCGCCCCACGACGCAACCGCGTTCGCGGGCCGACTACGGTTTGCCCGGCGACGGTTTCGTGTTCTGCTGCTTCGGCCAGACGGCGAAGATCACGCCGGACGTCTTCGACTGCTGGATGGCGCTGCTGCGCACGGTGCCGGGAAGCGTGCTGTGGCTGCTCGAAGACAATCGATGGGCCAGTGCAAATCTCAAGTCGGCGGCGCAAGCCGAGGGTGTGGATGCGGGCCGCGTAATCATCGCGCCGCGCTTGCCGGTGATCGAGCATCTCGCGCGATACCGCGCAGCGGACCTCGCTCTGGACACTTTCCCGTATACCTCTCACACGACGGGCAGCGATGCGCTGTGGTCGGGGTGTCCGCTCGTCGCGTTGCGCGGCGAGACTTTCGCCGCACGCGTCTCGGCCAGCCTGCTGACGCACTGCGGCCTGCCCGATCTCATCACAGAGTCGCTCGAGCAGTATCAGGAGCTCGCTTTGGGGATCGCAACCGACTCGGCGTGCCTGCAAGCGCTACGAACACGTCTCGCGGCCGCACGCGAGAGCGCCCCGCTGTTCGATTCGCAAGCGTTCACCCGCGGCCTTGAAACCCTCTACGTTGAGCTCATAAGTGCGCGCTGAAATGCGGGCGGGTCGCAGGCAAAAAAAACGGGCGCCGAAGCGCCCGTTTTAACTTGGAGCTTGAAGCTTAGAACGTGTGGCGCATGGCAAGTACCCACGCGTCTTCGTTCGATCCGTTCACGATCGGAGCGCCGGCACCCATGATGCGGTAGCCTGCGTTCGAGTCGTTGTTGAGGCGCACGTAACCGGCCGTGAACTCCGTACGCTTCGAGAACGTGTAGACATAACGCAGGGTGATGAGGTTCGCACCCGTGTCGCTGCCAGGACCCGGACGATAGTTCGTGCCCGAAGCCGCACCCAGTGTGAGCGCACCGCCGACACCGCCGACCGTGGCGGTCGTCAGGCCGGTAGCAACACCGACCGGTCCCTTCACGTTACCCGAGGCCGAATAGGACGCGCGCAGACCGTGCGGTCCGACGATGTTCCAGTCCACACCGACGTGGTACGCGCTGACTTTGATGTCGCCACTTCCGCCCGTCGCGGCATTGACGGCGTCAAACTTCTGGCGCGTGTACAGGCCGCCGAAGCGCACCGGACCCCACGTGTAAGCGGCGCCGATATGCCAGGCGTTGTCCTTGCTGTTCGCCGGCGAGGTCGCGCCCGCACCCGCGAAGTCGCGGTGCTGCTCGTAACCAGCGGCAACGAACAGGGGACCCGCGCTGTACTGACCGCCGAGCGACATGACGCGCGGCTTGCTGTTCGACGCTGCAGACAGGGTGCCGGTCGAGGGCTGCGACGACGTGAACATCGCCATCACCTGGAAGCCGGCGAAGTTCGGGCTGTCGTAGTTGATGCTGTTCTGCTGGCGACGTTTGAAGTCCAGACGGCCGGTGCCGACACCTTCCGTGGTCGAATCGCCGAGCAGCAGGGAAGCAGTGCCCCAGAAGCCGGTGTCGTTGCCGCCAACCGTCAGCGGGCTGACGGTACGCTTGAACGGGCTGTCCCACACGCCGATGAACACGTTGCCGAAACCGCCTTTCAGGCCCAGCGCGCTGTTACGACTGCACCAGCCGTTCTGGCTGTTGCCGCGGATGTCCGCAGTGCTCGTGCACTGGAACCATGCCGACAGACCGCCGCCGAGTTTCTCTTCGCCTTTGAAGCCGATTTCGTTACCCGGCGTCTGCATAAAGTCGGCGTTCGAGCGGGCCACACCGGGCGCTGCATTGGCCTGATCGAGGCGGCCGTATTCGACATACAACGTGCCGAACACTTGCACCGTGCTCGACTGGGCGAGCGCGAGTGCGGGGGCACCGAATGCACCCGCCAGCGCGACTGCCAGCAATTTCTTCTGCATAACAAATCTCCTGTGATGTTTTTGAATCCTGGCGCTCCGGCGAGACCCCCTCCAGCGCGCCCTTACTCCCCCTGAAGCGGAAGTTGATCGCAGTATGCCAAGCGGCTTTAACAGGGCTCAACAAGTTTGTGATTATTCGGGCCCCTTTCTTCGTAGGGTGTTGCGTACGTGCAACAACCCGTCGGGAGCGGAAGCCCATCGCCCGTACGAGCGGAGACGGCCTCTCGCCTCGGGTTCGGGTCGTGCCGTTTCTGCTATGCTGTTGCATTATTGCAACACCCGCATAACCCGACGTAAAACCGCACTTACTCAATGAGTTACTCCGGCCCATCGAAGGAGCCCCGAAGCTGGCTCGACGCAGGTTTGGCGGCGCATCGCGCCGGCGACTTCGACCGCGCGGTCTCGTGCTACCGGCAGGCGCTCGTCGTGGCGCCGGGGAGCGCCGACGCCCTGAACCTCCTCGGCACCGCCCTGCTCCAGACCGGGAACGCCGGCGAAGCCGTGCCGCACCTCGAGGCGGCTGCGCGCCTCCAGCGCAACAACGCCCACGTACTCGCGAACCTCGGCCAGTGCTACATCGCGCTCGGCCGGCACGAAGCCGCCGCGGACGCTTTTCGCAAGGCGAGCCGGCTTCAGCCGAAGGATGTTCAGTTACAACTCGGCCTCGCCAGCGCACTCGCCCTGCAGCGCAAGTTCGCTGACGCCGAAGCGTTGCTCGAGCGCCTCGCCCGCAGAGCGCCGGACAATGCGGCCGTATGGTTGAACCTCGGCAACGTCATGCGCGACCAGCAGCGCCGGCAGGAAGCGATCGACCATTACAGCAAATCGGTCGCTCTCGACCCCGGCATGCCCGAGGCGCGCAACAACCTCGGTAGCGCGCTGCACGCGAAGCTGAGGTTCGCGGAAGCCGAGGAACAGTACCGCGAATGCATCCGGCTCGCGCCGGGCTTGCTCATCGCGCACTTCAACCTCGCGTCGGTACTGATGGATCTCGGTCGCTTCGCCGAAAGCGAAGGTGTCGCGCGCGAGCTCGCAGCGCGTGCGCCCGACGCGCCGGAGCCGGCCCGCCTGCTCGGCTCCGCTCTCGGCATGCAGAGCCGGCTGCTCGAAGCGCGCGCGTGCTACGAGTACGCGGTGCGGATCGCACCGGACTCCGCGAAAGCTTGCGAGACTCTCGCGATGAGCTACATGGAAACCGGTCGGGCGCAGCAGGGCCTGAGAGCTTTCTCGCGCGCGCTCGCGCTCGGTGCCGATCCCGCTGCGACGGGGCAACTCATCGGCGGCGCCCTGCTCGCCGAAGGCGCGATACACGACGGGCTCACTGAATATCGCGCGCGGCACGATGCCGCCATGTTCCGGCAGAAATATCCCGATATCCCGATCACCCAGTCCGTACTCGCGGACCCGACCGGCCGCCGCGTGTGCGTGATCGGCGAGCAGGGACTCGGCGACGAGCTCTTCTTCCTGCGCTACGCGCAAGCGCTCGCGGACCGCGGCGCGACGCTCACTTATCGCGCCGGCGAGAAGATCGCGACGCTCGTTTTGAGGCTGCCTGCGCTCTCGAACGTGATCACTGCGGCCGAGCCTTTGCCGCCGGCGGATGCCTACATGCTCGTCGGCGATCTCGCTCATGCGCTCGAGGAGTGCCCGGCGTGCGCGTTGCCCGAGCCTCCGGTCGCGCAGCTTCCGATGCGCGAGCTTCCCCGGCTCATCAAGCTCGACTGGCCGCCGGTGCCGCGCAGCGCGCGCATCGAGCCGCTCCCGGACAAAAGCGCAGCGGTGCGCGCACGTCT
>JAQGMV010000152.1 GCA_028292225.1 Betaproteobacteria bacterium
GCTGAAGACGCACGTCACCGCCGAGCGCGCGAAGAGCATCATCTCGCGCAACCAGTCGCCGGACATCTGCTTCTCGCAATCGCTCAATCCGTATCAAGGCTGCGAACATGGATGTATTTATTGTGCGAGGGGAGACACAGCGATTCTCATGAGCGACGGCAGCACGCGACCGCTTGAGGATATCCGTGTCGGCGATGAGATATACGGGACGGCCGTAAGCGATGGCGTACGGCGATACACCAGCCAGCGAGTTCTGGCGCATTGGAGCGTGACGAAATTCGCGCATCGCATACTGCTTCAAGACGGTACTGAGCTCATCGCGGGCAGCGATCACCGGTTTCTTACGCCGGCGGGATGGAAGTTCGTCGTAAGCGCCGGCTCGGACAGCGCCGGATCGCGCGCGCATTTGGTAACGACGGACCGACTTTTCGGGCCCGGCGCGAATGGTCCTATCCCCGCGCTCGGTGAAGTCGTGACGAGCGATGCGCAGCTGCGGGTCGTCAGCATCGAGCCGCTCGAAACGATGCGCCTCTACGACATCACCACCGAGACCGAAGATTTCATCGCCAACGGCGTCGTGAGCCACAACTGCTACGCCCGTCCCTCCCACGGTTTTCGCAATCTCTCGCCCGGCATCGACTTCGAGACACGGCTCTTCGCGAAAGTGAATGCCGCCGAGCTTTTGCGCAAGGAGCTTTCCGCTCCGGGTTACAAGTGCGACGAGATCATGATCGGCGCGAACACCGATCCCTACCAGCCGATCGAGCGGGAGTGGAAGATCACGCGCTCGGTGCTCGAAGTGTGCGCGGAGTTCAACCAGCCGGTGGGGTTGATCACGAAGAACGCAGGCATCGAGCGCGACATCGACATCCTCGCACCGATGGCGGCGAAAGGGCTCGCAGCCGTGACGATCTCGTGCAACAACCTCGATCACGACGTTGCGCGCAGGCTCGAGCCGCGGTGCTCGGCGCCCAAACGCAGGCTGCAGGCGATGAAGACCCTGTCGGATGCGGGCATACCGGTGTGCGTGCTGGTGGCCCCGGTGGTGCCTTTCCTCACCGACCAGCAGATCGAGCCGGTGCTTGAAACCGCGTGGGAGCACGGCGCGAGGCAGGCGGGTTACGTCCTGCTGCGGTTGCCGTGGGAAGTGAAAGATCTCTTCAAGGACTGGCTCGAGCGGAACTATCCGCTGAAAGCGAAACACATCATGAGCCGCGTGCACGAGATGCGCGAAGGACGCGACAACGATCCGTCCTTCGGCACGCGCATGATCGGCTCGGGCAAGTTCGCCGAGCTTCTGGAGCAGCGCTTCGACATCGCGTGCAAGCGCATCGGCTTCAACGCGCGGCGCGGCCGCTCACTCGACAAGGCGCTTTTTCGCGTGCCCGGAAAGCCGGACCAGATGCAGCTTTTCTAGCCGAGGCGCCGGCGAGTAATTTTTGCAGCGAGGCGCCGGAAAGGCGCTCCGCAGGGCAATGTTGGTGCATCCGGACGGGGCTTTGCGCATCCAGCACCTGCCGGCGAGGCGGCCATGGATGGTGGCACGGGATTTGCGAAGCCTGTCCCGACCTGACAATCCAAAAGCAATGGCCAACCTTATCGAAGATGCATCGCGCGTCGCGCGTTCGTCCCGTCGCGCCTCGCAAGCGTCCGCGCGCCAGGTTTTCACGCTCGACGGCGCCTGTATCGTGCTCGACAGCCCGGCAAGTCACGGCGGCGTCCCGCCGCTCGCAGCGCTAGCGGAGCAGTGGCATGAGTATCACTCGACCGTCGTCATCGCCGTCGCGAACGACGTGTCGGAATGGACGATCACCGAGCTCGGGCGCGCTGCGCAGGCTTTCGACCGCATCGTCGTCTGCGAAGCGGCTGCGTCAGGCTCGTCCACTGAAGCCGCGGGCCGGCTCGCGCGCGCGGTGCGTTGCGCCGGCCGCACCGAGTGCCATGTCGTTTCCGACCCGCAGCACGCGCTGCGTCACTGCATCGATGCCCTCGCGCCGGGCGCGGTCATCGTCTATTGCTGCGACGACGTCGCGAGCGCAGCGCGGATACTCGCGGATTACGGCGCCGCACCCATTCGCGATGCGCAGCCCGTCCCCACGAATGCGGTCACAGGCACGACGGGTGCTTTGATCGGCTCAGCACGCGCTTCAGCGGCTGCACGCGCATAAGCGCCACACAACGAACAGAGGCAGCACACGCATCATGGGCAAGAAGATCTGGCAGTTCAGAAAGGAAGGTCAATGCAAGTGGTACTGGAGGGAACTCGACGAGATGGGCCGAATGCTCCGCAAGAGCACCGAGTATTTCAAGGAACGTATTGACTGCATCGCGCACGCGATGCGCCACGGCTACGTGCACCCCCGGCAGCGCGCCCTCGCCACGCTCGACGTGTCTCGCCCCACGCGCCCGTCCGGCTTCTCCCGCTAGATTTTTTCTACACCGTCACCAGCACCGCAGCGGGGAAAGACCGGAACGCATCCGCGACGCGTATGCGGCCGTTCCCGACGCTCACTGTTTCACCGGTCAGCAGGTTCGTCAGCGGCAGCGTGAGCGCGCCCGACTCCACCGCGGTATCGGCCCACATGGGTTGCCCGAGCGGCAGCTTGCCTTCCTCGCTTCCGAGCTTCATCCACAGCCGTCCCGCGATCACGACGAGCGAGCGCCCGCCGTGTCGGCGTACGTACGCGACGACGTGGTCCGCGTGCTCGCCGTGCGCGGCCAGGGGCAGGTAGTCTCCCTTGCGGAACAGATCGGGCTGTTCGCGGCGGAATCCCAGGACCCGCCACATCAGCCACAGCTTCGCGCGGCCGTCGAGGCCGGAAGCGGCGAGCGCTTTTGCGTCGCGCGCGAGGTTGGACCCGCGCGCGATCTGCTCGAGCCTGTCGAGCATCTGTGCCCGCTTCGCATAGTCGACCGGCCGCCGGTTGTCCGGATCGACCAGGCTCAGGTCCACGATCTCGTTCCCCTGGTAGATGTCGGGCACGCCGGGCGAAGTGAGCTTGATCAGCGTCATCGAGAGGCTGTTCAGCATCCCGAACCACGCGAGCGTCGCGCTGCGGGTGCGCAGGTCCTTCAGGAAAAGATTGCGGCCGGAGGATGCGAGCAGCGCGGCCACGAATGTCGACACCGCCGTTTCATAGTCCTCGTTCGGGTTGATCCAGCTCGTGTGCACTTTCGCTTCGCGCAGGGCCTTGAGCATGTAGGCCTGGATACGCTCCGTATACGTCTGAAGCGCGTCGCCTTCTTCGCCGTCGTAAGAGCCGAGCAGGACCTGATACAGCAGGTATTCGTCGTTGGACGAGGGCGCGGGCTCGTCGTCGATCGTCGCCTTCTTGCTGCGGTTCATCCGTTCCCAGCGCTTCAGCAGCATGCGCCACTCGCCCGGCATCTCGGAGAGCACGTCGATCCGGGTGCGCACGTCCTCCGAGCGCTTGTTGTCGTGGGTCGAGGTGCCGAGCATCGTGTGCGGCCGATGTGCCGCGCGCTCGGCGGTCGCGCCGTGAAAGGCTGAAACGGGGATGCCGAACTGGCCCGGGTCGCCGCCGACGTCGTTCAGAGAGACCAGCCGGTTGTAGCGGTAGAAAGCGGTGTCCTCGATTCCTTTCGCGGTGACCGGCGCGGTGAACTGCTGCATCTTCATCGCGAACGCGCGGATGCGCGTTTTCAGCCCCGGGCTCGCGTCCTCCGGCGCTTCAGCGAGCAGCATGCGGCGCACGAACTCGAAAATGGTCGTGTCGGCGGCGCGGCTGCGGCGGCGCGCCTGCGCGACCGCCCATTCGATGTAGCGGCGGTCCTGTGCTGAAGGCGCGTCGACGATATAGGTGCGATACACCGGGAAGCACGCGACGACTTCCGCGAGCGCGCGGCGCAGGTTGTTCAGCGTGTAGTCGCGCGTGCGGCGGTCGGCGCGGGCGATCCGTGTGAGCTCGGTCGCGAGCATCATCAGCGGCGCGGCGAGCGCAGCCGCCATGATGGAGCGTTTGCCGTCGTACGCCGAGTCGTCGTAATCCTCGGCGTCTTCGGCAAAGCCGCGATAGACGCGCTCCATCTCGTCGGCGGCGGTGCAGTCGACGAGCACGTTGTTGACGACCGTCGCAAAGCGATAACCGGAGGTGCCGTAGACGGCCCACGATTCGGGGAGCTTTTCGTGTGAAGCGGCGATCTTCTCGATGACGACATACAGCGGGCGCGGCGGACGGCCGTCCTCGCCGGGCCCGGGGTCCACGCCCGCGAGCTCCGCGTACCGCTCCTGGAGCTGCCTGAAATACTTCTCCGGATCGTAAAGTCCGTCCGGATGGTCGATACGCAGGCCGTCGACTTTGCCTTCGGCGCACAGGTTCATGACGAAGCGGTGCGTCGCGTCGAAAACGCCTTCGTGCTCCATGCGCAGCGCCGCCAGATCGTTGATGTCGAAGAAGCGGCGGTAGTTGATCTCGTCCGCCGCCACTCGCCACGACGAGAGGCGATACGCCTGCTGCTCGAGCAATGCGTGCAGGCGCTCGAAGCTCGCACGGTTCTCGGGCGTGCCGTTGATCGACTGCACCGCGTGCTCGATGGCCCGCGCGATCTGTCCGTTCTCGGTGGCGAGCCGCGCGAGCTGGCGCTTGTGCACGTCCTTGTCGCGCTGGCGCTGGAGCTTGCTCTCGGGGCTGCTGTCGTGACGCGCCGGAAGGTTACCGAATGCCGAGGCGAGGCTCGCGAGCTCGGCGTGGGCGTGCGGCGGCAGATCGGCCGTCTGCAGCGCACCCGCGGCGGCTTCGAGCATCGAGCGGTATTCGCGAGGGTCCAGCGGGAACCGATGGTCGTAGTAACACAGGAAGAACTCGCCACGCTCGCGGCTGAAGCTCACCTTGAGCTCGCCGCGCTCGAGCACGAGGCCGTACTGGTCGCCGAGCACCGGAATCAGGACCTTGCCCGCGAGCGCCGGATTGGCCGGCTCCCACTCGATATCGAAAAAGTCGGCGTACGCCGAAGCGGGCCCGTTCTCCAGGACGTCGAGCCACCACGCGTTGTCCGCCCCCATGACGCCCATGTGATTGGGCACCATGTCGAGGATGTGGCTCATGCGGTGCTCGCCGAGCGTCGTCACGAAGCGCTCGAAATCCTCGGGCGTGCCGATCTCAGGATTCAGCGCGTTGTGATCGATGATGTCGTAGCCGTGGGTGCTGCCGGGCCTCGCCTTGAGGTAAGGCGAGCAATACACGTGACTCACGCCGAGGCGCGCGAGATAGGGGATCAGGGCGATCGCGTCTTTGAACGTGAAGTCGCGATTGAGCTGCAGGCGGTAGGTGGCGCGTGGAATTCGTACCTGAGTCTCCCCGCGCCT
>JAQGMV010000196.1 GCA_028292225.1 Betaproteobacteria bacterium
GCGCCGCCCTCCGCAGCGGCCTGATGCGGAAGTGGACATGGAAAATACAGCCGAGGACATCAAGCGCCTTCAGAGGTGCGTCAATGATCTGATCAGTGTTCTCGCCCTGCCCGCTCTTTGGGGCGGCAGCGACTCATCGCAAATGGTCGGCACCCTGCTCGACGTGCTTCTCGGCATGCTGCGCCTCGATCTCGCGTACGCCCGGCTGAGCGACTCGAATGACGGTCCGCCAATCGAGGTGGTCCGGTCGGCAGGGCGCCGGCATCCCCCTGTTCAGCCGCAGGAGGTCGGTCAGGCGCTTCACCCCTGGTTGACGGGCGACCAGCCCGCTTTGCGTTTCGTGATTCCCGATCCGGCCGGAGAGGGTGAGCTCTCGATCGCGTCGTTCCGCCTGGGCCTCCAGGACGAAGTCGGCGTGCTGGTGGCCGGCTCTCGGCGAAGCGATTTCCCTACCGATATCGAACGGCTTCTCCTGCGCGTCGCGGCGAACCAAGCGGGAATCGGATTGCAGGAGGCTCGACGCTCCGGCCAGCAGAAGCGGGTCGCACAGGCGCTCGAACAACGAGTCGCCGAGCGAACCCGGCAACTCACGGCCATCAATGAAGAGCTGCGACGCAGCGAGGCGTATCTGGCGGAAGCTCAAAGGCTCGGCCACACGGGAAGCTTCGGCTGGAGGGTTTCCACCGGTGAGATCCTCTGGTCGGAGGAAACCTTTCGCATCTTCGAATACGACCGAATGACGAAACCGACCGTGGAGCTCATCCTCCACCGGGTTCACCCGGAAGACGCCGCCCTCGTGAAACAGACCCTCGGGCACGCGGCGCAGAATGGGGAGGATTTCGATCATGAATATCGCCTGGTGATGCCGGACGGCGCCGTCAAACATGTCCATGTAGTGGCTCATGCCGCAGGTGAAGAACCGGGCAGCATCGAGTTCGTCGGAGCCGTCATGGACGTCACCGCGGCAAAGCAGGCGGAACAAAGGATTCTGAAAAACCAGAGGGACCTTCGCATCACGATCGACGCGCTTCCGGCGCATGTCTGGAGCGCTCAGTCTGACGGCGCCGTCGATTTCATGAATCAACGTGCGCTGGAATCCACGGGTCTGTCTCTAGGGGACGCACTGGGCTGGGGTTGGGGCTCCGCAGTTCATCCCGATGACCTCGCGAGGTTCATCGATGAGTGGCGGGCGGCCCTGGCAGCCGGGAAACCGATGGAGGCAGAAGCACGGGTGCGACGGCCGGACGGGGGTTATTGCTGGTGGCTGATCCGCAACGCGCCGCTGCGCGACGAGCTGGGGAACATCGTCAAATGGTATGGAACCGGTCTGGAGATCGAGGACCGAAAGCGGGCCGAGATGTTGCAGGCCGGGGAGAAGCGGCTACTCGAGATGATAGCCAGGGGCGATTCTCGCGCTGTCGTCCTCGATGCCTTATGTCGGCTGGTCGAAGAACTGGCCAGCGGTTCTCTGTCTTCGATCCTTTTGCTGGATCCAAAAGCCAACCGACTCCGGCACGGCGCCGCGCCCAGCCTGCCCGCAACGTACGCCAAGGCAATCAATGGCATGGTCATCGGCCCGTCCGGGGGTTCGTGCGGGACGGCCGCTTACCTCGCCGAGCCGGTGATCGTCTCCGACATCGCCACGGATCCGCTGTGGGCCGATTACCGTGATCTCGCCTTGGCGCATGGGCTGCGAGCATGCTGGTCCACGCCGATACTATCCTCTGAAGGCACGGTGTTGGGGAGCTTCGCGGTCTACTATCGCGAACCGCGTAGCCCCACTGCGCAAGAGCACGATGTCATGGAGCAGATGACTCATCTTGCGAGTATCGCCCTCGAGCGCGCACAAGCCGCACGGGCTCTGCAGCAACAAGCGAACCTGCTGGAACAGGCGCACGACGCAATCCTGGTCTGGGAGTTTCCAAGAACAATCGTCTACTGGAATCGAGGCGCGGAACAGCTCTATGGCTACTCGAGAGAGGAAGCGATCGGCCGTCCTTCCCGCGACCTCCTCCACACCGAACACCCGATGGCTACGCGCGACTTCGAGGCAGCGCTGGAGCGCGACGGAGAATGGACCGGCGAGCTGGTGCACACCACACGGGACGGCCGCAAAATTGTCGTCGAAAGCCGCCATGTGCTGATGCGCGAGACAGACGGCCGTCGTCTGGTCCTCGAAACCAACCGTGACATCACGGAGCGCAGGCTGGCAGAGGAGGCGCTGCTACGACTGGGGGCGATCGTCGCGTGTTCTGACGATGCGATCATAAGCAAGACGCTCGAAGGTGTAATTACAAGCTGGAATGCCGGCGCCCAACGAATCTTCGGCTATGCGGCCGCAGAGGCCGTCGGGAAACCGATCACCATGCTGATTCCACACGACCGCCAGTATGAGGAGTTGAAGATCATCGAAAGAGTCAGACGAGGAGAGAGCGTTCGCCACTTTGAAACAATCCGGATCAGGAAGGACGGCGGGCAGATCCACGTCTCTTTGGCTATTTCACCGCTCAAGGACGCCAACGGCCGGATCATCGGCGTATCCAAGATCGCCCGTGACATTACCGACCGCAAGCGGGCCGAAGCGGAGCTGCGCGAGAGTGAGAGGAGACACCGCTACATCTTCCAGGCCACGGGAGTGTCGATCTGGGAGCAGGACTTCTCCAATGTCAAGATCGCGATCGATAATCTGAAGGCCGCAGGTGTGCGGGACTTTCGCGAGTACTTTGCCGCTCATCCGGAATTCGTCCAGCAAGCTCTCATGATGGTCAAGATCGTCGACGTCAACGATGTGACCGTCAGGCTGTTCGCGGCCGAGACCAAGGATGAGCTCCTGGTATCCTTTCACAAGGTTTGCGTGCCGGAGACGCACGAGGCCTTTGCCGGAGAGCTGATCGCCATGGCCGAGGGCCGGACGTCCTTCGAGGCCGAGACCGCCCTTCAGACTTTGACGGGGGAGAAGCTGACCGTACTGCTCACGATTACATTCCCACCGTCCCCCTCCGGATTCGACAGCGTGCTCGTGACCGTTACGGACATCACCGAGAGCAAGCTCGCGGAGGCGGAGCGTGCGCGGCTCGGACAGCGGCTGCGCCAAGCCGAGAAAATGGAAGCGATCGGACGGCTTGCCGGCGGCATCGCGCACGACTTCAACAACGTCCTGGCCGGTATCCTCGCCTACGGCGAAATGCTTTTCGACGAAGCGTCCGCCGAGTCCCCACGCAAGCGCTATGCGCAGAACGTGCTCACCGCCGCCACCCGTGGGCGCGCGCTGGTCGAGCAGATTCTCGCCTACAGTCGCACCCAGCGCGGCAAGCGCGAGCCGGCCGACCTGTGCCGCACCGTGGCCGAGACGCTCGAGCTGGTCAAAGGCTCGCTGCCCGCGAACATCTGTGTCGACGCGAGCGTCCCGACGTTGCCTCTGGTCGTCATCGCCGATGCCACGCAGCTGCACCAGGTGGTGATGAACCTGTGCAGCAATGCTATTCAGGCGATGGGCGCGGGCGGCACGCTGCGCGTGGCGCTCGAGACCGCAGAGCTCACCGCCGGGCGCGCGGCTTCACACGGCACGCTGATACCCGGCCATTACGTGCGCCTGACGGTGGAGGACAGCGGTTCGGGCATGGACGAGACGACGCTCTCCCGCATTTTCGAGCCGTTCTTCACCACGAAGGAAATCGGCCGGGGTACGGGTCTCGGCCTGTCGCTGGTCGACGCGATCGTCACCGACCTGGCGGGCGCAATCGACGTGAAGAGCGCGCTCACACAGGGCAGCACGTTTGCGATCTACCTGCCGCTCGCTCAGGTCGTGCTCGCGACCGCAACTCAAACCGAGGGCTCCGCATCACCGGTTGATCGCGAGCGCCTGTTCCTTGTCGACGATAACAGTCGTATCGGCGAGGTGTTGGACTGAAGAGGGCGGTTGTTTTTGCCGCCCTCCGCACGTGCAGTGTGCGAGAGGTTTGTTTGCACGAGCTGTCGAAGGATGCCTTCAATGACAGAGCGTTCTGGATATGCGCTGGAAACCCTGCGGGAAGGCCGGGAGTTCACCCTTTACCGCGGGCGGCAGCCCGGCAACCCGTTCCCGGTCCTGGCAGTAGCGCTCGCCGCAGAACGGCCGTCGCCTCAGAGCCTCCAGCGGCTCGAGCACGAATACTCGCTCGCAGCCGAGCTTGATCCCGGGTGGGCACTCCTGCCCGTGGCGCTCACTCGGCATGAAGGGCGGACGATGCTCGTGCTCCAGGACCCGGGCGGCGAGCCCCTGGATCGGGTCCTCGATCGGGCCCAGGGGCAACCGCTCGAGCTGACCCGCTTCCTGCGCGTCGCCATCGGCCTCGCGACGGCACTCGGGCAAGTCCACGCGCACGGCCTCATCCACAAGGACATCAAGCCTGCGAACGTGCTCGTCGACGACGCCGGCAATGTCCGGCTCACCGGATTCGGGATCGCGTCGCGGCTGCCGCACGAGTGCCAGACGCCGGCGCCGCCGGAAGTCATCGCCGGCACGCTCGCCTACATGGCGCCCGAGCAGACCGGCCGGATGAACCGCTCGATCGACGCGCGCAGCGATCTCTACTCACTCGGCGTCACCTTGTACCAGATGCTCACGGGCACTCTGCCCTTCGCTGCCGCCGATCCCCTGGAGTGGGTGCACTGTCATATTGCGCGCCAGCCGATACCGCCCGCTGAGCGCGCCGCGGTCCCCGGGCCGCTCTCGGCGATCGTCATGAAGCTCCTCGCCAAGAACGCCGAGGAGCGCTACCAGACCGCCTTCGGCCTGGAGACCGATTTTCGGCAGTGCCTCACGCAACGGGAGTCGCACGGCCGCATCGATGCGTTCGCGTTGGGCGCGCACGACGTGTCGGACCGGTTCCGGATCCCCGAAAAGCTGTACGGCCGCGAGCGCGAGATCGACGCGCTGCTCGCGGCCTTCGACCGCGTCGTGGCGGACGGCACACCGGAGCTCGTGCTCGTATCCGGTTATTCCGGTATCGGTAAATCCTCGGTGGTGAATGAGCTGCACAAGGTGCTCGTCGCGCCGCACGGCCTTTTCGCGTCCGGCAAGTTCGACCAGTACAAGCGCGACATCCCGTACGCGACCCTCGCTCAGGCGTTCCAGGCGCTCGTGCGTCAGATCCTCGCCAAGAGCGAAGCGCAGGTGGCTCAGTGGCGCGACGCCCTTCGGGAGGCGGTGGGCCCGAACGGCCAACTGATCGTCAACCTCATCCCCGAGG
>JAQGMV010000220.1 GCA_028292225.1 Betaproteobacteria bacterium
TGGACTTCGTCGAGTGCATCGCCGACGACGTGAAACCCGGCAAGACCACGTCCTTCCCGCAGAGCGTCAAGCTCAAGCCCACCGAGACCGTGATGTTCTCGTGGATCGCCTACAAGTCGCGCGCGCATCGCGACCGCGTCAACAAGAAAGTGATGGCGGACCCGCGCCTGAAGGAGATGATGGATCCGAAAGCGATGCCTTTCGACGCCAAGCGCATGATCTACGGAGGGTTCGCGGTCCTCGTGCAGGGGTGATCAGTCGATCCGCAGCCCGGCGGATTTGACGACCTTAGCCCACAGGTATGGCCGGCCTCGGCCAGCAGGCGCGCGGTGTTCGCGCTCGGCGTTGGTTTTCCCGTTAAACGGGGGCAGGTCCTGCGCAGTGCGCCTGACTCGCCGCCGTCACGCGACCTTCACACTCACGGACCGCGCGACCTGCTTTGCCGTGGCCTTCAACACTTCCACGAAGCGCCGCGCCGAAGGCGGAAGATAAGCCCCATCTCGATAGGTGACGCCGGTGCGGACGTGCAGCGTCACTCCGGCAACGCGAAGCTCCGCGATCCCGTATCGAGGTGCAGCCTCCCGCACGACCTGGCGCAGATTCATTCCGAGCAGGTCCGAAGACGCGACGATGTCGAGCCTCAGCGATACCGAGCTCGTCAGTACTGCGATCCGCGGCGCAGGCAGGTGATCGTGCGCGAAAGCCTCATGCAGCCGCTGCCACGACGGCACGTTCGGCGCCCACATCACCCAGCGCTCCTGCGCGATGTCGGCGAGCGTCACACGCTTACGCTTTGCGAGGCGATGCGAGGCCGCGCAATAGACGACGAACTCGTCGTCATACAGTGGCTCCTGGACGGTGCCTGCGACAGCTGCCGGAATGCTGTTGAGGATCAGGTCGAGCTCGCCTTTCGCGAGTGCGGATTCCAGCGCTTCATTCGAAGCGATGGTGACCGCGAGCGTGACGTTCGGCGCCTCCTGCGCCAGGACGCTGCAGGCGCGCGCGAGCAGCGCGCGCGAGAGCCCCGGATGCGCTCCTACGCGCACGTGCCCGACGCGGCCGTTGCTCAGGTCGCCCACTTCCCGCGCCACGTCCGCGAGGGACAGGCGCAGCCGGAGCACGCGCGTGAGCAGCGTCTGGCCTTCCAGCGTCAACTCGACACCTCGAGGCGTTCGTCTGACGAGCCTCACCTGCAGCGCGCTTTCCAGCCGTCGCAGGCATTTGCTCAGCGCAGCCGTGCTCAGCTCGAGAGACTCCGCCGCCCGTCCCAGATGTCCATGCTCGGCGACGACGGCGAAGTATTCGATGTCGCGCAGCTCCATGGCGTTAACCCGGATTCAACGAGGGGGGAAAGCTGGATGATTGAGCGTGCGAACATCGGGTGTCAACATGCCGCCCATGTCGCCACGCCCACATTCCCGCGTCCGTGCCGCTCTTGCATGCGTGGGCGCGTCCGTATTGCTTGCGCCGGCCGTCCACGCGGCCGAACCCTGGCCTGCGAAGCCGATCCGGCTCATCGTGCCGGCGGCGCCGGGAGGCGCTGTCGACATCGTCGCGCGCGTCACCGCCGAGCGGCTCACGACGGCACTCGGCAAGCAGGTCGTCGTCGAGAATCGAACGGGCGCGGACGGCACGATCGGTCTCGATGCGCTGGCGAAAGCACCACCGGACGGGCACACGCTCGCGGCAGTGACCGATGCGATCACTGTCCTCGGTTTCCTCCAGCGCAACCTGCCGTTCGACCCGCAGGCGAGCTTCGCGCCGATCACGCTGACAGTGACGCAGCCGCGCGTGCTCGCGGTGCACCGGTCCGTCCCCGCCGCGAGCTTCAGGGAATTTGTCGCGCTCGCGAAGGCGCGGCCGGGATCGATCGCTTATGCCTCGGGCAGCGCTGCGCATCGGCTGACCGCCGAGCTCATCAAGACGAGAGCCGGAATCGATATGGTCCATGTCCCCTACAAAGGCGGCGCTCACGCCGTGGCGGAGCTGGTCGGCGGCCAGGTGCCATCCGCGGTCGTCGGCCTGTCTCCCGTCCTGCCGCACGCCCGAGCGGGCAGGCTGCGCATCCTCGGCGTGACCTCAGGCGCGCGCTCGCCCCTCGTGCCGGACGTGCCTACGCTCGCGGAATCCGGCCTGCCGGGATTCGACGTGTACGAATGGATCATGGTGCTCGCGCCCGCGAATACCCCCAGGCCCGTCGTCGATCGCCTCAACAGCGAGCTCACCAGGATCCTCACGCTGCCGGCGGTGCGCGAGCGGCTGGAAGCGGCAAGCCTCGAAGCGAAGCCGAGCTCACCGCGCGAAGCCGAAGGGCTCATCAGCGAGGGGCACGCGCGCTGGGCAAAGCTCATCAAGGAGCTTGGACTGCACCTCGACGCGCAGTAGCCGGGCCGCCGCTCGAGGGCACTTACGCTTCGCGCATCTCTTCTCGAAGCACAGTGCTATTCGATCCTGAGCCCGATCGCCTTCACCACCTTTGCATACTTGTCGGTCTCGCTCTTGAGATACGCGGCGGCCTGCTCCGGCGTCGACGCCGCCGGGTCGACACCCATGCCGGCGTAGCGCTCG
>JAQGMV010000237.1 GCA_028292225.1 Betaproteobacteria bacterium
GCGCCGGCAGCGCAACCGGCAGCGGCTCCATCTGCTGCGGCGCCGGCGTCCGCACCGCCTGCGCCGGCACCGTCTCGGCCGACGCCGGTTGCGCGCAGCGCTGAGCGCGCGACAGAGCGGCGCGATGCCGACCGCGGTGATGCGGAGCGCAGAGCCGCGCCTCGCATCGATGCAACGGCGCCTCGCACGGAAACAACGCCTCCACGCAGCGAACCTGTGCCGCCGCGTGCCGAACCGGCGACGCGGCGCAGCGAAGCCCGGGAAGCGCCGCGAGCGCGTACCGAGCCGCAGCCGCCTCGCGAAGCGCCGCCTTCACGCGCTGACGCTCAACCCCGGCGCGAAGCGCCGCCAGCGCAGGCAGCCGCCTCACCCGCTCGCGAAGCCCCTGCCGCGCGTCCCGAGGCGCAGCAGCCTCGCGACAACCCGCGCGCACGCCCGCCTTCGCCCCCAGCCGATGCGCCTCGTGCCGCCCAGGCACCGCGGCCACAGCAGGCCGCCGAGCGGCCGCCACAGGCAGCAGCGCAACAACCGCCCCAACGCGAAGGCCGCAGCGAAGGACGGCCACGCAGCACGAGCGACTGACCATCAGCTAAATCGGGGACAGACCCCGATTAGCCAGGACCAAACCGGGGCACACCCCTTTAAAAAGAAAACCGGAGTCAGTCCCCCAGCTCCTCGGCGCGTTGTTTTTTTGCGCTGCCGAGCTCTGCCCAGATCCGCAGCTCTTCGGGCATCGGCGGCGGCGCGTCGGTGTAGCCGAGAGCTTTGAGAACGTCCGCATTGCTCACTCGGGCATGTGAGCCGAGCAACAGCCCCTTCACGAAAGCGTGGGCGCACAGCTCGCCGCGGGATTCGAAAAGCTGCTCCATGTAGACGTATTTCTCGTCCCACGTGATCACGCGCGTCACGAGCTCGAACTTCTGCAGCGGCGCGAGCGAGCGGATGAAATTGATCTCGGCCGCGGCGAGCACGGGTTTCCAGCGGTTCTTCACCACGAGGCGCAGCAGGCCGATCTGCGCGACCAGATGGACGCGGCCGAGGTCCATGAACGAGAGGTAGCGTCCGTTGTTCATGTGCAGATTGACGTCGCAGTCGCTCGGGAGCACCCGGAAACACACGCGCGAATCGTCGAAGAGCCCGCGGCGAGGCAGCCGCACGATCCGCAGCAGCATGCAGAGCAGGCGTAGATAAAGGTTCATGCGGCGCCCGCCCAGCCTTGCCGCTCGTAGAGGATGTCGTAGTAACTGCCGCCGCCGGGATGGCCGGCGCGCTTGATCCTGCGGCGCTCCGCAAATCCCTGCGCGTCCATGAACCGTGTCATCTCCGGAAGCTGGCAGCAGCCGGCATACGCCTCGAAATCGGCGACCTCGGTCTCGATGAAGCGGAACGCGCGCACGTGCTCGGCGGCGCCGCGAAGCACCAGCAGCTCGGATCCCTGGGTGTCGATGATGAGGGTGTCGTAGAGCGCGAGATCGATCCGCTCGCGCTCTACGACCGACTTGAGCGTCGTGCTCGTGAGCGTCAAGGTGCGCTCGAAGCCGATCTGCGGCCAGATGTCCCGGTGCTTCGCGAGCTCGAAGATCGACGAAGACTCGCCGCCGTTGCTCGCGACGTGGAACGGATATTCGACGTCGTCGCGGTCGGTGAGCAGGCATTGGAGTGCACGCTGCCGGGCATAGCCTTCGATGCGCGCGGTGAGCTGGTCGAACACGTCCGGAATCGGCTCGATCCAGATGACCGGAAGCTCGTGAGCCTCGTAGAGGTCGCGCTCCTGTCCGATGTTTGCGCCAACATGTATCACGCCGCGAAAGAGCGCGAGCGCGCTCGGCTTGCGGAGGGGCTGCGGCTCCGGCGTGCCGAGGACGTTCTTCAGGAATCGCCGCAACATGGCGCGCGCTCCGCCGGGTGGAACCTTAGCGCGGCGGCTGCGAGCTCACGCGTGAGCGCCCGCGCACGAACTCGATGACGCCCGGCATGATCGAGAGCACCACGATGCCGATGATGACGAGTGACAGGTTCTTGCGAACGAACGGCAGATTGCCGAAGAAGTAGCCCGCGTAGGTGAGCGAGGCGATCCAGAGCACGCTCCCGCCGAAGCTGTAGGAGAGAAAGCGCGGGTACGCCATGCGCCCCATGCCTGCGACGAAAGGCGCGAAGGTGCGCACGATCGGCACGAACCTCGCGATCACGATCGTCTTGCCGCCGTGCTTCTCGTAGAACTGCCGGGTGCGCTCGAGATGCGCCGGATTGAGCAGCCGCGACTCTTTGCGGCTGAACAGGCGCGGGCCCGCGAAGCGTCCGATCCAGTAGTTGGTGTTGTCGCCTGCGAACGATGCGACGAAGAGCACGGCGAAAAGAGTGTGAACGTCCATGCCGCCGCCCGCTGCGACCGCCCCCGCCACGAAAAGCAGCGAGTCGCCGGGCAGGAACGGAGTCACGACCAGACCCGTTTCGCAGTAGATGATCGCGAACAGAATCAGGTAGACCCAGCCCCCGTAGTTCGCGACCAGCGACTGGAGATGGACGTCCAGATGCAGCACGACATCGATGAAGCCGGTGATGAGCTCCATCGCGGCCTCAGACTACCGCTTCGGGCTGGGCTTTCTTGTCGCCGACGGCGAGATCCTCCCGCGAGACGCCGAGCCACATCACGATCGGAGACGCGACGAGCACCGACGAATAAATGCCGAACAGGATGCCGATCGTGAGCGCGAGCGCGAAGTAGAACAGGGTCTCCCCGCCGAAGATCAGCATCGAGAGGACCATGAGCTCGGTACAACCGTGGGTGATCATCGTCCGCGACAGCGTTGCCGTGATCGCATTGTCGATCACCTGCGGCACCGGAACGTTGCGAAAGCGCCGGTTGCGGAAATTCTCGCGAACCCGGTCGAACACCACGACCGATTCGTTGACCGAGTAGCCGAGCACGGCGAGCACGGCCGCCAGCACCGGCAGCGAGAACTCCCACTGGAAGAGCGCGAAGAACCCGAGAATGATCACGACGTCGTGCAGGTTCGCGATGATCGCGGCGACGCCGAACTTCCATTCGAAGCGGAACCACAGATACAGCACGATGCCCATCGACACGAAGAGCAGCGCGAGCGCGCCGTTCTCGAGGAGCTCCTTGCCCACCTGCGGCCCGACGAACTCCACACGCTGCAGCTTCACTGCCGGCTCCGCTTTGCTGAGCTCGGCGAGCACGGTCTCCGACAGCTTGGCGCTGGTGAGCCCGGGCTTTACGGGCAGCCTGACCAGCACGTCGGTCGCGGTGCCGAAGTTCTGCACTGCGGCGTCGGTGAAGCCCAGACGGGCCACCGACTCGCGGATCTGATGAATGTCGGCGGGGTGCGGATACTTGAGCTCCATCACGGTGCCGCCGGTGAAGTCGACGCCCAGGTGCAGGCCCCGAATCCCGAGCGCGCCCACGGCGATCAGGAACGTGATGACCGAGATCACGTTGAAGATCAGCGCGTACCGCATGAACGGGATGTCGCGCTTGATGCGGAAGAATTCCATGTTGTCTTCCTATGTCCTTATTTCGCCGTGGCAGGCCGCCAGACCTGGCCGATCGAGACTTTTTCGAGGCGCCGGCGGTTGCCGTAGATCAGGTTGACCGCACCGCGCGAGACCATCACTGCGCTGAACATCGAGGTCATGATGCCCAGGCAGTGAACCACCGCGAAACCCTTGATCGGCCCCGAGCCGAACGCGAAGAGCGCGATGCCCGCGATGAGCGTCGTGATGTTCGAGTCGAGAATGGTGTTCCACGCCCGCTCGTAGCCCGCGGTGATCGCCGCCTGCGGCGTGTTGCCGTTTCGCAGCTCCTCGCGTATGCGCTCGTTGATGAGCACGTTGGCATCGATCGCCATGCCCAGCGTGAGCGCGATGGCCGCGATTCCCGGCAGCGTCAGCGTCGCCTGCAGCATCGACAGGAGCGAGATGAGGAACAGCAGGTTGACCGCGAGTGCGATCACCGAGATCACGCCGAACAGGCGGTAGTACATCATCATGAAGATCGAGATCGCCGCGAACCCTATCCACATCGAGTGGAAGCCGCGGCGGATGTTGTCGGCGCCGAGCGAGGGCCCGACGGTCCGCTCTTCGATGATGTCCATGGGTGCCGCGAGCGCGCCTGCGCGAAGGAGCAGCGACACGTCGGCCGCCTCGCGCGTGGTCATGCGCCCGCTGATCTGAACGCGTCCGCCGCCGATTTCCTGGCGTATCACCGGCGCGGTGACCACTTCGCCTTTGCCTTTCTCGAAGAGCAGGATCGCCATGCGTTTTCCGACGCTTTCTCGAGTCACCTGCTGGAAGATCCGTGCGCCCGTACCGTCGAGGGCAATGTGCACCGCGGGCTCGCCGGTCTGCTGGTCGAAGCCGGGCTGGGCGTCGTTGATCCGGTCGCCGGTGAGCACGACCTGTTTCTTCACCAGGACGGGCGAGCCGCCGCGCTCCATGTAGAGCTCGGTGCCGAAAGGCACCTGCCCCGCCGCCGCGGCTGCAAGCGTCGCCGGATCCATCTTGTCGTCTTCGACCATGCGCACTTCCAGCGTTGCGGTGCGGCCGAGGATTTCCTTCGCCTTGGCCGTGTCCTGCACGCCGGGCAGCTGGACCACGACGCGGTCCGAGCCCTGCTGCTGGATGATCGGCTCGGCCACGCCGAGCTCGTTCACGCGGTTGCGCAGCGTGGTGATGTTCTGCTGGAGCGCGAAGTCGCCGGTGCGGCGCTGCGCTTCGGGCTTGAGCGCCCCGACGATCCGGAACTCACCCGTATCGTCCTGGGTGCGAAGCTCGAGGTCAGGCGTGGTGCGTTCGATCTCGGCCAGCGCCTTGTCCCGGGCGCCGGCGTCGCGGAATTTGACGACGAGGTTCAGGCCTTCGCGGCTCACGCCGCTGTACTGGATTTTCTTCTCGCGCAGGGCACCGCGAATGTCGTTGGTGAAGGCGTCGATTTTCTTCGAGAGCGCGCCTTTCATGTCGACCTGGAGCAGGAAGTGCACACCGCCGCGCAGATCGAGACCGAGGTACATCGGGAGCGCCCCGATCGACGCGAGCCACTGCGGGTTGCGCGACAACAGGTTGAGCGCAACCACGTAGTCGTCGCCGAGCGCCTTCTGGAGCGCGTCACGCGCCCGATACTGCGTCTCGGTGTCCTCGAATCTCGCCTTGACGCTCGTCGCATCGAGAAAGATGCCGTCAGCCGTGATCTTGTTCTGCTGAAGAACGTCCTGAATGCGGGCCAGGAGCGCGCTGTCGGCTTTGAGCGTCGCACGCACCGGCGAGACCTGGACCGCAGGTACCTCACCGAAGAAATTCGGGAGCGTATAGAGCAGCGCGACGACAAGCGCGACGCCGATCAGTATGTATTTCCAGAGTGGATAGCGGTTCATGCTCTTTCGCGGAAGGAGAGAACGGAGGCGGGGCTACGGACGGGGAGCGAGAGGCTTTGCGCCTCTCGCGCTTCTCGCCTCACGTGTTCTTGATGGTGCCTTTCGGCAGTACCGTCTGCACGGCGGCGCGTTGCACCTGGATTTCGACGTTCGGCGCGATCTCGACGCCGACATAGCCTTCGCCGACTTTACTGATGCGCCCGAGAACCCCGCCGGCGGTCACGACTTCGTCGCCTTTCTGCAGCGCCTCGATCAGCGCCTTGTGTTCCTTGGCGCGCTTCATCTGCGGCCGGATCATCAGGAAGTACATGACGGCGAACATCGCGCCGATCAGCAGTATGCTTTCGTACCCGCCGCCGGCTGCGCCGGCAGACGCCTGCGCCCAAGCTTCACTCACGAACATGACTATCCTCCAAGGATGATCGGGCGGCGGCTGATGTACCAGCCACCAGGCGCACCGCAAAATCGTTGTATTTTAACATCATTCGTCCCGCTCTCCTGCTGTAACCGACGCGGCATAGCTGTCGTACCGCCCGTCGGCGATCGCATCGCGCGCCCCTTGCATCAGGCGCTGGTAAAAATGAAGATTGTGCAGCGTATTGAGTCGTGAACCGAGTATTTCGTTCACGCGCTGAAGATGATGCAGATACGAGCGGGTGAAATTGCGGCAGGTGTAGCAGTCGCAATTCGGGTCGAGCGGCCCGAGGTCGTCGCGATAACGCGCGTTGCGCAGCTTCACGACCCCGGCGCTCGTATAAAGCCAGCCGTTGCGCGCGTTGCGGGTCGGCAGCACGCAATCGAACATGTCGATTCCCGCCGCGACCGCCTCGACGATGTCCTGCGGCGTGCCCACGCCCATGAGGTAACGCGGCTTGTCAGACGGCAGCCGCGGCGCAGTGTGCTCCAGGATACGCGTCATCTCGGGCTTGGTTTCACCCACGGAGAGGCCGCCGATCGCATAGCCGTCGAAACCGATCCGGGTGAGCGCGGCGAGCGACTGGTCGCGCAATTCCTCGTACATGCCGCCCTGCACGATCCCGAAGAGGGCATTCGGGTTGCCCTCGTGCGAGCGCTTCGAGCGTTCGGCCCAGCGCAGACTCATGAGCATCGAATCGCTCGCCTGCTCGCGCGTCGCGGGATACGGCGTGCATTCGTCGAAAACCATCACGATGTCGGAGTTGAGCACGCGCTGGATCCGCATCGATTCCTCGGGCGAGAGAAAGCACGCGTCGCCGTTCACCGGCGACTGGAACGTGACCCCGTCCTCGGTGATTTTTCGCAGCGCCCCGAGGCTGAAGACCTGAAAACCGCCGGAGTCGGTGAGTATGGGACCGTCCCAGCCCATGAATCGGTGCAGTCCCCCGTGCGCGGCGATGACATCGAGCCCCGGCCTCAGCCACAGGTGAAAAGTGTTGCCGAGCACGACTTGCGCCCCGAGCGCGCGCAGCTCGACGGGGCTCATCGCCTTGACCGTCCCGTAGGTGCCGACCGGCATGAAAGCCGGCGTTTCGATCGCGCCGTGCGCGGTCGTGAGGCGGGCGCGCCGCGCGGCGCCGTCGGTTTTCAGAAGCTCGAATTGCATCGTTATCCGGTAATCCTTATTGCTTCGAGCGCTGCCCGCATCCGCGGCGGCATCGGCATCGGCCGCCGGGTCGAGCGATCGCAACAGACCTGAACGAAAAAACCCTGCGCGCACGTGAGCGCGTCGTCGTCGCGGAAAAGCCCGACTTCGAAACGCATGCTGCTCGTGCCGATCGCCGACACTCGCAAGCCGCACTGCACCGTGTCCGGGAAAGCGATCGGGCTGAAGTAGGTGCACCCGTTCTGGACGACGAGGTAGGCGACCGGGTCACGCGCGAGGTCGCGCTCGACGGCGTTGGCGAGATACGAACTCACTGCGGTGTCGATGAAAGAGTAGTACGTCGCGTTATTCACGTGATTGTAGAGATCGTTATCCATGAGGCGCGTCGTGATCGTCACGAAGTGGCGATAGCGCTCGCGCGCCTCGGGCTGCGCGCGGCCCGGTTGCGTGACGCTCACCGCGCCGTCCTTTTTTCGATCAGCATCGCGTCTCCATAGCTGTAGAAGCGATACAGCGAGTCGACCGCGTGCCGATAAGCCGCGCGGATGTTGTCGCTGCCTGCAAAAGCCGAGACCAGCATGAGCAGCGTCGACTTCGGCAGGTGGAAGTTCGTCACCAGACGCTCGACCACCCGGAACTCGTATCCCGGCGTGATGAAAAGCCTGGTCTCACCCGCGCCCGCACGCAGCCCCGATGCGCCTGCGGTTTCGAGCGCGCGCAAAGTGGTGGTGCCGACTGCGACGACGCGTCCGCCGCGGCTCTTCGCGGCTGCTACCGCGTCCACCGTTTCCTGCGGGACCGAATACCATTCGCCGTGCATGGCGTGCCCGGCGAGATCGGCGGAACGCACCGGCTGGAAAGTTCCTGCGCCCACATGCAGCGTGACGTAAGCGATGGCGGTGCCGCGCGCGCGCAAGCTGTCGAGCAGCGGCTCGTCGAAGTGCAGCCCCGCGGTCGGCGCGGCGACGGCGCCGGGCTCGCGCGCATAGACCGTCTGATAGCGCGCTTCGTCGGAGGCATCCGGCGCGTGGTCGATGTAAGGCGGAAGCGGCACCGCCCCGTGTCGGTCGAGCAGCGTAAAGACGTCCTCGCAATCCTCGAACCTGAGCCTGAAAAACCCGCCGTCCCGCTCCATGACCGTCGCGACGAGAGTGTCGGCGAGCACGATCGCCTCGCCCGGCCGCGGCGGGTGACTCACCCTCATCTGCGCCCACAATTCGTCCGCGGCAAGCACGCGCTCGACCAGTATTTCCACCTTGCCGCCGGTCGACTTGCGCCCCAGGAGCCGCGCCTTGATGACGCGCGTGTCGTTCAGGATGACCAGATCCAGAGGCGAGACGAGGCTGGCGATATCGGGAAACTGCAGATCGCGAAGCTCGCCGCTCCCGCCGTCGAGATGCAGCAGGCGGCTCGCGGTCCGCTCGCGCGCAGGCGTCTGCGCGATGAGCTCCGGCGGCAGCGCGTAATCGAAATCTTCGAGCTTCATGACGGGGATTGGGAAAGGATGCGAAGCATATAGCAAACGGCTGGGGCGATGCGCGCGCCCGCTTGGTTGAGCGCGCCTGCCGATTCGGGGATAATCCGCGGCTCGGCTGTCGTGCTCCACGTTCGCGGCCGACTTCAATGCCGGGATGGCGGAATTGGTAGACGCACGGGACTCAAAATCCCGCGGTGGCAACACCATGGGGGTTCGATTCCCCCTCCCGGCACCACCTTCTTTTCGGACCCTAAGCGCGCAGCACTTCGACGTTGTCGATGAGCCGCGTCACGCCCAGCCGTGCCGCGGCCACCACGACGATCTCGTGCTCGCCGTCTTCGAGCGGCTGCAGGTCCGATTGCCGGCGCACCGCAACGTAATCAGGGTGCCAGCCGTGATGTGCGAGCTCGGCCATCGCTTCGAGCTCGATGCGCTGGTAATCGTGCGCGCCGCCCACGATCTGTTCGTGCGCCTGGCGCAGCACGCGATAGAGCCGCGGGGCTTCGGCCCTCTCGTCGGCATTGAGAAAGCCGTTGCGTGAAGAGAGCGCGAGACCGTCGGCAGCGCGCACGGTGTCGCCGGCGATGATCTCTATCGGCAGCGCGAACTGCTTCACCATGTCGCGCAGCACGAGGTACTGCTGGTAGTCCTTCTTGCCGAAGATCGCCGAGTGCGGCTGCACCAGGTTGAAGAGCTTCAGCACGACGGTTGCCACGCCGCGAAAATGTCCGGGCCGATGCGCGCCTTCGAGGATGTGCTGCAGGTCTGAAGGCTCGACCACGAAGGTCTGCGGCTCGGGATAGATCTCGCGCTCGTCCGGCACGAACACCACATCGACGCCGACTTCCTCGAGCCTCTTCGCGTCGACGGGAAGCGTGCGCGGATAGCGGTCGAAATCCTCACGCGGACCGAACTGCAGCCGGTTCACGAAAATGCTCACCACCGTGCACGTCGCGCGCGGCTTGGCCATGCGGATGAGCTCGATGTGGCCTTCGTGTAGATTGCCCATCGTCGGCACGAACACGTTGTTCGGCTCGCGCTGCAGCCGCTCGCGAAGCGCGGCGGCGGAATGAATGATGTCCATGGCGCAGGAACTTCAGAAGCTGTGCTCGGGGCCGGGAAAGGTCTTCGCTTTCACTTCCTGGACGAAGAGCTCGACCGCGGCCTGCACGGTGCCGCCCAGGCGCATGTAGTTCTTCACGAACTTGGCTTTCTTGCCCGGGTAGATGTCGAGCATGTCGTGCAGCACGAGCACCTGGCCGTGGCAGTCGACGCCTGCGCCGATGCCGATCGTCGGCCCGCGAACAGCCGCTGTGATCTGTTTGGCGAGCGCAGCGGGGACCGCTTCGAGGACGATCATGCCGGCGCCGGCCTCCTCGAGGAGCTGTGCCTCTTCGAGCAGGCGTTCAGCGTCGCTTTGCTGCCGCCCCTGCACTTTGTAACCGCCGAGCTGGTGCACCGACTGCGGCGTGAGCCCCAGGTGCCCGCACACCGGAATGCCGCGCTCGGTGAGAAAGCGCACGGTCTCCAGCATCGGGCGGCCGCCTTCGAGCTTCACCATGTGCGCGCCCGCCGCCATGATCTCGGCGGCATTGCGGAATGTGTCCTGCGGCGAAACCTGGAAAGTACCGAAAGGCATGTCACCGATGATGAATGCGCGCTTGGCGCCGCGCGCGACGCACGCGGTGTGATACACGATGTCGCGCAAGGTGACCGGAAGCGTCGACTCGTGGCCCTGCAACACGTTGCCGAGCGAATCGCCGATGAGCAGGGTCTCGACGCCGGCGGCCTCGAGCACCGCTGCGAAGCTCGCGTCGTAGCACGTGAGCTGCGTGATCCTGTTGCCCTCGTGCGCCATTTTCTGCAGCGCTGTCAGCGTGACTCTCATCGCAGTGTCTAGTTTTTAGTGTCGAGTGTTTAGTGGCTGAAAACCGGTGTTTCTGTCGGTGCCGCGCAACTCAACACTAAACACTAAACACTCATCACTGGCGAGCTGCCGGGGGCTAATTATATACCGCGACCGCCCGTGGCTCGCCTCATGCGCCCAGGCTGAAGAATTCCCGCGGCCCCCGCATCGCCACGATGCGCTCCATGAGGAGCTCGAGGTCGCCCTGCGATTCGACGAAGTTCAGGCGGTCCGAATTGACGATGAGCAACGGCGCGCCGGTGTACTGGTAGAAAAACCGCGTGTAGGTTTCCGCCAGGCCGACGAGGTAAGCATCGGACATGTTTTTCTCGTAATCGATGCCGCGCTTGTGGACGCGCTCGATCAGGGTCTCCGGGGTGGCCTGGAGATAGACCACGAGATCGGGCGAAGGCGCCTGGGGCTTCAGGTGATCGTAGATCTGCTCGTAGAGCTTGAGCTCTTCATCCTTCAGGGTGAGGCGCGCGAACAGCGGATCCTTCTCGAGCATGAAGTCGCCGACGCTGGCGCGGCGAAACAGGTCGGACTGGTTGAGCGCCGCGAGCTGGTCGATGCGCTGGAACAGGAAGAAAAGCTGAGTCGGCAGCGCATAACGCTCGGGGCTTTCGTAGAACCTCGGCAGGAACGGATTCGCATCGGGATCTTCGAGCATGAGCGCCGCGCCGCTCGCTTCGCTGATCGCGCGGGCGAGCGTGGTCTTGCCGACGCCGATGGGTCCTTCGACGACGATGTAACGGTATTTGTCGGGCAGCTTCATTGTTCGGGTGCATCGAGTTTCGTAATCCCGCCCGCTTCGACGCTCGCAGCGAGCGCGCCCGCACTGCCGCGGCCGGGAATCATCACGTCAGGCGCGATTTCGGCGAGCGGCGCGAGCACGAAAGCGCGCTCGTGCATGCGCGGATGAGGAATGGTGAGGGCTTCGTCTTCGTGAGACTCGTCGCCGTACAGCAGGATGTCGAGGTCGAGCGTGCGCGGTCCGTTCGGAACTCCGCGGACGCGGCCGAACTGCCTTTCGATCGCGAGCAGCTCCTCGAGCAGCGCGCGGGGGGCGAGCGCGGTCTCGATGAGCGCGACCGCGTTCACGAAATCAGGCTGGTCGAGGTGCCCCACAGGCGCAGTCAGGTAAAGCGAGGACACCGCAGCAACGCGTGAATCGGGGAGCATCGCGAGCGCTTCGAAGCCTGCCCTCACCTGTGCCGCCGGGTCCCGCAGGTTGCTGCCGAGCGCGACGTAGGCGGGCACGAGTGTCAAGTCAGATTCAACTCGGCTCCGCACCGCCGGCCTCAGGTGCGTCGTCCGCGGTGCGTTTGCGCCTGCGCCGCCTCTTGCGTTTTGCAGGCTCGGCGCCATCGTTCGTCAGCTGCGCGAGCAACTCTCTGCGCTCGGTCTCGTCGCCGTGCTGGAAGCGCGTCCACCACTCGCCGACCGCGGGATCGACTTCGCCGCTCGCGCAGCGCAGGAGCAGGAAATCGTAACCCGCCCTGAAGCGCGGATTCTCGATGAGCCGGTAAGGCCTGCGTCCGTTGCGCTGGAGAAAACGCGGCTGCATGACCCAGATTTCTTTCATGTCTGCGCTGTACCGGCGCGGGATCGCGAGCTTGCCGGCCTGCGACTGGATGACCTCGTCCATCGCCTGGAACAGCGCCGGGATCTGCGGCATGCCGTCGGCTTCGAGCTTCTTCCACCCGGCAAGTACTTCATGCCAGAGCAGCGACGCGAAAAGAAACGCCGGCGACACCGATTTGTCGTTCTTGATGCGCGCGTCGGTATTGCGCAGCGACATCATCACGAAGCGCTCGCCCATCGGCTGGTCGAGGATGACGTCGAGCATCGGCAACAGGCCGTGGTGCAGGCCTTCATGGCGCAGCGCCATCACGCACTCGTAAGCGTGCCCGGAGAGCAGGAGCTTCAGCAGCTCGTCGAAAAGGCGCGCCGGGGGCACGTTGGCGAGCAGCGGCGTGAGCGACTTGATCGGCTCGCGGGTCGACTGGTCGATCTCGAGTCCGCGGCTCGCGGAAAGACGCACG
>JAQGMV010000256.1 GCA_028292225.1 Betaproteobacteria bacterium
CGAAGGAGACGGCTTTGGCGCCTTCTTCCGTCGCCATCACCGCGCTCGCCGTCGCCTTCTGGATGTCCCCGAGTATGGTGCGGACCTGGTTGGTGGCTTGCCGCGATTGCTCGGCCAGGCTTTTCACCTCCTGCGCCACCACGCCGAAACCCTTGCCGTGCTCGCCCGCCTTGGCCGCTTCGATCGCGGCGTTCACCGCGAGCAGGTTCGATTGGGCGGCGAGGTCTTCGACCGAAGCCATGATCTGGCCGATCGCCTGGCCCTGCTCGGACAGCCGCATCATGCTGGCGGCGATACCTTCCATCTGTTCGCTGATCCGGCTCATGCCCGTGGCCACGTCCTCGGCCGACTTGGCTCCGTTCCTGGAGCTCTGCGCGGCGTGCTGGGCGCTTTCTGAAACGTGCTTCGCCTTCTGGCTTGCGATCTGTGCGGTCTGGCGCACCTCCTCGACCGTAGTGGTGGTCTCGCTCACCGCCGCCGCCGCTTCGCTGGCGCTCGCGGCGAGCTGGCTGGCGGAGGCGACGATCTCGCTCGCTGCCGAACCGAGCACGTTGGCGCCTTCGACGAGTGCGCGTATCTGCTCGCGCAGATTCTCGCTCATCCTCAGGAAAGCGTGGCCCAGGACGTCGTTGGCCGATTGGGGCTCGATCCGCGAGCGCAGGTCGCCCGCGGCGATCTGCTCCGCCATGTTCGCCATCCTGCGCAGCGACTTGGCCATGCGATCGAACGCGCGGGCGAGAGCGCCCACCTCGTCGCTGCGCGTGTCCGCGTTCACTTTGACGTCGAGATCGCCGCCGGTAATCCGTTCCGCGACTTCCGTGAGCTCCCGCAGCGGACGCGATATTCCGCGGGCGATGACGAATGCCGCCGTGGCCGAAAGCAGGATCGCGGCGAGCGTGCCCAGAAGGATGGTCCATTTGGCGCGGCGGGCGTCGGTCTGCGCCGCGTCGCTGCGCTCCTTGAGGACCTGCCGTTCTTCGCCTTCCATCTGGTCGAGGGCCTTGCGCAGGCTCGCAGTGGCGCCGCCGCCAGTCTTGCTCGTGTTGCGAACCAGCTCGAGGGCTCCCTCGGGTCCTTTCTGATGGACTGCGATTATGGTTTGCCGGGCGCGATCGATGCGATTCCTGACGACAGGCTCGAAGACCTCGAATCGCTGCCGTTGTCGCGGATTGTTCTGGACCAATGCCCGGGCGTCGCGCAGCGCGGCCTCGGTCGTGTCGATGGCCTGCTGATACGGCACGAGCTCACGTTCGTCACCGATGATCGCATAGCCGCGAACGGCGTTCTGCATCTCCACCGCATTCAGCTCGATCTGCGCGAGCCGGTTCAGGATGTCGTACGTATCCTGTCGTGCATCGGAGGCGTCGATCAATTCGCTGGTGGTGTAGTACGTGACGACGCTCACCGCGGTGAATATCGCCAGCACGAACGCGAATCCAACGCCTATTCTTGCTCCGACGGTCCATTTCATGGAAACACTCACTTTTAATCCCCTATGTCTTCGTCCACGATGATCTTCGGGTCCGCCATGATGCGCGCGACGTCGAGCACCACGAGGCGCTCGGGTGTGACCCCTTTGAGGTATTCGGTTCCGATGTCGGTCAGCGTCGGGAGCTCGGGCTGCAGGCTCGCCAGCGGTATGCTCCGTACGCCGTTGATGATGTCGGCGAGCAGGCCGAACTCGATGTCCTTGTTGCTCACGAGGATGACGGCGTGCAGGTCGGCCAATCCTTCCTCGGGCAGATCGAAGAACTTCTTCAGGTCGAGCACCGGCAGCAGCCGGCCCCGCACGTTCACGATGCCGACCACGAACGGCGGCGTGCACGGCAGCGGCGTCAGGTTCCTGAGCGGCTCGACTCCGGTGACGTAGCTCACCTCGACCGCGTAGCGCTCGTGGGCGAGAGAGAATTCGAGCACTTCGACCGTGCTCTCGACGAGTGGAGCGTCATCGACGGGACGCGCCAGCGCACGCGCGCGGGCGCGCAGTATGCGCTGGGTTTCGGACAGGGCGCTGCCGGCTTCGTCATTCATCGTGCGAGGTCGCCATCATCATCGAGGTGATCGTCTCAGTCAGCCGCCCGGCGGTGAGGCCCTCCGATTCAGGTACGAGATCGTCGACGTCGTGGCGATTCAGCAGGAGCAGTGCGTTGGTGTAGTGCCGGCGAGCCCCGTCGTCCTCACCCGAGCGCGAGGCGAGGTTTCCCAGGGTGTAATGCGCGAGGACGAAATCGGGCTGGAGAAACAGCGCCCGCTGCAGCGCGCCCCGTGCTGCGTCGAGACACCCCTGCTCGAACAGGATGACCGCGCGCAGATAGTGGCTGCGCGGGTCGAGCTTGTCGGCCGCGGTCCATCGCTCGCACCATGCGAGCGCCTGCTCGAGCTCGCCGAGATCGGCGTGCATGCGCGCACCGGCAGCGCACGCCTCGGGCGTGGCTGTACAGAATGCAGTTGTAGGTGCGCCGCTGTTGACCGGTTCATCGGCGGCCTCAGCCGCTTCCGGAGCCACCGGAGTCCAGGACCAGGCCGGCACGTCCGGCGCATCCGCGACGCCCTTGCGGTACAGGAGGGCCCCGTGACTCTTCACCAGCACGAACTGCTTGAACAGGGCGTGGGACGCTTCGCTGGGGCTGACCGCCAGCCAGCCGCCGGGGATCAGGGCATCGTGCAGTTTTCCTATGACCTTGCGCATCGCCGCCGGGGCGAAGTACATGAGCGCATTGCGGCAGAAGATGACGTCCATGGCATGGGTGTCGGTCACCGGTGACGGATACGCGACGTCCGACATGAGATTCAGCGGGGCGAACTTGACCATCGCTCTGATCTCGGGGATCACGGCGTAACGTCCGTCCGCGGTGCGGCGGAAATAGCGCGCCTTGATGTCCGACGATTCGGCGCGAAACGACCATTCCCCGTAAATTCCGGCTGCCGCCTTCTCGAGAAAAACAGGATTGATGTCCGTGGCGAGTATCGTCACGTCCCACTTCGAAAAATCGGGCAGGGCCTGACGCAAGGCCATGGCGAGGGAGTAGGGTTCTTCGCCGGTGCAGCACGCGGCGCTCCAGATTCGCAGGCGCCGGCTGCCGTTCCTGCGCTCACGCACGATGTCCTCCAGCATGCAGCCGGTTAAGGCGTCGTAGGTATTGCTGTCGCGGAAAAAATAGGTTTCGCCGATGGTGAGATGGCTGGCCAGTATCTGGACCTGCTTCGGCGCGAGGAGTACCGAACCGATCCAGTCGGCACACGCGGCGACATCGTCGAAACCCAGCGCGCTCGCGCTCAAAGTCACGCCGCGCTGCAAATCATCAAAGCGGTCGGGCGGAAAATGGAGGCCCGTCGTCTCGGCGACGACTTCGCTCACCCGCACCCAGCGCTCAGCGCTGATCGTGGACATGTTCTTCGTCGCTCAGCGCCGCCTCCAGCGCGCGGATCTCATCGAGCGAAAGCAGTTTAGTGAGATCGTGGATCAGCACCAGCCCGTCTTCCAGCTTGGCCACGCCCTCGAAAGACTCCATGCCCGGTCCGATAGCTGCGGGCCCGGCGACCGCCGAGGACTCGCATTCGATGACGCCCGCGACGTCGTCGATCACCAGGGCCACCGGGCGCAGGGTCGTATTCGCGATCAGGAACTGGTCCGTAACCTCGATCTGCCGATCGGGCAGTGAAAACCGCCGCCTGAGACTGATCACGGGCAAAACGCGGCCGCCCACGTCGATGATGCCGAGCACGAGGTGCGGGGCGCCCGGCAGCGTAACCACTTCGACGGCGCGCACGACGCGCTCGACCGTAGTGAGCGGCAGCGCATACCGCTGGCGGTCCAGGAGGAAGATCACGGCGCGTAGCGGCGGCTCCATGTCGGTGCCGCCGTACCGTGTGTGCGCTGCGGTACGCGTCATGTACGGCGGTGAGAAGCGAAGTTCATCGTGCGCGGGAAGATCCGTGCGCGGTAGGGGTGATGCTGGAAAACGTGGCGTCCTCGATACGTAGTATTTCTCCCGACAATGTACGTAGAGCGCGGCGAAGGGAGAGCGTGGCCAGTGATGCGAATAGCATGGAGCGGCAGCGGAGCGCAACACGTATCGCAGCCCGCTGCCATCGCTCCGCGGCATTATCGCCTCGTTTCGAGACGTTACGGGCTCGCATTCGGCCCGAGTACAATTGAGCACGCCGTCGCGCCCCCGCGCGGCGGTTCCCTTAGCCCGGCTCAGATAAAACAGGCGTACTCCCATGCAGATCCACAACAGCATCCGTGCGCGGCTTGCCGAAGGCAGGACCGTGACCGGCATGATTCTGTTCACCGGCAGCCCGATGATGATCGAGATGATGGCTGCGGCCGAAGTCGACTTCGTCATCATCGACATGGAGCACAGCGCGCTCGATCTCGACCGCGCGGCGCACTGCATCCGCGCTGCGGACGCCTCGGGCGTCACGCCTTTCGTGCGGGTGCCCGAAGTCGATCCGGCGCTCATCAAGAAGCTGCTCAACCTCGGCGCGGCGGGCATCGCGCTGCCGCACGCGAATCGCGAGAACTGCGCGAAGCTTCTGAACGCGATGCGCTACGCGCCCGAAGGCGAGCGCGGGGCATGCCCGATGGTGCGCGCGGCCGGTTATACCCGCGGCGACTGGAACGCGTATGCGACCCGCGCGAACCGCGAGACGCTGGCGATCCCGCTGCTCGAGGACGAAGCGAGCATCGCGGACTTCGACGCGCTCGCCGAGATGCCGGGGCTCGACGTGTATTTCGTCGGTCCGACCGACCTGTCGATCTCTCTCGGCGTTCCGGGCGCGACTTTCGACGAGCCGAAGATGCGCGCCGCGCTCGAGAAAGTCGTCGCCGCGGCGAAGCGCAACGGCAAATACGTCATGACCACGATCGGCAACAAGCTCGACATCGAATACGGCCGCGACGTCGCGAAGCGCGGCGTGCAGCTCATCGTGTACGGTACCGACGCCGATCTGTTCGTCGATTCCATGCGCAGGTTGCGCGGGGTCAAGTGACGAAAAAAAACGCAAAGCGGGAATGCAAGGACGCAAAGGAAAAAACAGGGACGCCAAGGGATAATTGTCCGCGTGGAGTCACGATTCGCCGCACCTGCGTTTCCTGGTCCACGACGGCGAGTGCCTGCTCCTTTCAGATAAGACCTCCTGGCGTCCTCGGTTTTCCTTTGCGCCCCCTTTTTTCTGCTTTTAAGGTTTGATATGAAGGCTTTGAACCAACTGACCGCAACTGAAATCGTCGGCGCCATCGCAGACGGTAAGACCACCTGCGAAGCCGTCACTCGCGCCTGTCTCGATCGCATCGCGGAGCGCGAGCCGCGCGTTCAGGCGTGGCAGTTCCTCGATCCCGAGCTCGCACTGAAGCAGGCGAGGGCGCTCGATCGCGCGAGCACCCGCGGCCCGCTGCATGGCGTGCCTGTCGCCATCAAGGACATCATCGACACCGACGACATGCCGACCGCGTACGGGACGCCGATACACACCGGGCATCGTCCGCGAGTCGACGCGGCGTGTGTGGCGGCTACGCGCCGTGCGGGCGGCGTGATCATGGGCAAGACGGTGACGACCGAGTTCGCGAACTTCCATCCGGGCAAGACTCGCAATCCTTTCGACCCGACGCGCACCCCCGGCGGGTCGTCGAGCGGCTCGGGCGCCGCGGTGGGCGATTCGATGGTGCCGCTCGGCGTCGGAACGCAGACGACCGCATCCACGATCAGACCGGCTGCGTTCAACGGCTGCGTGGGTTACCGCCCGACATGGGGTGACCTGCGCTGCGCAGGTGTCATGGAGGCTGCAGGATCGCTCGACACGCTCGGCCTCATCGCCCGCTCGATCGAAGATGTCGCGCTGTTTCGCGACGTGCTGCTCGGCGAGAAGCCTCAGCCGCTTGCCGGCCCATCGTCGAAAGCGCCGCGCGTCGGCTTCTGCCGCACGCACTTCTGGGACCGTTGCGACGACACGACGAAGAAGATGCTCGAGGACTGCGCCGCGAAGCTCTCGAGGGCGGGAGCTCGCGTCGAAGACGTCACGCTGCCGCAGGACTTCGAGCGCCTGCCCGACGCGCATCGGTGGATCTCGAGCTTCGAGTTCGCGCGCAACCGCGCGTGGGAGATCGATCACCACTGGGAGATGATCAGTGAGACCCTGCGCAAAGGCCGCATCAACGACGGGCTTACGTGCAGCTTCGATAAATACCGCGAGTCGCGCGCGTTCGCCGAGCGCTGCCGGTTGAAAATGGACGACCTGCTCGAAGGCTACGACGTGCTGCTGACGCCGGCCACGGCCGGGGAAGCGCCGGTGGGACTGAATGCGACCGGCGATGCGTCCTTCTGCCTGATCTGGACCACGATGCACGTGCCGGCGATGACGCTGCCGCTGTTCACCGGCCCGAACGGCCTGCCGGTCGGCGCGCAGCTCGTCGCGAAGCGCGACGCAGACCGGCAGTTGTTCGAAGCGGCGCAGTGGGTGACCCGCGCGATGTCGTGAACGGCCCCACCCCAAAATCGGGGACAGACCCCAATATTCACATTTGTGAAAATCGGGGTCTGTCCCCGATTAAGCTTCCCCGATTTAGCTTCGGGGGAGCGCAGGCTCCTAGTCAGCTTTGATGTTGGCGTCCTTGACGACCTTCGCCCATTTCTTCGTCTCGGCCTGGATGTAAGTGTTGAACTGTTCAGGCGTGCTCGAGGTGCCGATGATGCCGGCGTCGAGGAGGCGCGTCTTGGTGTCGGCCATGGCGAGCGCTTTCGCGGTCTCGGTGTGCAGACGCGTCACGACGTCCTTCGGCGTTCCCGCAGGCGCGAAGAAGCCGTACCAGTTGTTCACCTCGAAACCCTTGAGACCCCCTTCCGCGATCGTCGGGATCTGCGGCATGCGCTCGTAGCGCTGATTGCCCGTCATCGCGATCGCGCGGATGCGGTTGCCCTGGATTGCGCCGATCGCGGTCGCCATCGTCGAGAAGACGATCTCGACCTGGCCTGCCACGAGGTCGAGCATCGCCGGGGCGCCGCCTTTGTAGGGGATGTGCACCATCTTCACGCCCGCCATCACGTTGAACACTTCGCCTGCGAGGTGGTCGGTCGCGCCGGGACCCGACGATCCGAAGTTGAGCGCGCCCGGCCTCTGCTTGGCGATCGCGATGAATTCCTTCACCGTCTTTGCCGGAAGCGACGGGTGAACGACGAGCACGTTCAGCGCGTTCGCCACCTGGCCGATCG
>JAQGMV010000226.1 GCA_028292225.1 Betaproteobacteria bacterium
ATGCTCGTCGCACCCGTCCTCGAGGCGCGCGCACGCGATCTCGTCGGCGTGGTGCAGATCATCAACTCGCGCACCGGTCGGCCTTTCCAGCCTTTCATGGAAGAAGGCGTGGTGCAGCTCGGAGAGACGCTCGCGGTCGCTTTCCAGCAGCGGCAGAAACCCGCCAGCATGGCGCTGCGGAGCAAGTACGAAGCGCTTGTCTCCAACGAGGTGCTCTCCTCCGACGAGCTCGAGCTCGCGCAGCGTTCCGCGCGCCGCAAGAACCTCGACCTCGAGACGATACTCGTCGACGAGTTCCAGGTGAAGATTCCCGACCTCGGCCACGCGCTCTCGGTGTATTTCGGTGTTCCGTACGAGGCGTTCAAGACCGATCGCGTGCGCCCTTCCGACCTGCTGCGCAACATGAGCCGCGAGTTCTGCGAGACCAATCAGTGGCTGCCGCTGGGCGACGACGCCGACGGCCTGCTGATCATGACGCTCGACCCCGAGCAGACGCGCGCCTCGCGCATGGTCGTCAACGTCTATCCGAAGAGCAGGATCGTCTACGCGGTCACGACCAACCAGGAGTTCGCCGCGACGCTGGAGCAGCTCTTCGGCAGCGGCCTCATGGACGACCAGCTCGGCGATATCGGCGATCTCCTCGGCACCCTCGACGAAGAGGACGGCGAATCCGGGATGTCCGAGGACATCGCCTCCGCCGCGAGCGACAACGAGCTGGTGAAGCTCGTGAACAAGGTCATCATCGACGCGTACAAGCAGGGCGCCTCCGACATCCACATCGAGCCGTATCCGGGCAAAGCCAAAACCGAAGTGCGCTTCCGCCGCGACGGTACGCTCATGCCTTACATCTCGATCCCGGGGAGCTATCGCAACGCGCTCGCTGCTCGGATCAAGATCATGTGCGATCTCGACATCTCCGAGCGCAGGAAGCCGCAGGACGGGAAGATCAAGTTCAAGAAGTTCGGCCCGCTCGACATCGAGCTGCGCGTGGCGACCATACCGACCGCGGGCGGCGTCGAAGACATCGTCATGCGGATACTCGCGGGCGGCGAGCCGATACCGCTCGATAAGCTGGGGCTCTCGAGCCGCAATCTCGCCCTGTGCAAGACCGCGATCTCGAAGCCGTACGGCCTGTTTTTCGTCTGCGGACCGACCGGCTCGGGCAAGACCACCACGCTGCACTCGGTGCTCGGTTACCTGAACAAGCCCGCCACCAAGATCTGGACCGCCGAAGACCCGGTGGAGATCACGCAGAAAGGCCTGCGTCAGGTCCAGGTGAACAGGAAGGCCGGCCTCGACTTCGCGATCGTGATGAAGGCGTTCCTGAGAGCCGATCCGGACATCATCATGGTCGGCGAGATGCGCGACAAGGAAACGGTGTCCACGGGCATCGAGGCGTCGCTCACCGGCCACCTCGTCTTTGCGACCCTGCACACGAACAGCGCGCCCGAGTCGATCGTGCGGCTGCTCGACATGGGCATGGACCCGTTCAACTTCTCCGACGCGCTGGTGGGCATACTTGCGCAACGGCTCGCCAAGCGCCTGTGCAAGTGCAAGGAATCCCACGTCGCGAGCGACGAAGAGATCGAGCGGCTCATGGACGAGTATGCGCAGGAGCTGCTCTACACCGACGCGTGGAAGACCGATCCCGAAACCGAGCGTGAAAAGCTCCGCGTCCAGTGGATCCAGGAGTTCGGCAACGAGCAGGGGGAGCTCACGATATACAGCCCGAAAGGGTGCGACGTCTGTGCGGGCAGCGGCTACAAGGGACGCGTGGGCCTGCACGAGCTCCTGATGGGAACCGACCGCGTCAAGGCGTTGATCCAGGAGCATGCGCGGGTCGCGAAGCTCCTCGCAACCGGCCTCGAGGACGGCATGCGCACGCTCAAGCAGGACGGCATCGAGAAGGTCCTGCTCGGCATCACCGATATGCAGCAGGTGCGCGCCGTCTGCATCAAATAGCGCCGACCCCCGACATGGAAGAGCTGCTCACGAAACGCGATTCCTCGGCCGACCTGCTCCAGCGCCTGGACCAGCTCGTCGAGATCGGCGTTTCGCTCTCGAGTGAGCGCGACATCGACAAGCTGCTCGAGTCGATACTCGTGGCGGCGAAGTCGATCACCAACGCCGACGGCGGCACGCTGTACCGGATGCAGGAAGGCAAGTCGCTTAAGTTCGAGATCATGAGGAACGACAGCCTCGGCATCGCGATGGGCGGCACCAGCGGCGTGCCGATTCCGTTCTATCCCGTGAACCTTTTCGATTCGGAAGGCACGCCGGTCAAATCGATGGTCGCCGCGTACGCGGTCCACCACGACTGCTCGGTCAACGTCGCCGACGCCTACACCGAAAAAGGGTTCGACTTCTCGGGGACGAAGCGCTTCGATGAAAAGACCGGGTATCGCTCCAAGTCGTTTCTGACGATCCCGATCAAGAACCACGAGAACGAGATCATCGGGGTTCTGCAGCTCATCAACGCCAAGGACTACGACTCCGGTGCAGTCAAGCCTTTCTCGGACGCGGATCAGCGGCTCGCCGAGTCGCTGGCCTCGCAGGCGGCGATCGCGCTCACCAACAGGCTGCTGATCAACCATCTCGAGAACCTGTTCGAGTCCTTCATCAAGGTCATCAACGCGGCGATCGACGACAAGTCCCCGTACACCGGTGGCCATTGCGAGCGAGTGCCCGCACTCACGATGATGCTGGCGGACGCGGTCGACCACAGCGACACCGGCCCGCTGAAGGACTTCACGATGACCGATCGCGATCGCTACGAGCTCAAGATCGCGGGTCTGCTGCACGATTGCGGCAAGGTCACGACGCCGGTGCACGTCGTCGACAAGGCGACCAAGCTGCAGACGATATTCGACCGCATCGAGCTGATCGACACCCGCTTCGAGGTCGTCAAGCGCGACGTGCAGATCGAGCTCGGGCGCGATCATCCGCAGCTCGAAGCGCGTCTGGCCGAGATCGATGAGGACCGAGAGTTCCTGAGGCACAGCAACATCGGCGGCGAGTCGATGAAGGACGGCGACATCCAGCGTGTGCGCGAGATCGCGCGCAAATACCGCTGGCGCGGGCCGGCGGGCACGCAGGCGGACTTCCTCTCGGAAGAGGAGGTGGGCAACCTGACCATCCGCGCGGGAACCCTGACGCCTGAGGAGCGCCAGATCATCAATCACCACATTACGATGACGATCGAGATGCTCGAGGCGCTGCCGTGGCCCAAGCATCTGTCGAATGTCGTCGAATACGCGGGTGGTCACCACGAGCGCATGGACGGCAAAGGCTATCCGAAAGGGCTCACGCGCGAGCAGATGTCGGTGCAGGCGCGCTGCATGGGCATCGCGGACATTTTCGAAGCGCTGACCGCCCGGGACAGGCCTTACAAGAAAGGCAAGACTCTGAGCGAAGCGCTCACCATACTCGGCAAGTTCAAGCTGAACGGGCACATCGATCCCGACCTCTTCGACGTGTTCATGTGGGAGAAGGTGTACGAGAAATACGCCACCGAGTTCATGCAGCCCGAGCAGATCGATGCGGTCGATCCACGCCAGATACCGGGATACGCGCCGCCGTCAGCGGCGTGAAGGCGTCGCGCGCTTCAGCGCTTTTCAGTTCTTGCGCGTGAGATAGACGACCAGGCCTTCGGTCGCCGTTTCGATGAGCTTCTTGCTGTAGCCGAGTGCCTCGAGCTCCCACCGGAACGTGTTGCCCAGCCGCGCCTTCTTGTAGACCCCGAGCTTGTGCTCGTTCTTGAATTCGAGGGCACGGGTGCAGACGCCCTCGAGGATGCGCGCGAGGCGCTTCTCCGAAAGGGTGCGCTCCGACGCGTTGTCCAGCGCGGGAGGATATTGCCGGGCGATTTCTTCAGCCAAGCCTTTAGCGAAAAGGTCGACGTCCTTGCCGGAAACCGATCCGAATAATGCCATGCGATTTACCTCTGCTTCTCGTGCGTCGTTTCGATCGATGCGCTCGCTGCCTTGCTGCCGGTTGCGCCGCTGCGCTGCAATTCCGTCACCGCTGCCCGAGCCCGTAGCCGGCATGCATATCATATAGCATCGGCTGCTCAAGCACTTCTCAGGACCCTCATGCTCGTCACGACGCTCGTGCGCACCGCGCTCACGTATCCGCTGCACGCCTGGCGCGCGCGGCGCGCCCATGCGCTCATCGAAGCCGCGATGCGCGAGGCAAACGCCGGAGACACCGAGCGCGCGCTGCGAACGCTCGCCCGCGCTGCGGCTCTCGAGCCGCATAACGCTGCGATCCACGCAACGGCCGGACGACTGCACGCCGAGGCGAAAGCGTATGACGCGGCGAAGGCAAGCTTCGAGCGGCTGTTGTCGTTTGCGCCGGATTACGCCGAAGCGCACGCGGACCTCGGAAGCGTGTGCCGACTCGCAGGCGATTATGCGGAGGCGGAGGAGAGCTACCGGCGTGCGGTGAGCCTCGCACCGGACAACGCCGTGGCCCGACTGGGGCTCGGGCTGATGCTGGTGCGGCGGCGCGCGCCGACCGAAGCGCTGGAACACTTGCGCGCGGCCTTCCGGCTGAAGCCCGATGACGGCGAGGTTCTCAAGCTGCTCGTCGAAACACTGGTGCAGACCGGGAGCTACGCCGAAGCGTGCGATACGGCACGCGCCGCGGTGCAATCCCCCTCGGCACCTTACGAGGCATGGATCAGCCTGGGCCTCGCGTATCGGCGCACGCACCGATCAAAGCAAGCGCTCGAGTGTTACGAAGAGGCTGCCAGACATCGCCCGCATGACGTCGAAGCGATGACCAATCGCGGCATCGCGCTCCAGGATCTGGGGCGCCTCGACGAAGCGTTTGCGGCGTACGACGCCGCTCTGGCGCTCGCCCCGGGTTACGCGCTGGCGCGCTTTCACCGATCGCTCTGCCGGCTGCTCACCGGCGATTACGCCGCGGGATGGCCCGATTACGAGACGCGCCTCATGAGCGAGGAGCGGGTTCCGCGGCGGGACACGCTCCCCCGGTGGGACGGCGGGCCGCTCGCGAACCGCCCCGTGCTCGTGTACGGCGAGCAGGGGATCGGCGACGAGATCATGTTCGCCTCGTGTCTGCCCGAGCTCATGCGCGATGCAGGCGGTTGCGTGATCGAGTGCTCGCCGAAGCTGCGCCGCCTGTTCGCCCGCTCTTTCCCTGGCGCGCACGTATACGCGGCGGGGGACGCCCAGAGTTGCGCGACCGCGGTCGCAGCGGTGCACCCCGAGGTCGAGGTGCCGCTCGGCAGCCTGCCTTTGCATTACCGCGCGAGCCTCTCCGACTTCCCTCGGCGCACGGGCTACCTGCACGCCGATCCCGGCCGGGTGGACGCCTGGCGCGCGAAGCTCGAGGCGCTCGGGCCGGGTCCGAAGATCGGGATCTCGTGGCGCGGCGGCACCGAGCAATCGCGGGTCGCCCTGCGCTCGATCGAGCTCGAGCGATTGCGCCCGCTGCTCGAAACGCCGGGGGTGCATTTCGTGAGCCTCCAGTACACCGACGGCGCCGCGGCCGAGGTTCAGGCGCTCATTGCGCGCGGCGGACCGCTCGTGGCGCACTGGCCGGAGGCGCTCGCGGATTACGACGAGACTGCAGCGCTGGTTTGCGCGCTCGACCTGACGATCAGCGTTTGCACCGCGGTCGTTCATCTGGCGGGCGCCCTGGGGCGCCCGGTGTGGGTGATGGCGCCGCGAGCGCCGGAGTGGCGTTACGGCAATCAGGGTGAGGCGATGCCGTGGTACCCGTCCGCGCGCATCTTCAGGCAGGGGGACGACTCGGACTGGGTTGCGGTGCTTGCACGGGTCGCGGCAGAGCTCGGCGCGACGGCACGCGCGCTCTCTGAATGACGGGACACGGCAGCAGCCCGTTGGCGCATCGATTATGAAAGAATACACGCGCATCACCGCCTCGCGCCGCGTCGCGCCCGGCCGACTTTTCCGCCGCCGGCCGCCATGTATCGCCGCCGGTCTGTTCAACCTCCAGCCATCCACACCGTGATCCCTGTATTCATAGGATTCGACCCGCGCGAAACCGTCGCTTTCCACGTGCTCGCCCACAGCATCCACGCCCGTGCCTCCGAGCCGGTCTCGATCACACCGCTCGTGCTCGGCCAGCTGAAGGGCGTGCTCACGCGGGAGCGACACGCGCTGCAATCGTCGGACTTTTCGTTCTCGCGATTCCTCACCCCTCATCTCTGCGGTGCGCAGGGGTGGTCGGTCTTCATGGACTGCGACATGCTCATGCTCGAGGACATCGCACGACTGTGGGCGCTTCGCGACGAGCGCTACGCAGTCATGGTGGTCAAGCACGAGCACAGGCCGAAAGAGACCGTGAAGTTCCTCGGCGAGCCGCAAAGCAAGTACGAGAAAAAGAACTGGTCCAGCGTGATGCTTTTCAACAACGCGCGGTGCGCAGCGCTTACACCCGAGTACGTGAACCGCGCTTCGGGCCTAGAGCTGCACCAGTTCAAATGGCTGACCAGCGAAGCCCTCATCGGCGCACTGCCCGATCGGTGGAATCACCTCGTCGGTTACGATGCCCCGCGCAGCGACGCGGCGCTGGTGCATTACACGCAGGGCGGGCCGTACTTTCCGGAGTACGTCCATTGCGAGTATTCCGAAGCATGGCGGGCCGAGCGCCGGCGTATGCTCGAGCCGGACACGGGTAACGCACCCTGAAACGATGCTGAAAGCCGTCCGGCGTCTCCTGTTCGGCGGCGATCCCCCGGCGGCGCCCAGGGCTCCCGTGCCGCCCGCTGACGTGCAGGCCCAGCTCCAGGCGCCGGCGCGGGCAGCCGCCGAGGGCCGACCCGATGAGGCGATACGGATGCTCGAGGCGCTGCTGCAAGCGCATCCCGACGCCGGCGACGCGCATCTGCTGCTCGGCACTCTCCAGCATCAGCGCGGGGAGATGGAAGAGGCGCGCGACAGCTATACGCTCGCCACGCACTTCGCGCCGCAGTCGTGGCGCGCACACTACCACCTGGGCCTCCTCGACCTCGAGGACGGCCGCGCCGCCCATGCCGCACGTGCGCTCGAGCAGGCGCTCGTCCACTCCGGTCCGAACCCGCGGGTGCACAACGCGCTCGGCGCGGCGTACATCAAAGCGCGCGCGTTCGAGTTCGCGGTCGAGCAGTTCAGGCTCGCGATCGCGCTCGATGCGGGATACGCCGAAGCGCGCAGCAATCTCGGTTACGTGCTGTTTCGCGAGCTCGAGGAGTACACCGCGGGCGCCTCATACATCGAGCAGGCGTTGGCGCTCGAGCCCGAGCGTCCCGCGACTCTCCTCAACTGGGCGCTGGTGCTGCAGCAGCGCGGTCGCAGCCATGAAGCGCTGCGCGTGTACGACCGGTTGCTGGACGCCGATCCCGGGTTCGACGAAGCGCGCCTGAACCGCGGTCTCATCCTGCTTGCGCGAGGCGAGTTCAGCCGGGGCTGGGAAGATTACGAAGCACGCAAGGTGCTTTCGCCTCCCGGGGCCGCGGGCGCCCGGCGCAGGGACGAATGGGATGGCTCCGACCTCGCCGACAGCGGGATCGTGTTGTACGGAGAACAGGGCCTGGGCGACGAGATCATGTTCGCCTCGTGCGTTCCGGACATTCTGCGCACGGCCGGGCGCTGCGTCATCGAATGCAACCCGAAGCTCACCGCCTTGTTCCGGCGATCGTTTCCGCAGGCGATCGTGCGCGCCACAGGCGAAACCGATGCGTCGGCCCAGGCTGTCCAGCACCGCGCAGAGTGGCGTTCGGCCATCGGCAGTGTGCCGCGGTTTCTGCGAAAAACCGCAAGCGATTTTCCTGCGCATCCGGGTTATCTGCGCGCCGACCCCGCGCGCGTGAGCTACTGGACAGAGCGGCTCGCGGCGCTGCCCGGTAGGCGCAAAGTCGGTATCTCGTGGCGCGGCGGCGCGCCGTCGACGCGGGGCAGCCTGCGATCGGTTCCGCTCGAGCAGTGGCGCGGCGTGTTGCGGCTTGCCGGCATCGATTTCGTGAGCCTGCAATACACTGACTGCTCAGCCGAGATGGCCGAGGTCGCCGCGGGTAGCGAAACGCGCGTGCATCACTGGCGCGAGGCGCTCGACGACTACGACGAGACCGCTGCGCTGGTGTCCGCGCTCGACCTGGTAATCTCGGTGCAGACGGCGGCCGTGCACCTGTCAGGCGCTCTCGGCGTGGCGACTTGGGCGCTCATTCCGGAGACTCCGGAGTGGCGTTACGGCGAGGACGGGGAAGCGATGCGGTGGTATCCGTCGGTGACGCTGGTCAGAAAGCAGCGGGGCGAAGACTGGACACACGTGCTCGCGCGAGTCGAGCAGCGTCTCGCATCAGCGCGGGGTGACGGCGGGCCCCGTGGATGACAATGGTATGCAAGTTGCTTCGCCGCAGGATTCAGCGACCCGCCGCACCGACGATCGCTGCAACAGGAGCCGCATGAAACGAATGCAGCGAGGGTTTACTCTGATCGAGTTGATGATCGTCGTCGCGATCATCGGCATACTTGCGGCGATTGCGATTCCCGCTTATCAGGACTACACGATACGCAGCAAAGTCTCCGAGCTCGTTCTCGCGGCGACGGCTTACAAGAACGCGGTCGCGGAGCGCGCGCAGTCGGACGCGACGATGGCCAGCGCCGGGATAGGACTCACCGTTGCGCTCGTGGGGAAAATCACCGGCGGCAGCATCTCGAATACCGGTGTCATCACCATCACCTCCACCAGCGTGGGAACCACGGTGACCATCGTCCTGACGCCGACGATGACGCCGCCGGGCCCCATGACCTGGACGTGCTCGGCCGCTGCGAGCCAGTACAAATACGTTCCGCCCGAGTGCCGCAACGCGTCCTAGCTGCAGCACGACGTAAGTGACGAATTTTGTCACTTTGTGCCGCAGAATCGTTGAGCGCCGGCTGCAGCAGCCCGAAGAACCGTGACTTTTCCCCGGAGCGTGCTACAGCCAGGGCCGGATTTGGCCGCTGGTATACAACTTGCTCAACCACGCTCCACGACACGATGTGTGTCCATCCTTACAGGAGAACATTGATGAACCGTATTCAGCGGGGTTTTACACTGATCGAACTGATGATCGTGGTTGCGATCATCGGCATACTCGCGGCGGTCGCATTGCCTGCGTATCAGGACTACACCATCCGCGCGAAAGTGTCGGAGCTCGTGCTCGCAGCGAGCGGCTTCAAAACGACCGTGACTGAAAAGTCGCAGGTCGACGGCACGCTCGTCAGCGCCGGCGTCGGCTTGACCGTCAGTGCGGCGGGTAAAGTCAGCACCGGCAGCGTGAGCGACGGCGGCGTCATCGTCATGACCGGCAATGCAACGGCTGTCGGGACCGCCGTGACGATCACGCTCAACCCGTCAGTCGCTGGCGGCGGCACGGTCACGTGGACGTGCACTGCGGCCTCGTCGATGTTCAAGTACGTTCCTGCGGAGTGCCGCAGGACGGTCTGATCGCCCGGCCGCGGATGGCGCGGTGTCGTAGTCGCACGGAGAACCCCTCGCAAGAGGGGTTTTCCTTTTCAGAGCCCGCGCGTGCGGGGCAGACGACTACGAAGAGGCGTCGGAGACCCCGGGGTCGTCGCCCACACCGATGAGTCTCGGCCGGTTGAGCGCTCGCGGCGAGACGACTTTGCGCTCGCGCAGGTAAGCGGCCATCACGTCCCATATGGCAGGGCCCGAAGCGCCTTCGCCCACGGGTGCCCAACTCGCCACCTTGTAGCGCCGGTTCGCATCGATGGGCTTGCCGGCGAGCATCATCCCACCGATGCGGCGCCCGATCGGCTGCCTCGGCTCGCAGGTGTACTGCATGCCGCCGACGCGCACCATGTCGCCGCCCTGCTGGTAATACGGGTCCGGGTTGAAGAGGTTGTCGCAGATGTCCTCGAGCACCGACTTGATCGCTTCTCCGGTCATCTCGGTGACGGTGACGTAGGGATAGGTGATCGCCGTGGCGTTCATGATGTCTTCGAACGTGATCGGCGCGCCCGGCAGGATACTCGTTCCCCAGCGAAAGCCGGGTGAGAATGCGATCTGCGAGCCTGTGCTGTACATGAGCGCATCGAGGATGAGCTGGTCGAAGCTGCCGGTGAAGTTGCCGCGGCGATAAAGCAGCTCTTCGCTCATCGCGAGCTTTTCTTCGAGCTTTGCCTTGTAGGGCGCGCGATAGCTCTCGATGAGCGCCGCCATCTCACGGTCGGCGGGCAGGAAATTCGAAAACACCGGAAGCAGGCGATACTGGAAATCCCTGACGCCGCTGCGCTGAACGTCGAGGTCGAGCACTGCGAGAAACTTGCCGTTGGAGCCCGCGTTCGTGACGAGGGTCACGCCTTTCGCGTTCTTCACTGCGATCGGGGCAGGGACCGCGTCGTGGGTATGTCCGCCGAGGATTGCGTCGATGCCGGTGACCCGCGAGGCGAGCTTCAGGTCGACGTCCATGCCGTTGTGCGACAGCAGCACGACGGCCCAGGCGCCTTTCGCGCGCGCCTGATCGACCACGCCTTGCAGCCGCTCTTCCTGGATGCCGAAAGTCCAGTCGGGCACGAAATGACGCGGATTCGCAATCGGGGTATACGGGAAAGCCTGCCCGATGATCGCGACTGGAATGCCGTTGATCTCGCGCATCGTATACGCAGCGAACACCGGGTCGTCGAAGTCCGCGGTGCGCACGTTCTGCGCGAGAAATTCGATGCGTCCCGCGAGATGCCGGGTGACGACTTCCTGCACCCGCTGTGCGCCATAGGTGAATTCCCAGTGGCCGGTCATGATCTCGACGCCGAGCAGCTTCGAGGCCGCGATCATGTCTTCGCCGCGCGTCCACAGCGCTGTCGCCGAGCCTTGCCAGCTGTCGCCGCCGTCGAGCAGCAGCGCGCCCGGCCTTTGCCCCCGAATCGTCTTCACGAGCGTCGCCAGATGAGCGAAACCGCCGAGCTTTCCGTAACGGCGCGCCGCCTCTGTGAAGTCGAGATGGGTATATGCGTGGGCGAGCGGTGTTTGGCGAGCGATACCGAAGCGCTTCAGGAAAGCCTCGCCGACCACGTGCGGCGGGCGTCCCCTCGCCGCGCCGACACCGATGTTCACGTCGGGCTCGCGGAAGTGCGCGGGCATCAGCTGCGCGTGGCAATCGGTGAAGTGCAGCAGCGAAACCTTGCCGGTCGGCGGCGGCAGGGTGTAGAGCGCGCCGCCGTCCGCGGCTGCGTGGCTGGTCGGCAGTCCGAGCGACAAACCCGCCGCTGCTGCTGCGGCGAGTGCCTCGAGGAATTCGCGCCGCGTCATCGACATGGTTTTACGGGTGCCGGCGACTCGACCGCGAGCGCTTACTTCTTATTGACCGGAGATTGCGGGTCTACGAGGTACGCGACGACGTGTGCGATCTGTTCAGGGGTGAGATAACCGTTGGCGCCCAGCCGCGGCATGTTGGAACATGGGTAGTACGCCCACGCGTTGTAGATCTTCTCGTAGGTGTACTTGACCACCGCGTCGGAGCTGCCGCGTTGCGCCCCGTAGGCGGTCAGGGCCGGGCCCAGGTTTCCCGAATTGACTTCGCGAGGGTCCAGCGCGTGGCAATTGATGCACAGCGCGCCGTTCTCCTTCACAGGCTCGACCCGGCCTTCGCGCACCCGCAGGCCCGCGCCGTCGCTCACGAGTCGCTCGCCTGCTTTCCAGTCGCCGGCAAGCTTGCCGAGCGCCGGATATTTGATCGTCGCGCGAGCCGCCTCGGCGACACGCGCCGCTTCGTCTGCGGTGAGCTTCTCGCCCGCGATCCTGCTGCACGCCTTCTGCCCCGCGTCCTGGACGGCGCGCGAAGTCAGTGTGGAAGGCATTCCGGGATATGCGTCTTTCACCATAC
>JAQGMV010000273.1 GCA_028292225.1 Betaproteobacteria bacterium
CTCGCGCAGGAACTTCACGATCTCGCTCATGTTGACGTTGCCGGGGACCTGCACCGGCTGCTGCCACACGTCGAGGTCGCTACGGGCGCCTTTCGTCCAATCGTCCCACGCGCGCTTCACCGGCTCGAGCGCTTTCGCGGCGGCGGTGAACTCCGGCATCCCGGAGTTGATCAGCAGGTCGCCCTGATACACGCGCCCGAGCTCCTCCGCGCCGGGATGCACGTGCACGAACTTCATCTTCAGACGCGGGAGATCGAAGAGCGTGTAGTTGACCGTCGTCCATTCGCCGAGCCGCGCGCCGATCACGAGCAGGAGGTCGCAGGTCTTGAAGCGCTCCTGGAGCTTGGGGTTGAGGCCGACCGCGACGTCGCCGACGTAGTGCGGGTCGCGATTGTCGATGAGATCCTGGCAGCGATACGAGCAGCCGACCGGCAGGTTGTAGGCGGTGACGAAAGCCTGGAGGTCGTCGCACGCCGCTTTGCTCCAACCGCCGCCGCCGACGATGACCATAGGGCGCTGCGCCTGCGAGAGCATCTCGCGCAAGCGCTTCATCTGGTCCGCGCCGGGATGCGCGGCGACGCGCTGATAACGGCCGGTGTCCGGCACCATCGCCATCTGCGTCTGCATGTCTTCGGGCAGCGCCAGCACGACCGGGCCCGGCCGTCCGGACATGGCGGTGTGAAAAGCGTGGCTGATGTATTCGGGAACGCGGTCGGCGCGGTCGATCTGCGCGACCCATTTCGCCATCGGCCCGAACATGCGGCGGTAATCGATTTCCTGGAACGCTTCGCGCTCGACGACATCGTTGCCGACCTGCCCGACGAAGAGGATGACCGGCGTGGAGTCCTGGTGCGAGGTGTGGATGCCGAGTGAAGCGTTGGTGGCGCCCGGACCGCGGGTCACCATGCAGATGCCCGGCCGGCCGGTGAGCTTGCCGTACGCGTCGGCCATGTTCGCGGCGCCGCCTTCCTGGCGGCAGATCACGAACTTCATGTCGCTGTCGTACATCGAGTCGAGCACGGCGAGATACGACTCGCCCGGGACGCCGAACGCCATGTCGACGCCGTGAATTTTGAGAGAGTCGACCAGGATTTGCGCGCCCGAGCGGGCGAGCCCTTCGACTTCGCCGCTCATGCCATTCTCCCGGCGCTCGAATGACGAGCGGCTACGCTCAGGACAGGCTTCGTGTCGGCGTGGTTCATGGGTCCTCCAGGAGTGTGTGACAGGCGCGGCGCGCAACGGCCGGAAGCGTATCACAGGGGGCGGCGTCGAATGACGAGCGCAGTGGAGGGGCGGGCTCGCGGAGCAGGTCGGGGCCCGCACCTCGTGTCATTGCGAGGAGCCCCGCGACGAAGCAACCTCGAAGCGCTCGAAACGAAGGTGGCGCCAAGCAGCCGAGCGGTCCTGAATTCAAACGAGGAACGGCGCTGCGAACCAGTACAATCGTCGGGCGCGGTTCCGCGCCCCTGTCTGAAAGCCTCGCCATCGCGCCGAACACCATGATCACTGGCGAAATCAAAAGCAGGATCGACGCTGTCCGGACCCGGCACGGCACCGTGGAGCTGGACCGACCTGATGTGCTCTTCAGCGACATCGAGGTCGATCAGCGGGTCCGCTTGCTCAGGCAGGTAAGAGCCGCCGCAGTCGCGGCGTAGTCGCGTCCCGGGATGCTTGCGGCACGGCTTCGCCACGGCGCCTTGCGTCGGCGCCTCGCGATGGCGACGTGGGGATTACGAGGCGCTCGCCGAGTGGAGGGAGCCGCGGGTTACGCGCTGTTCTCGCGCCACTTCGCCGATCACGATGATCGCCGGGCTTTCGATCTCATGCGCAATGACGTCGTCGGCGAGTCGCGAGAGGATGGTGCGCAGTTGCCGCTCGCGAGGGAGCGAGGCGTCCTGCACGACGACCACGGGTGTGGTCGCAGGCAGGCCTGAGGCGATCAGCGAGCATTGCACCGCTTCGCATCGCGCCGCACCCATGTAGACGACGAGGGTCATCCCGCTTTTCGCCAGCGCGGCCCAGTCGGGCTCCTTGCCGGCTGCGGCGTGCGCGGTGACGAATACCACGCCCTGCGAATGCTCGCGATGCGTCAGCGGAACACCCGCCGCGCTGGCGGCTGCAAGGCCCGAGGTGATGCCGTTGACGACTTCCCACTCGACGCCTGCGCTCTCCAGCGTTTCGGCTTCTTCGCCGCCGCGTCCGAAGATGAACGGGTCGCCGCCTTTGAGGCGCACGACAGTGCGGCCGGCCTTGGCTTCGGCGATGAGGAGGCGCTCGATGAACGCCTGCGGCGTCGACTGGCAGCCGCCGCGTTTTCCCACTTTGACCACACGCGCGTCTTCGCGGATGTAGACGAGGATCGCGCGGCTGACGAGGTCGTCGACCAGCACGACGTCGGCTTTTCCGAGCACCCGAGCCGCTTTGATCGTCAGCAGCTCCGGATCGCCGGGGCCTGCGCCGACGAGGTAGACCTTGCCGGACGTCATTGCTGAAAACCGGGGTCAGACCCCCCCAGCGCAGCCACGGCACGCTCGCAGCATTCGACCTGGTGAGCAATTGCGGCCGGGACCGGAATTTCGCCCTCGAGCACACGCTCGATCCAGCGCGCAGTCGTTTCGGCTTCGCGAGCGGGAAGCTGCCGTTCATCCTTCCGCTTCGTATCACTGCGCTCAGGACGAATGGAGGTCTGCGGTTCATCCTTCGACTCCACACCGGAGTCTGTCCTGAGCCTGTCGAAGGGCTCAGGACGAACGGATGAGGAATCCACCGCCTGAGCAGTCCAACCTTGCACAGTCCCGGCGTGCGCCCACTCGATCAACGGCTCGCGCCGCGGATGTGCGACCGCTTCACCTTCAGCGCCGCGCAGGAGCAGGGCGTCGGTGTCATGTACGGTGAAGTATTCGCGCATCCGAACGAGGTATTCGGGATGAGTGACGCTGACGATGCGCACCGCAGGTCCGGCAAAAGGCTGGAGCATTTTCGCCAGCGTGTGCGTCGAGTTGCGAACCCCGAGGCGCGCGCGCATCGCGAGCAGGTTGCTGATCTTCGGTGCAAGCGTGTCGACAGGCAGGAAGGCGACGCGGCGCTCGGCGAGCTGCGCAGAGGCGTCTTCGTGCGAAGCGGCCGGAGCAATGCCGAGCGCCTCGAACACTTCACGCGTCGTGACGCGCCCTGCGTCGTGCGTCACGCCGTGAACCAGCACCGGCACGCCCTCGCGCGCGAGCAGCAGCGCAAGCAGCGGCACGAGGTTCGGCAACTGGCGCGCGCCGTTGTACGACGGGATGACCACCGGCACGTTTCCATCAGCCATCGCGGGTAAGTGCGGGTAGCTCGCTTCGCACGCCGCGGCAAAGCCTGCGAGCTCTTCGAGCGACTCCCCTTTGACTCGCAGCGCGATGAGGATGCCGCCGAGCTGGAGGTCGGGGACCTCGCCGGCGAGCATCGCTGCGAAGAGCGCGTGCGCGTCTACGCGCGAGAGATCGCGCGCCGCGTGCTTGCCGCGGCCGATTTCCTTGATGAAGCGGGGGAGAGTGGCTGGATCGA
>JAQGMV010000300.1 GCA_028292225.1 Betaproteobacteria bacterium
ATGCCGTTCGTCGACACGGTGGGCATCGCGGTGCGCCTCGACAACGTGATCGGCTCGATCGACAAGCTGCCGCTCGCGATGGAAGTGCGGCCTCCGGAGAATGCAGCGGGCGACGCGCCCAGCACCGCGCCGGTCAATACGTGGCAGCGGTTCGCGCGCGAAGCGTGGAACGAGTTGAAACAGCTCGTGAGGGTGCAGAACATGGACCGCGCCGAAGTGCCGCTGCTCGCGCCGTCGCAGACCTTCTACCTGCGTGAGAACCTGAAGCTGCGCCTCCTCGGTGCGCGGCTCGCGCTGCTCTCGCGCGACCAGACGAGCTTCAAGGCCGACCTCAACGCGGCGCGCGACTGGGTGTCGAAGTACTACGACACGCGCGAGAAAGCGGTGAGCAACACGCTCTCGACGCTGCGCAACCTGCACGAGAGCGACATCAACATCGAGATGCCCGACATTTCCTCGACTCTCGATTCGGTGCGCAACCTCCGCCTGGCGCGCGAGCGGCCGCCGCGGTGAAAACGCTCTTCTCGGTCATCGCGCTGTTCGCGCTCGCGGTCGGGCTCGTCGTCGCCGCGCGCTACAACGACGGCTACGTGCTCGTCGTGCTGCCGCCGTATCGCATCGAAGTCTCGCTCAACCTGCTTTTCGTGCTGCTGGCGATCGGCTTCATCGTCCTCTACAGCCTCGTACGGCTGGTCACCACCGCGGTGCAGACGCCCGCGCGCGTGCGCCGGTATCGCGTGGCGCGCAGGCGCGAGAGCGCGCAGGCGACACTGCTCTCGGCGCTCGAAGCGTACTTCGAAGGCCGTTACGCCAAAGCCGAGCGCGCGGCTGCCCAATCGATCGAGCTCGGCGAGCATCGGCGGCTCGCGCTCGTGCTCGCCGCCCGCGCCGCGCACGAGCTTCGCGCCTGCGACCGCCGCGATGCCTATCTCCAGCAGGCGGCGCAGGGGGCGCCTGACGAAGACGCGCTGCGTATCGTGACCGAAGCCGAGCTCCTGCTCGAGGAAAGGAGGGCGGACGAAGCCCTCGATGCGCTGCAGGCGCTTCCGCGCAAACACACCGCGGCGCTCAAGCTCGAGCTGAAAGCGCAGCAGCTCGCGCGTCATTGGGATCAGGTCATCGCGCTGGTCGGAGAGCTCGAGCGCCGCAGTGTTTTCGACAGCGAGCAGGCGACCAAGCTGCGCACTCATGCGGTAGTCGAAAACCTCAAGAAAAAAGCGCTCGACCCGCACGCCTTCGACGAAGCATGGAAGAAAGTCCCGGAGGCGCAGAAGCGTGAGACTTCAGTGGCCGCGGCAGTCGCGCGCATCTATATCGGGCTCGGGCGCGGCGCCGACGCACAGCAGATCGTCGAGCAAAGCCTCGAGACGACGTGGGACAGCCAGCTCGTCGCACTCTATCCGGGCGCGGTCGGGCGCGACCCGGTCCGCCAGCTCGAGCGCGCCGAGACGTGGCTGCAGCAGCAACCGAACGACGCGGCGCTCCTGCTCGTGCTCGGAAAGCTCTGCGCGCGCCAGGCGCTGTGGGGGAAAGCGCAAAGCTATCTCGAGGCGAGCATCGCGGTCGAGCCCACGGTCTCGGGCCATGTCGAGCTCGCGAGGCTTCAGGAAAAGCTCGGCAACGCAGATGCCGCGCGGCGGCATTATCGCGAGAGTCTCGACCTCGCGCTGAAGGCGTTGGGCGCCACGGAGCCGACCGCGGCGAAGCCGGCGGCTACTTACCCGTAGCTGTTCCAAACCACCCCCACCCCTGACCCTCCCCCTCAGGGGGGAGGTTAGGGTGGGGTGGGTTAGGTCTGGGGTGGGTTTGCGCTTGCAGTCTGCGCGGGCGCCGCCGCGGGCGTGAACGAATCCGAATAGAACTCCGACTCCGGCAATCCGCACTTGCCGGTGAAATCCTTGTGCGCCGACTCGACGACGATGGGCGCGCCGCACGCGTAGACCTGGTAACCGGTGAGATCCGGGTAGTCCTCCATGACGGCACGGTGTACGAAGCCGGTGCGGCCGGTCCACGCATCTTCCGGCAGCGCTTCGGAGATCACCGGGACGTAGGTGATGCCGTGATCGCGCGACCAGCCTTCGGCGAGCCCGTTCAGGTACAGGTCGGCGGGGCGGCGCCCGCCCCAGTACAGCGTCATCGGGCGGGTGATGCCTTTGTGCAGGGCGTGCTGGATCATCGCCTTGATCGGTGCGAAACCGGTGCCGCTCGCGACGAAGATGATCGGCTTGGCGCTTTCGTCGCGCAGGAAGAAAGTCCCGAGAGGCCCTTCGAAACGAAGGATCTCCTTCTCTTTCATCTTGTTGAAGACGTGGTCGCTGAAAGGTCCGCCGTAATTGCGAAGGTGCAGCTCGAGAACGGCGTCGTCCTCGGGCGAGTTCGCCATCGACAGGCTGCGGCGCATGCCGCCCCGCATGAGGATGTCGATGTACTGTCCCGCGAGAAACAGCAGCCGCTCGTTCGCGGGGAGCTTCAACTGGATGCGCATCACGTCCGGCGCGAGCTTTTCCATCGCCTGCACCCGGCACGGCAGGGTGCGGACCTGGATGTCCTTGACCGCGCTGATCTCGCGGCATTCGATCGTCAGGTCGGAAAGCGGTTTGGCCTGGCAGAACAGCGCAAGGCCCTGCGCCCGGTCGCTGTCGGGCAGTGTATCCGGCTGGTATACCCCGTAGTCGACGCTGCCTTCGAGCACTTTGCCTTTGCACGTTCCGCACGCGCCGTTGCGGCAGCTGTAGGCGAGGACGTAGCCTTCGCGCAATGCCGCTTCGAGCACGGTGTCGTCGCCCTGGGCTTCGAAAGTGTGGTTGCTGGGTTTTATCGTTATGCGATGGGACATGGGTGAGGGAATGGGCGAGTGTAAGGCTGAAAGCGCGGCGATCCGAGGGCACCGCGTCCGGGCTGAAGCTGGCCGCTCCTGAAGGGCGTCGCTCTCGGGCTGAAGCAGGCCGTTCCTGAGGAACGGCCTGCTTGGGCTAAAATTGCATCATGCGAAGACTGCTGATCATCGGCTGCG